>NZ_JBIRGM010000005.1:0-384722 GCF_044328025.1 Streptomyces sp. NPDC018000
ACAGCGTCCTCGCACAGGCCGGCTGGCCCCCACTGACCAGCGTCGACCTGGGCTCCACCGAACGCGGCCGACACGCCGCCGAACTCCTCCTGGAACGGCTCGGCCAGGCGACAGACCACCCCGAGATCTCGCCTCCCCGCACAACTACCGCCCCTCCCCGCCTCGTCGTGCGCGCCTCCACCGCGCAAACGGCGACCGACAGCTAAGAGCACGAGGTTCGCATGAGTCTCACCGCCTCCCGGGCCGGAGCCGTCCCGGGCAGCCGCGGCACCCCACCGCCCCGCACGCCCGCCAAGCGCAAGCAGGCGCTCGGCCTGGACCGGGGCGCCTGGTTCCTGCTGCTTCCCGCGCTGATCCCGATCCTGGTCCTCAGCGTGGGCCCGCTCCTGTACGGTGTCGCGCTCGCGTTCACCGACGCGCAGGCGGGACGCACGGCAGCCACCCAGTTCGTCGGGCTGGACAACCTTCTCGACCTGCGTCACGACTCGCTGTTCTGGGAGTCCTTCCGCATCGGCCTGATCTGGGCGGTGTGCGTGACAGCGCTGCAGTTCGCGATGGCCATGGGCCTCGCTCTGCTGCTCAACCAGAACCTGCGCTTCCGCTGGCTGGCCCGCACCCTCGCCCTTGTGCCGTGGGCAATGCCGGAGGTCGTCATCGGCATCATGTGGCGCCTCGTGTACCACTCCGACGCCGGCATCCTGAACAAGACGCTCACCCAACTCGGTCTCATCCACGAGAACGTCGACTGGCTCGCCGACCTCTCCTACGCCCTGCCCGCGGTCATCCTGGTCGGCATATGGGCAGGCATGCCGCAGACCACGGTCGTACTCCTGGCCGGTCTGCAGAACGTTCCGCACGAGCTGCGCGAAGCCGCCCAGCTCGATGGCGCCGGCGTCTGGCGCCGCTTCACAACGGTGACCTGGCCCGCGCTCAAGCCCGTCGTCCTCGCCATCACGGCCCTGAATTTCATCTGGAACTTCAATTCGTTCGGCCTGGTGTATGTCCTCACCCAGGGCGGCCCGGGCGGTCAGACGCGGCTTCCGATGCTGTTCGCGTACGAAGAGGCCTTCAAGTACGGGCAGTTCGGCTACGCCGCTGCGATGGGCTTGGTCATGGTCGCCGTGATCGCGGTCCTGCTCACCCTGTTCCTGCGCAAGAAGCTGAAGGAGGACGCGGCGTGAGCGCGACTTCTGTTCTCCCCAAGGTCCGCGCCCTGCGGGTCGCAGGCCGCACCTGCCAGTATCTGGCCCTGCTGTGCTATCTGGTCTTCCTGGCCTTCCCGCTCCTGTGGCTGGTGTCCACGTCCTTCAAGTCGCCGCAGGAACTGGGCGCCATAGACCCGACGTGGCTGCCCCAGCACCCCAGCCTCGACAACTACCGCGCCGCGTTCGACGCACAGCCGCTGCTCCACTCCGCGCTCAACAGCCTTCTCGTGGCGTTCAGCGCCTCGTTGATCTCGGTGTCGATCGCTGTCCCCGCCGCGTATGTGATGGTCCGCTACAAGTCACGGGTCAGCCAGGCCGGAACCGTCTGGATCCTGGTCAGCCAGATGTTCCCGTTCGTCCTGGTGATCATCCCGCTGTTCCTGGTCCTGAAGAACCTGCACATGATCGACAGCCTCCTCGGCCTGATCATCGTGTACGTCGTCTGGAACCTGCCCTTCTCGCTGTGGATGCTCCAGGGCTACGTCAAGTCCGTGCCGAGTTCTCTGGAGGAGGCCGCGGCGATGGACGGCGCGGGCCGCCTGCGCACCCTCGTCAGCGTCGTCCTGCCGCTGCTCGCGCCCGGCCTGGTGGCGACGCTGATGTTCTCCTTCGTCACCGCCTGGAACGAATTCTTCTTCGCCCTCGTGCTCCTCAAGTCCCCGGAGAACCAGACGATGTCAGTGATCCTCACCCACTTCCTCGGCGCCGAGGGCGTAGCGGACCTGGGCCCGCTGGCGGCGGCCTCGGTCCTTGCGACCATCCCCAGCCTGGTCTTCTTCGCGCTGCTGCAGCGCCGGCTCGTGGGCGGCATGCTCAGCGGGGCGGTGAAGGGCTGATGCGTATCCGTATGAAGAGACTGAACGTCTGCGCGGCCGCCGCCCTCTGTCTGACCCTGGTCGCCGGCTGCGGCGGCTCCGGGACGGACTCCGCCGACGGCAGGATCACCCTCGAATTCCTCAGCCTGGCCTGGCAGAAGGATTCCGTCGACGCCAACAAGGCGCTCGTGAGGCAGTGGAACGCGACCCACCCCGATGTCCAGGTCAAGTACGTCCAGGGCAGCTGGGACAACATCCACGACCAGCTCCTCACCTCCTTCGAGGGCGGCGAGGCACCCGACATCATCCACGACGACGCCGCCGACCTCACCGACTTCGCGAACGGCGGCTACCTCGCCGACCTGACGAAGTACCTGCCGAAGACACTGCGCGAGGACATCCCGCAGGCTTCCTGGGACACGACCGCCCATGGCGAGGGAACGTACGGCGTCCCGTTCCTCCAGGAGCCACGCGTCCTCATCGCCAACACCGAACTCCTCGAGCAGGCGCAGGTCCGCATCCCCACGGCCGAGCACCCCTGGACCTGGGACGAATTCGAGAGCGTCACCAAGAAACTGACACACGACGAGAACAATGACGGCAAGAACGACCGGTACGGCGTGGCCTGGTCCATGAAGGAGCCGGTCACACAGTCCGTCAACCTGTCCCTTTCCACCGGCGGAAAGATCTTCCGCAAGGACGCCGAAGGAAAGAACGAGATCCGCTACGACAACGCCGAATCGGCCGTCGCACAGCTGATCAACCGGCAGGTCAACAAGGACCGGACCGCGCCCAGGAACGGCCTCGGCATGTCTGGTTCGGACACACTGCCCGGCTTCTACGCGGGCCGCTACGCGATGCTCCCGCTGAACTTCTCCTACCGCCAGCAGGTGCAGCAGCAGGCCCCGGAGGGCTTCGACTGGACGGTCCTGCCGATGCCCACCGGCAAGGGCGGCCTGACACAGGGCACCGCCCCGCAGACCCTCTCGGTCTCCCAGGACAGCAAGCACAAGCAGGCGGCGGTCGACTTCATCGCCTTCCTCAACCAGGCCGAACACCAGGTGCAACTGGCACGCGGTGACTGGCTGTTGCCCACCAGCACGACAGCGCTGAAGGATCCGTCCCTCAACACCGACAAGTACGGCTGGAAGACCGGCGTCAGCATCGCCGCCCATCTGAGTCCGTCCCCGGTGCTCGGCGTGCGCGGCTACGCGGAGTGGAAGGACAAAATCGCCACGCCCGCCTACCAGGAGTACTACAACGGCGCGTTCGGCATCGCGGAACTGCGCAAACGCCTCGCAGGCGACGGCACCCGCATCCTCGACCGCTACCAACGCTGAAACCCGAGCACGCCCCCGGAAGAGAGCACATACCCACCATGAGCGTCAGGCTCGACCCCGACCCCGCGCCGCCGGCGGACGGCGCACCGGACCTCCGCAGGCGCCGTACCGTCCCCTTCTCCCACCCCGCCGCCGCGGTTCCGCTCCGGGATCGCGCCCGCGGCGCCATGCTCGGCCTCGCGGTCGGCGATGCGCTCGGCGCCCCCGCCGAGAACATGAAGCCCTCTCAGATCCGCGAACGCTGGGGCCGCATCGACGGGTTCGTCTCCGACGACCCGGCCGGTACGGACGACACCGAGTACGCGATCTTCTCGGGTCTGCTGCTTGCCGACCACGGCACCGCTCTCACCGTGGACCATGTAGAGGCGGCCTGGCACGAGTGGATCGCCGACCGCGACGAAGGGCCTTTCAAGGGAGCCGGGTTCAGCGAGCGCGGCACCCTGGAGAACCTGCGCCGTGGCCTCGCCGCCCCCATCTCCGCCCAGCACCGGCACGCCTGGAGCGACGGCCTCGCGATGCGCGCCGCGCCCTTCGGGGTCTACGCGGCCGGACGCCCGGCCGAGGCGGCCCGCCTGGTCGCCATCGACGGCACGGTGTCGCACGACGGCGAGGGGATCCTCGGCGGCCGGGCAGTGGCGGCGGGCGTCGCTGCGGCCATGGTCAGCCACACCCCGGACGCAGTCGTCCAGGCCGCACTCTCCGTCGTACCGGACGACTCGTGGACGGCCCGCTCGCTGCACCGCGCGGTGTCGGCGGCGCGCCGCGCCCGCCGCGACCCCGACGGCACCCAGCTGTCGATGGAGCGAGCGGTGCGCAAGGCCGTCGTCATCGGGGGTTATCCGTGGACGGACCTGGCGCCCGAGGCGGTCGGCCTGGCGTTCGGCGCGTTCGCGGTGGCCCGCGGCGACTTCCGCGATTCGGTCCTGACCGCCGTCAACATGGGCCGCGACGCCGACACCACAGCCGCGGTGGCGGGCGCCCTCGCAGGCGCTCTGCGTGGCGAGGCCGCGATCCCCGCCGACTGGGCGGGTGCGATCGGCCCGGTACGCGGCAGCTGCCTCCCTTCCATGGCCGGACGCCACATCCTCGACATCGCGGACCGATTGATCCCCACCGCGCCGGACCGGGCGGGGGCGACGGCGTGACGAAACGCCGGGACATCGCCGCCGCACCACCCGGTACCACCGAAAGGCCCCTCACTCCCATGCCTCCCGACCCAGCGGACGCCGCTCACCGCGTCGAGGGCCTGCTTCTCGGCATCGCAGCGGGTGACGCCGCCGGGTGGCCCTCCGGCCGTCACCGCGCCGCCCGACTGCCCGACTGGACGCGCCGCCTCACCCGCGAACTGGACACATTCGCCGAGCAGAACGCGACGACGACGCTGCCTGTCCCGATCGCGCTGAACCAGCCCTCGGAGCCACTGCGCCTCGGCCCGTCCGACGACGCGGAATGGGCGGCCTTCACCGCGCACTCCGTCCTCGACGCCTACGCCGACGGCCTCGGGGACCTCCCCGCCGACCAGCGCGTACGCTCCGCGCTCTCACTCGCCTGGAACACCCTCGCGGACGAAATCGCGGCGGCTGCGGACCGCGCGGACGAGATCGAGTCGGCCAAGATGCCGCTGCGCGCCCGCATCTCCGTACGGGCCGGCCTCGGCAACCTCGCCGCCGGACTGCGGCCTCCCGCGACAGGCCACGACAACCCGCACTACTTCGACGACGCCGCGTGCGTACGCGCTGCGGTACTCGCGGTAGTGCACCCGGGGGAGCCCGAACTTGCCGCCCGCCTGGCCGAGTTCGACGCGCGCTACACCCAGGACGGAGACGGCGTGCACGGCGCCCGCGCCATGGCGGCGGCCGTCTCCGCGGCACTGGGCGGTGCGCCCGTCGACGCCTGCGTGGACGCGGCCCTCGCCCAACTGCCCGAGGGCACCGAGATCCATCGCAACGCGTTGCGCGCCGTCGACCTGGCCCGCACCGCGGTGACCGCGCGACCCGGCCTGCCCGGAAACGCGTTCGCCCTCGTGCCCGTTCTGGAACACGAGATCGTCGACCATGTCTACAGCTACGGCATCGCTGCCGCCGAAACGGTCCCCGTCGCCCTCGCGGTCACCACCGCAGCGGCCGGATCCGTCAGTGAAGCGGTCCCTGCCGCAGCCTGTCTTTCCCGCGTCGCCGACTCGGCACCCGCCCTGGCCGGCGCCCTCACCGGTGCGCTCGACGGCGCCGATGCGTTCCCTCAGAGCTGGCGTGAGGCCTGCCGCACGCTCGCGGGCTGCGCGCTGCCGCGCCTGGCCGGCACGGACCTGATAGGCCTGGCAGAGCGCCTGGCCGCCACGAGCAGCCCGACCAACCCCCTCTCTTCGGAAGGAACCCCGGCATGACTACCCCCACCAACCCGACGAGCCCCATCCCGTCCCTGGAGGACCGCACCACCGGCGCCCTCGTCGGAGCCGCCGTGGGCGACGCGCTCGGCGGCCCGGTCGAGGGCTGGACCCCGCAGGCCATCGCCGAACGGCACGGCGGCCGGGTGCGCGGCATCGTGGAACCGTTCTACAAGGACGACTGGAAGACCGCGCGCCCCATCGCGCCATACCACAAGGGCGACGGCCACGTCACCGACGACACCTTGATGACGCACGCCCTGATCCGCGTCTACGAGAAGGTCCGCGACCACCTCGACGCGTACGCGGTCGCCGACCACCTGGTCCCCGACCTGATCACCAACACACGCTGGATTCCGGAGCTGGAGGCGGAGGCGCTCCCGCTCCAGCGCATCTTCCTCGCGGAGAAGTGGATCGTCGCCCGTATCCACTACGGACACGTCGACCCGCGCGAGGCGGGCGTCGGCAACATCGTCAATTGCGGTGCGGCGATGTACATGGCACCCGTAGGCGCGGTCAACGCGGGCAACCCTCTCAAGGCGTACGAGGAGGCGCTGGATGTCGCGGGCGCGCACCAGTCCTCGTACGGCCGCGAGGCGGCGGGCGTCTTCGCGGCGGCAGTGGCTTCCGCGTTCAAGCCCGACGCGACCCCCGAATCCGTCGTCGAGGACGCCCTGGGGCTCGCGAAGGACGGCACCAAGTCGGCGATCAAGGCGGTGTGCGAAGTGGCGGCCCGCTACGACGACTTCGAGAACGCACTGGCCCCGCTGCGCGAGGCCGTGGCTCCCTTCGACACGGTCGGCCCCGAGTACCGCCAGCCGTCCCTCGGTGCCCGCCGCCCCTCACGCCTGCACGCCATCGAAGAACTCCCCGTCGCTCTGGGCATGTTGCTGGTGGGCCGCGGCGACTTCCGGCACACCGTGCTCGGTTCGGTCAACTACGGCCGCGACTGTGACTCCATCGCCACGATGAGCGGCGCGATCGTCGGTGCCCTGTACGGCGAGGGCGCGGTGCCCCCGGAGTGGAGCACGGAGATCGCCCGGGCCAGCAAGCTGGATCTGCATGCTCCCGCGGCGTCCCTCGCCCAGGTCACACGCGAGGTGCACGCCCGCGACCTGGAGCGACGTCGCGCCCACGAGGCCGCCTTCACGACGATCGCGGGGCTCTGATGCTGCGCCTGACCTGGGTCCAGCCCGAGGACCTGATCGGGCACGAGCTGCGCCAGGCGGCACAGGACGGCCGCGACGCGACGCGGATCGAACGCCGCTGGGTCGCGGCGGGCGGCCACCTGGCCCCGGATCGAGCCGGGGCGTCACCGGAACCGGCCTCGCTCGAACTGAGGCAACTCGCCCAACAGTTGCTGGACGAACTCGCGCAGCTCCCGTCCCCCCTCGCGGCTGCGGAGCCGCCAATGTTCCAAGCACGCCCGGTTCTTGATGACAAGCCGTTCGGACGGCTCCCGGAGCCGGACCTGCGATCGGAGACGGACCGGCAATCGGAGACGGACCGTCTGCACGCGGCCTGGCTGGGCCGGGCGATCGGCTGCGTCCTGGGCAAGCCCGTCGAGAAGCTCCCCCTCGACGGTATCCGCGCCATCGCCCGGTCCACCGGAAACTGGCCCCTGAACACCTGGTTCACGGAACGGAACCTGAACCAGCGGATCGCGGCGGCGTACCCCTGGAACCGCCGCTCCCGCCCCACCTCCCTCGCCGAGAACATCGACGGAATGCCCGAGGACGACGACCTCAACTACCCGCTCCTGGGCCTGATGCTGCTCCAGCGCCACGGCCACGACTTCACCACGGGCGACGTGGCGAAGCTGTGGCTGGACGAGCTCCCGGCGGGCCGCACGTTCACCGCGGAGCGCATCGCCTACCGCAACCTCCTGGACGGCCTGGAGCCACCGCACACGGCTACGCATCGCAACCCGTTCCGCGAGTGGATCGGTGCACAGATCCGGGCGGACATCTTCGGCTGGACGAACCCGGGCGACCCGGCGAAGGCTGCCGAACTGGCCCACCGGGACGGTGTGTTGACGCACACGGCGAACGGCGTGTACGGCGAGATGTTCGTAGCGGCGGCCATCGCGCATGCGGCCGGCCCCGCCCCCACCACGATCCACGAAACCCTCGCCACCGCTCTGGCCCACATCCCGCCGGGCTCCCGCTACGCACAGGCGATCCGCTTCGGCGTCGAAACGGCGCAGGCAGAACCAACCGGCACTCCGGCCGGCTTCGAGCAGGTCGTCGACGCCCTGCACGCCCGCTACGCCCACGACCACCACTGGGTGCACGTCCTGCCGAACGCCGCGCTGCTCGCTGCCGCCCTCACTCACTCCGACGGAGAATTCACGGGCACCATCTGCCGTGCGGTTTCCGGTGGTTGGGACACGGACTCCAACGGCGCGACCGCCGGTTCGATCGCGGGCCTGCTCGCGGGCAGCCCGGAGGCGCTCGGTGAGCGCTGGACGGCCCCGTTGAAGAACCGCCTCGCCACCACGGTCGGCGGATTCGACGGCATCGGCTTCGACGAACTGGCCCGCCTCACCTTGGAGGCGCGCGCATGAAACGCATGACACATCTGACCGTACTCGGCTCGGCCAACATGGACCTGGTCGCCTACGTGCCGAAGCCCCCGCGGCGCGGCGAAGCGTTCTGCAAGACAGTGCGAACCGATGAAGCACGGCCTCAGGAGGCACGATGAACGAGACCCCGCTCCCCCGGCCCGACGGCCCGCTCAAGGGCCTGCGCGTCCTCGACCTGGCAACGCTCTTCGCCGGCCCCCTGTGCGCCACGATGCTCGGTGACTTCGGCGCCGAGGTGATCAAGGTGGAGCACCCCCGCAAGCCGGACCCGTCCCGCGGCCACGGCCCGTCGAAGGACGGCGTCGGCCTGTGGTGGAAGCTGCTGGGACGCAACAAGAAGAACATCACGCTCGATCTCTCCACGCCCGGCGGCCGAGAGGTGCTCCTCAAGCTGGTCGCCGAGTCCGACGTCCTGATCGAGAACTTCCGTCCCGGCACCCTGGAGAAGTGGAACCTCGGCTGGGACGAGCTGTCGGCCGCCAACCCCCGCCTCGTCCTGGCCCGCGTCACCGGCTTCGGGCAGTTCGGCCCGTACTCCAGGCGCCCGGGATTCGGCACCCTCGCCGAGGCAATGAGCGGATTCGCGGCGATCACCGGGCAGCCGGACGGTCCGCCGACGCTGCCGCCGTTCGGCCTCGCCGACTCGATCGCCGCGCTCTCCACCTCGTACGCGGTGATGGCCGCCCTGCGCGGCCGCGACGTGACGGGCCGCGGCCAGGTCGTCGACATGGCGATCATCGAGCCGATGCTGACGATCCTCGGCCCGCAGCCCATCTGGTACGATCAACTCGGCTACGTACAGCCCCGCACCGGCAACCGCTCCACGAACAACGCGCCGCGCAACACCTACCGCACCAGCGACGACAAGTGGGTCGCGGTCTCTACCTCCGCGCAGTCGATCGCGGAGCGCGTCATGCGCCTCGTCGGCAGGCCCGAGTTCATCGAAAAGGACTGGTTCACCACAGGCTCGGGGCGTGCCGCGCACGCCGACGAGCTCGACGAGGCGGTCGGCTCGTGGATCGCGGCGCACACCCGCAACGAGGTCGTGAAGGCCTTCGAGGAGGCGGAGGCGGCCGTTGCCCCGATCTACGACATCTGCGACGTGATGGCCGATGAGCAGTACCGGTCGCTCGACTCGATCACCGAGCTCCCCGACCCGGACTTCGGCACGGTGAAGATGCAGAACGTCCTCTTCCGCCTCTCCGAGACACCCGGCTCCATCAAGTGGACGGGGCGCCCGCACGGCGCGGACACGGACGAGATCCTCACCGGGCTCGGCCTGCCGGACACGGAGATCACGAAGCTGCGCGAGGCAGGTGCGGTGTGACGGACCCTGCATATCTGACCTGGCTGTACGTTCCCGGGGACCGGCCCGATGTCGTCGCCAAGGCCCTCGGCTCGGGGGCCGACGTGGTGCTGGTCGACCTGGAGGACGCAGTCGCCCCCGATCGCAAGGCATACGCGCTCGACGCGACCGCCGAACTCCTCGCCGACAAGCACGGGGTGCCGGTCCACGTCCGCGTCAACTCGCTCGACGGTCCCCTCGCCGAGCAGGAGATACGCCGTCTCACCCCGCTGCCGGGCCTGAACGCACTGCGCCTGCCCAAGGTGGGCGGCCCGGACGACATAGCCCGCGTCCTGGACTGGGCGGTCGAAGTGCCGCCCCTGTACGCCCTGTTGGAGTCGGCCCTCGGTATCGAGCACGCCTACGCGATCGCGCGCCACCCGTGTGTGCACGGCATCGCGCTCGGCGAGGCAGACCTGCGGGCCGAGCTCGGCGTCACGGACGCGGCGGGCCTCGCCTGGCCGCGCGGCCGCGCGGTGATCGCGGCGCGGGCTGCCCGGCTTCCGCCTCCGCCGCAGTCGGTGTACCCGGACGTCCGCGACGCCGAGGGCCTGGCCCGCTCGTGTGCCGAGGGCCGCGCGCTGGGCTTCCTGGGCCGCACCGCGATCCATCCGAGACAACTCCCGGTGATCGAAGAGGCGTTCCTGCCGACAGAGCGGGAGGTGGCAGCGGCCCGCGAGATCGTCCGGGCGGCGACGGCGGACGCGGGCGCCCTGGCCCTCCCTGATGGCCGCTTCGTGGACGCGGCCGTCGTCGCCGACGCACGACGGGTGCTGGCACTGACGGAACGTCGACCGAGCTGACCCTTCATACACCGCGGCAACGAAGCATTCGGGCTGCCGCCTCCCGACTCCCCAGGGGTTGGCGCTCCCCTGTAGACGTGGCCGTCGGCCCGCTCGAGGATGTCGCGGTCTCGGTCAGATCGAAGTCCTGCGGTTGCGCGAAGGCCGTCTGTATGCGCGGTGAACTGCGACCGCCTCGAGTGCAACCTCCGTTCGAGGCCCGTAGACAGAGAACAAGCGCGCGGGACTTTCAGCGCCCCGAGGCAGCACCCAATTCACCAACAGACTGGGCGTTAATCGAATGTTGACCCCCTGTAGAGCTACGACTGCGACAGTGAACGCGCTTCATCAACTTACCGAACCAGAAAGGTTCCCATGCGCTTACGTCGGTTCACCCTCACCACCCTCGCCACGGCGGCGAGTCTGTGCGCGGCACTGACGCCGGTCACGGCGGTCGCGCAGGAGCGGCCGACCGGTTCCCAAAACGGGACCGCCACAGTCGTCAACACCAAGTCACGCGCTCAACTCGACGCCTACTGGACCCCGGAGCGGATCCGTACGGCCAAGCCGATGCCCGCGCCCGAGGTCTCCGCGGTGCAGCCTTCCTCCGACACAGCCGCCGAGGTCACCGACAAGCCGGTGCACGTCCCCGCGACAAAACCCGTGGCGAGCTCGGGGGTTCAGACCCGGTCCAGCGTATGGGGCACAGTGGGACGCCTCTACTTCACGATCCCGGGCAAGGGAGACTACATCTGCTCTGGCAACGTTGTCACGAGCAACAATCGCTCGGTGGTGGCCACCGCACGGCACTGTGGCTTCGGTGAAGGCGGCACCAACTACCGCTTTGCCCCCAACTACAACAAGGGCAACGCGCCGTACGGCTGGTGGGGCTGGCGCAGTGCGGGCTGGGTCACGGGCGGCGGCCAGGAGAACGACAGCGCCTTCCTCGTCCTGGACACCCCAGGCGGCCGACGCGTGCAGGACATCGTCGGCTCCACAGGGATCGGCTTCAACTGGTCCAGCAACTACGCGCACATCATCGGTCTGCCGGCCGACCAGGACTTCGCCGTGTGGTGCGAGGGACAGGGCTACGCCGGACCCGGCGGGCAGCGCCTGATGAACAACTGCAACGGACTGTCCGGCGGCGCCAGCGGCGGTGCCTGGATCGAGAACTACCAGCCTGACGGCTCCGCGACGCAGACCGGCGCCTACTCCGGCAGCTACGGATCGGCGGCCGCCGCGTCGGCGTACGGCAACTCCACGTACGACGTCTGGAACGGGGCCCAGAACAGCTGACGAGGCAGCCCTCGCACCACAACTACTGCTCCGGGGCCGGACCTGGGACTGAGGCCCCGGGGCAGTCGCCCACCTCGATCCGGGAGCAGCTCGCCGACCTGCTCGGGCGCCGACCGAACGGGGAGCGTGCCGCAGGCCTCGGCAACACGACATACGCGTGCGGGAATTACTGCTGCGGCACAGCAAGAGCCCCAGGTCATCCCGGAAATGACCTGGGGCTTCTCGGAGCCGCCTGCCGGAACCGGACAGCGCGCCCGTGCACCTCCCACCCAGGGCGGCTCAATCCGGGACTACGGGCGCCCGCTATCTCTGCTTCGGCCTCGCGTACGCCCGCAGTCGCTCCTCGCGGCCTGTCAGACAACAGCTCGCACAGCGCACCGCCTCCGCGCTCGTGTAGTACAGACAGCAGGTGTTGCGCAGATAGACCAGCCGCTCCGGGCCGTCCGGCGCTCGCCGGACCCGTGCCACCTCGCCCAGCGCCGCGAGTCCGCCGGGTGCGGTGTCCGCGAACTGCCGCCAGCGGGCGGCCAGCAGATCCACCTGAGCGCCGTACGCGCACAGCGCCGTGGCGCAGCCATGGGCGATCCCGCCGCGCAACTGCCGCACCCCGGCGCGGGTAAGCCGGTGCAGCGCATCGGCGACCGGCAGCAGATGCCCGTCGAGCACGGTGCGGTGCAGCAGCCGTACAGGGTCCTCCCCGGCCCGGGGCACCAGCAGCCGGGCCCTGCGCACCCGGACTCCGCCGATCCCGTGCGCGGCGGGGCGCACCAGCACATTGCCGGACCGCATGTCCGGGACCTCGTCGTACAGCGCCCAGTGGAGTACGGCGGCAGCGGTGACCCGGCCCGCGTACACCGCCATCAGGGTCAGCGCGGTCGCATGGCCGGTGCGGTGGCCGCTGCCGGTGCGCTCACTCTCCAGCAGCGTGGACAGCACCTCGCCCTCCGGGTCGGCCAGTCGGTCGGCTGCCAGCCACGGCTCTGCTTCGCCCGCGGACGGTTCGCCTTCGGTGACCTGCCAGCGTGGCCCGTGCGGCAGAGGCGTCCAGACGGGGGACGTGTTGTCGCTCATGGCAGCGGGAGGTAGACGACGTTGGGGGCGCCGGTGACCGGGTGGGCGCCGATCCGGGACCGCACCCCGTAGACCTCGGCCAGCAGCTCTTCCGTCAGCACCGCGTGTGGGGAGCCGGACGCCACCACCCGTCCGGCGCTGAGGACGACCAGCCGGTCGCAGTAGGAAGCGGCGAGGTTGAGGTCGTGCAGCACCAGCAGATTGGTGGTGCCCAGCGTCCTGACCAGGCTGAGGATCTCCAGCTGGTAGCGGATGTCCAGATGGTTGGTCGGCTCGTCGAGCGCCAGCAGTCCCGGGTCCTGGACCAGGGCGCGGGCGATCAGGGCCCGTTGCCGTTCCCCGCCGGACAGTTCCTCGAACCGCCGGCCGGCCAGGGCCGCTGCGCCGACGCGCCGCAGCGCCCGGTCGATGCGGTGGGCGTCGTCGGCGTCGTCCTGCTCCCAGAACCGTTTGTGCGGGCTGCGGCCCATCGCCACCACTTCACGCACGGTCAGGCCGAAGGTGCCGGGGCTGTCCTGGGGTACGACGGCGACGCGCCGGGCCCGTTCCTTCACGCCGAGGGCCGCGGCGTCCGCCCCGTCCAGCAGGACCCGCCCCGCTGCGGGACGCAGCGCACCGTACACACAGCGCAGAAAGGTGGTCTTGCCACTGCCGTTCGGCCCGACCAGGCCGACCGTCTCGCCGGGGGCGGCGTCCAGCGCGACCCCGTCGAGCAGGGTACGGCCGGCCACCTCGTAGCTGATTCCGTCGGCGGCGAGCGCCGTCGGGGACGGTGCCGGGCTCATCCGGTGATCCCTTCGGTACGGCTGGAGCGGCGCAGCAGCCAGAGAAAGAACGGGCCGCCCACCAGCGCGGTGACCACCCCGGCGGGGATTTCCTCGGGGGCCGCCACGGTCCGCGCCAGCAGATCGGCCAGCAGGAGGAAGACCGCCCCGCCGAGCGCGGTCACCGGCAGCAGTCTGCGGTGGGACGCGCCGACGATCAGCCGGGCGGCGTGCGGGATCATCAGGCCGACGAAGCCGATCGCCCCGCTGTAGGCGACCAGCACGCCGATGATCAGTGACACCAGCACGAACACCCCGGCCCGGAAGCGTCCGGGGTCCAGACCGAGGCTGCGGGCCCCTTCCTCCCCGGTCAGCAGCAGATCCAGCGGACGGGCCAGACTGATCAGGAGTACGGCCCCGACGCCCAGTACCACGGCAGGCAGCGCCAGTTGGTCCCAGCGGGCGCCGCCCAGGCCGCCCAGGGTCCAGAACATGATCGCCCGCACATGCTCGGCCCGGGAGGACAGCACCAGGATCAGGCTGGTGAACGCGGAGAGCACGTACTGGATCGCCACCCCGGCCAGAATCAGCCGGCCCGTCGTCATGGTGCCGCCGCGCCGGGCCATCGCGTAGACGGCGACCAGCGCCGTCATGGACCCGGCGAACGCGGCAACGGGCAGCGCCACATCGGTGGCCGCCCCGGCGCCGACCCCCAGCACGACGACCACGGCGGCGCCCGCCGACGCCCCGGACGAGGCGCCCAGCAGAAACGGGTCGGCCAGCGGGTTGCGCACCAGCGCCTGGAGCACCGCGCCCGACAGGGCCAGCCCGGCGCCGACGACCGCGCCGAGCAGCACTCTGGGCAGCCGTACCTCCCACACGATCGTCGGGTACGCACCGGTGCGTTCACCGCCCAGGACCGTACTCAATACCTCGCCCGGCGGAATCCGTACCGGGCCGAGCGCCAGGCCGGCCACCGCCGCCGCGAGCAGCAGCACCGTGAGGACGCCGATCACGACGGGGGTCGAGCGGAGGACGGACTTCGGGCCGGGGCGGGCGGACTCCGCGCTCACGGAGTGCCGGGGTGCAGCTGCCCGGCCAGGTCCTGCACGGCGTCGGCGACCCGCACACCGAGCACGGCCGAGGACAGCGGGAGGACCGCGAACTTCTTGTTCTTGATCGCCGGCACGTCCGCGAGCGCCGGATCATTCAGCAGCCGCTTCTTCTTGGCCGCGACCGTGGTGCCGCCGTAGTCGTAGATCACGACCACCTCGGGCTTGCGCTTGATGACCTGCTCCCAGGACACGTCGCCGAAGGTGCCGTCGAGGTCCGCGAAGACGTTCCTGCCCCCGGCGAGCCGGACGATTTCGCTGCCGATGCCGTTGCCGCCCGCTGTGAACGCGGAGCTGTCGCCGGAGTCGTAGACGAACACCGAGGGATGTGAGGAGCCCTTGAGCTCTGTCTCGACCGCCCTGATCTTCTGCCGCTCCTCGGCGATCAGCTTCCTGCCGCGCTCCGGTACGCCGAAGGTCCTGGCGACCTGGGTGATCTCGGTAGCGAGCTGATCGATACCGACCTTGCCCTTGGTGCAGTACTCGATGTTCAGCCGGGTGTTGATGCCGCTCTTCCGGAGCCCCGCCCGGTCCTGGCCCCTGGCCTTGTCGAAGGCGCTGCTGTATCCGCCGTAGACGAAGTCGGGGTTGGCGCCGAGCAGCACCTCCTTGGAGGGGTACTCCTTCGCGAGCACCTTGGTTCCGGCGTATGCGGACCGGTACTTCGGCAGGATGCTGTCGTCCAGGTAGGCGGTCCCGGCCAGCCGGTCCTGGAGCCCAAGGGCCAGCATGATTTCGGTGGCGTGCTGGTTCATGGTGACGGCCCGCTTCGGAGGGGCTTCGAAGGTCGTCTTCATACCGCAGTTGGTGACGGTGTAGGGGAAACCGTCGGCGGCCGGTGCGGCCTCTGTCTTGTCCTCGCCGCCCGTGCCGGAGCCGCAGCCAGTGAGCGGCAGCAGAAGCAGCGGTATGAGCGCGAGTGGTACACGGCGGATCCGGGGCATGACCGAGCCTTTCCGGGGGATGTCCTCGTCCCCTGGTTGTACGGAGAAGGCGGCGCGGCCAGTGTCTGGCTTCCGGGCTGCTGCAGCCCGGTCACAGTGGCGGGACCGTACCGGATTCACACCGGTTTCCTGACGCGCGTCGCCTGAGTTTCGGGGCCCAGTCTGTCAGACCGCATACTGCGGTTGCCTTCCGGGCCGCAACAGACAATCGGGATAGCAGTGGCGAAATGTGATCCCCTCTCCTGTTGGCCGGGTTGCACAAATGCCTTTTGTACCTATGCGTCATTGTTCGATGCGAGGGTGTTGCTGTTCTTGTCCAGCCCCGGCCCTTCACTCCCGAGCACCCCGGCGGCGGCTGGCCCGCCACCCCGAGGAACGCGGCTTTGCCATGTCCCACCCGGCCGACGAACACCGTGCTGCGGACTGAGCGGAGCACAGGTCAGAGGGCCACTGTCCGGCTGGTGTTGGCGCGGCCGGGGGCGCATCGATGATGCCGTGGGTGGGGTCCGGCAAATTCCTGGGGCGGTGGATGGGACCTGGCCCTGCGCTCAGGCTCAGACCTTCACGGTGCCGGAATCATCCCGAATTCCGAGCACGCATGCCACGACAACCATCAGCGAGAGCAGGATCATTACCGCGTTGATCAGCACATCTGGTCCTGCATCCTGCTTCATGGCATTGGATGACGCCATCCATGCGATCGCGCACTGTGCAATCACGCAGCAGCACAGGAAAGCTGCGCGGCCCCCTCGGGGGATCCTGCCGCTGATTCGCGGAAGCGTCAGGACGGCTGCAGCACCCAGCAGAATGATGGCTGCTCCGATCTCGGTTGCGAGGAAGATGGCCGCACCCAATCTGTCGGGAGCGCTGTGGTCGATCTCAGAAGTGTCGATGACCAGAACCATGAACGCGATCTCGAAGAGCAGAATGTAGACGATCTGCAGCGTCAAAATTGCTGCACCTGCCCGCCTGAAGAATGCAGTGGTCAAGTGTTGCTCCTCACGAGAAAACCTTTCTTGATGATTCAGAACTTGCGAAATCGCTGCCACCACCCAAAGTCTCAACCGGACGAACCGGCGCGCCGCTCTCGGGGCATACGGGTGCGGCGGACCGCCCGCGAGGTTTACGGGGCGGTCCGCCTTGTCCGTGCCCTTTGGCGCGCTTGCCGGCTACCGCGGTGTGTCGGCGCTGAGGGTGGTGTCCGGGATGCAGATGATTCCGTCAAACGCCTCCAGGGCGGGTACCTCGATGAACGCGGTGTCCACCCGGGTGCGGACCGGCTCCGGCAATCCGTGACGTCGCGCGTACTCACGCAGCGCCCGCGTGTTCACCAGGGCCGGTTGCCCGGATACGCCCGCGAACAGAGCCTCGACGCTGTCGGGCAGCGCTTCAGGGGTGGCGGCCCGTCCCCAGCGCATCCCGAGCGGGTGGCCCTGGTCAGGCACGTTTTCCACCGTCTCACCGCCGACGAGGTCACGCAGCGGCTCCAAGTCGTAGAAAGGGGCCCCAGGTCTGCTCCCGGGCCCAGGCCGGCCAGCCGGGAGGAGTGAGAGGAGACCCACTGCGTCAGTTCGACGGGGGCGGCCGTGAGGGTTGGCTCGGCCGCAGGATGGAGATCGCGCAGATCGCTGATGTGTGCGTGGACGTGGTGGTTCTGGTCGTTCATGAAATGTGCTCCGCGGTGTGAGTCATCGTCGGAGCCGGGCAGCGCTGAGCACCGCACCGGCGTGATACCGGAGTGCGGCGAAGCTGTCGGAATGCTGGTCGCAGCTTGCCGCTAGGCGGCGCTGCGGGGCTTGATGAACCAGCTCTGGCCAGTGCACAGGAACATGTCGGGACCCTATCAAGGGCAGTCACGGTACGCCTGACAATTTTCCGGCGCGCAGCCGTGCTTTCCCAGTGCGGCCCCATTCATCGCCGCAACCCTCGCCAGGGGTCGCCTCCCTGAATACCCAGGGTCGGCAAGCGTCTGATCAGACCTGGTCACAGGTGCCAACACCCGCGGGCACCGACCACACGAGAAGCCGCACCACGTCGAACACACCTGAGTCCTCTCACCGTTTCGGGCGAAGGGACTCAGTGAAGGGACTCGGTGAAGGTGCACTGCGAAGATCCCTGGCATACACATAGCGCCAGGTCAGCGCACTCGCCCCCGCGGTTTCAGCGCCACCGGCGGCAGTTCGGGAGCGGGCAGCGGATCGCCGTCGTAGCCCTTCACCTCGCCGAATCGGGAACTCTCCATCCAGCCCTTCCTGGCCTCCTCGATTTCCTCGTGGGAACGCCCGATGAAGTTCCACCACATGACGATCTCCTCCTCGAAGGGTTCACCGCCGAGGAGCATGAGGCCCGCGTCGGTGTCCGCACGCAAGGGGAGTTCGGTGCGGCCGCAGCCGAGGTAGAGCATGGAACCGGGCAGCACGGGTACGCCGTCCACCTCGGCCTGGCCGGACATCGAGAGCACCGCGTACTCGAAGTCCGGGTCGAGCGGCAGACGGGCCTCGGCACCGCCGGACAGGGCCAGGTCCGCGCCGACGATCGGGGTGTATGCGGTGCCGGGCGAGGTGGCGCCGTCGAGTTCGCCCAGGATCAGTGTGGCCGTGAGGCCGGGTGCGGTGACGGTCGGCAGTTCGGTGTGGTGCTGGAAATGCGGCTCGACGTGGCGGTGCGCGTTGGGCAGGGCGACCCAGAGTTGGGCGCCGTGCAGAAACCTCGCATGCGACTTCGGACTTTCCTCGGAATGACTGATGGCCCGACCGGAGGTCATCAGTCCCAGCTCGCGCGGGCGGATCGTGCGGAGACTGCCGACGCTGTCCCGGTGCAGGACCTCGCCGTCGTGCAGCCAGCTGACCGTCTGCAGGCCCATGTGGGGGTGGGGCGGTACTTGCATCCCAGGTTCGCCGGCGATGTCGTCCGGGCCGTAATGATCGACAAAGGCCCATGCGCCGACCATCCGGCGACCCAGATTGGGCAGCAGCCTGCGGACCTCGGTGGACTCGCCCAGCCGGACATGGCGCGGGGTGAGGAGTTCACGGACAGGCTCGGCGACGACGAAGCCCCGCCCTCCGCAGACGGAGAGTGTGGCCTGGCGATCGAGATTGCTCATGGCGCTCAACCTATTCCCGTGCGGGGCCGGGGTGCCGGTACCCACGCCGATAATTTAGTGGAATATTCAATCAGTGTGCCATGTTCGGGTGTGTGAGGCACGCCTGAGCGTGCAGCCGGGTCAGTGGCTGGACAGGGCCGGGAGCAATCCCGGTCCGTCAACGAGGAGATCAAGTGAGCGACACCTATTTCGAGTTCGGTACGGCCGCCGACCGCTGGGACCGTGCGCAGATGTTCTTCGAAGCGAAGGAGTACATGACTGCGGCCCGGATTCTGGAAGGCCTGGTCGAGGAGGTGCCGGAGCAGGTATCCCCGCGGCTGCTGCTGGCCCGGGCCTACTACCACTCGGCTCGGCTCGGCAGGGCCGAGACGGAGCTGCGGGCGATTCTGGAGCGCGACCCGGTGGAGCCCTACGCGCGCCTGATGCTCGGTCGCACGCTTGAGCGCCAGGGGCGGAGCGCGGAGGCCACCGGTCACCTGCGGATGGCGGCGGCGTTCTCCGGCGACTTCGACGCGGACCGGTCGCGGCACCAGCGGTCGCGCTGACACTCCGGTCGTCGGCCCCTTACGACCTCGCCCACGATTGGCAGTGGGAGAAGGAGCGGCGTCCGGGCGGGCCCTACGCGTCCCGGTACGCCTCAAGCAGACGCAGCCAAACCTCGCTGATCGTCGGAAACGCGGGGACGGCGTGCCACAGCCGGTCGATGGGGACCTCGCCCGCGACCGCGACCGTCGCCGAGTGCAGCAGTTCACCGATGCCGGGTCCGACCAAGGTGACACCGAGCAGGATCTCCCGGTCGAGGTCCACGACCATGCGGGCACGGCCGCGGTAACCGTCCGCGTACAGGCCGGAGCCTGCCACCGCGGCGAGGTCGTGGTCGACGGCACGTACGCGGTGGCCGGCCTGCTCGGCCTCGGCGAGGGTGAGACCCACCGATGCGGCCTCGGGGTCGGTGAAGACGACCTGCGGGACGGCCGCGTGGTCGGCGGTGGCCGCGTGGGCGCCCCAACGGTCGGTCTCCAGCAACGGCGCGCCCGCGGCGCGGGCGGCGATCGCCGCGCCCGCGATGCGCGCCTGGTACTTGCCCTGGTGGGTGAGGAGTGCCCGGTGGTTGACGTCGCCGACCGCGTAGAGCCAGGTGGTGCCGTCGACGCGGCAGCTGTCGTCGACGCTGAGCCAGGAACCGGGCTTCAGGCCCACCGTTTCCAGGCCGAGGTCGTCGGTTCGTGGAGCGCGGCCGGTGGCGAAAAGGATTTCGTCGGCCTCGACATGTTCTCCGTTCTCCAGCTCCACGGTGACCGGGCCGTCCGGGGCCGTGCGCCGTACGGAGGCCGCCGAGGTTCCGGTACGGATGTCGGCGCCCGCCTCCGTCAGCGCCCGGGCGACCAGCTCGCCCGCGAAGGGTTCCATCTTCGGCAGGAGCCCCTTGCCGCGGATCAGCATGGTCACCCGGGCGCCGAGGGCCTGCCACACGGTGGCCATCTCCGTCGCGACGACGCCGCCACCGATGATCACGAGACGGCCGGGTACCTTCTTCGCGCTCGTCGCCTCCCGGCTGGTCCAGGGACGGGCCCCGTCGACGCCGGGGAGGGCTGGGACGACGGCGCGGCTGCCGGTGCAGACGGCGACGGCCTGCCGGGCGGTGAGCCGGTGTTCCGTGCCGTCGGGGGCGGTGACGGAGACCGTTTTCTCACCGGTGAGCCGGCCCCGGCCCCGGTAGATGTCCGCTCCGATCCCCTCCAGCCAGGCGACTTGGCCGTCGTCCTTCCAGTGCGAGGTGTATTCATCACGACGGGCAAGGACCGCTGCGGAGTCCAGCGGTCCTCGCACGGCGTCGCTGAGTCCTGGGAGGCGGCGGGCATCGGCGCGCGCGACGACCGGGCGCAGCAGGGCCTTACTGGGCATGCAGGCCCAGTACGAGCACTCGCCGCCGATGAGTTCCGCCTCGACGACCGCCGTGCTCAGACCGGCGGCACGGGCCCGGTCGGCGACGTTCTCACCCACGGGACCTGCTCCGATCACCACGACGTCGTACTCGGTGTTCAGGGAAGCATCTGTCATGGGGACAGTCTGGTCGCGGGTGTGCGCGACGGCCACATGGGCAGGCGGAATAGCGCACGTACAGGCACGGTTGTGCCGGACAGTTCCGAACGGGCACAGGAAGAGGTAACAGAGCATGAGCACCGTTGAGCTCACCAAGGAAAACTTCGATCAGGTCGTCAGTGACAACGACTTCGTCCTGATCGACTTCTGGGCTTCCTGGTGCGGCCCGTGCCGGCAGTTCGCGCCGGTCTACGACGCGGTGTCGGAGCGCCACGGCGACCTGGTCTTCGCCAAGGTCGACACCGAGGCGCAGCAGGAGCTGGCAGCGGCCTTCGAGATCCGTTCCATTCCCACGCTGATGATCGTCCGGGACAATGTGGCGGTGTTCGCGCAGGCCGGGGCGCTGCCGGAGGCGGCGCTGGAGGACGTCATCGGGCAGGCCAGGAAGCTGGACATGGACGAAGTCCGCAAGTCCATCGAGGACCAGCAGAAGGAACAGAAGTAGGCTCCGTGCGCGCATGAGCGTGGTGAGGGGCCCGACCGGGCCAACAAGTGTCCGGGCCGGTCGGGCCCCTTTCCGAGCCCTTCCGCGACCGGAAATGGGCGGCCCGGCCTCAGCTGTCCGCTTTGCTGTCGGCCTTGCCTTCGGCGCTCTTCTCCTTGATCCGCACCGAGAGGCCGTAGTCCAGCTCGGCGCCGTCGACCAGCAGGGCCTCGACCGTGTGTGTCGCCGGATCGATGTCCGCCACGATGCCTTCGCCCGAATACCGGGGGTATCCCGATGCCCCCGTCTCGCCGGTCGCCGCCACGACCGCCGAGCGGATGGCGCCACCGGGCTCGGTGGCGTCGGTGGTGTCCTCGGCGAATCCGGGGACCAGCAGGATCTCGTAACTCTGCGGATGGCTCATGGTCATGACGCTAAGCAAGCGGCGCGCGGTGCGCATGTTGCCGCACTGCTGCACCGTGCGGAGTCGGCGGCTCGGACCGATGGCACATGGGGGCGGCGTCGCGGGGCTGGGCACGCGACGCCGCCCCCATGTGCCGGCCGGTCTCAGCTGGACTCGCGGTGGACCGCCCCGGCCCGCAGCAGGTCGTGGTGCTCGGGGGCGCCGCCGGGGTGCTGCACCAGCCGGTCGACGAGGTCCGCCAGCGGCTGTGGCGTGGCCAGCTCCAGCCGCACGCTGCTGAGCCGGGGCCGCAGCAGTCTGCCGAGCATCAGGTCGTCGGCGCCGACCACGGCCGTCTCGCGGGGCACTTCGATGCCCGCGTCCTGAAGGGCCCGCATCAGGAGCATCGCGTATTCGTCGTTGTACGCGAACACGGCATCGAGGCCCATGGTGCGCCAGCGGGCGGCCAATCGGGCAGCCGACTCCTCCTCGTACCGCAGCGGCAGCGGTTCGATACGGGCCCCGTGGCTCAGTGCGACCTGCCGGGCTCCGGCCAGCCGCCGTTCGGCCAACAGACCCGGGCCTCGCTCCTCGGGCATGACGACGCCGATGCGACGCCGACCGCGCTCCAGCAGATGTCCGATCGCGCAGCTGCCGACCTCCCGCTGGTCCATGACCAGCGCATGAGCACCTGCCACCGGCCGGGACCCGAGGGTGATCACGGCCTTGGCTCCGGATCGCCTGAGTACGGATATGCCCTGCGGGGTGAGGGCCGTACCGGGTGCGATGACGGCGACCGGTCGGAGTTCGGCCCAGGCGCGGGGCGCGTCGTCGGCGTCCAGACCGGTGCTGCCGTACTGGACGACGGTGTAGTCGAGGCGGCGCAGCCCGGATTCCAGTTGGTGGAAGAAGCGGTGGTGGAGCGGGCCGGCCGGGAAGTTCACGGTGGCCAGCAGCACCATGCGGGTGTGTCCGGCACGCAGGCTGCGGGCCGCCGCGTGCGGCACGTAGCCCAGTTCGGTGGCCGCTTCCCTGACCCGGCGGCGAGTGGGTTCGCTGATCCGCACAGCCGCGTTGTTGTTGAGTACGTACGACACGGTGGCCCGGGAGACTCCGGCGAGCCGTGCCACATCGGCACTGGTCGGAACGGGGCCTTCGGTGGGCTGTTTCGGTAACTGGCTCATGGCGTCGGGCAGTCTTCCAGACCCGTGCGGCGTGGGTGCGCTCCGGGTCATGGATGACTCCTCGAGGTGGGACTGATCGGCCGGGTGACCGGGATGGTGGGGCCGGGGCCGGTCGGCGAGGTGATCATACGGATCCGGCTCGGCGCAGAGCGCCTCCTCGCGCATCCGGCTCGGCCGAGGAACGCATCGAACTCGGCACGGTGGTAACGGTGATCGAGTATCTGCCACCGGGGACGTGTAGGTGGCTCCCGTGTACGGCAGTTGAGGCTCCTGCGGGGGTGTCACACCTTTCGGGGCGCTCGCGGAGGCCGAGGCGGCGAAGGCGCGCGGCACCGCCGCGACGGCGACCAGGCGAGGTGCGTCGTCGGCCGGCTGCGGGAGCGCTACGACTGGAACTGACCGCTGAACGTCCGGGCGAAGGCGGACCTGGTGGCGGATTCGGGGCTGCGGTCGAGGATGCCGAAGACGATCTGCTCGAAGTGCCCGGCGAACCTGCCGTCGTCCAGAAGCAGCGCCCGGAACGCACCGGCCACGTCCGCCGGATCGTTGCGGAACACACCGCAGCCCCAGGCGCCCAGCACCAGCCTGCGGTACCCGCCCACCGCCGCGACCTCCAGCACCCGCTCGGCCCGGGACGCAAGCGTGGCGGGGATACGGTGCGCGTCCTCGGGGGTGCGGCTGCGGATGACTCCGGCGTTGGGTGCCGGGGAGGTGAGGAAGCCCACGGTGTACGGGGTGTCGAGCAGCCGCCCCCGGTCGTCGCGGAACACCGGTACACCCGGTGAGTGAATCACCCGGTCGGTGTAGAAGGCGCTGCGTTCAACGCGGTGGTGGGCGTAGTAGTCGGGGGCTCGCAGCAGTGTGGCGTACAGGGCCGAGCCACGGCACAGGGCTTCCTCCTGGGCCTGTGCGCCGTTGAGATAGCCGCCTCCGGGATTGCGGGCGGAGGCGTAGCTCAGGACGGCGATCTTGCCGGGCCGTTCGCCGGTCAGCCGGCGCGCCGCCTGCAGACTGCTCTCGTCGGTGACCTCGATGAGGGGTGTGCGGCCGGAGTCGAGTGCCGCGACCGGTACCGGCTCGGGGCCGTACAGCCTGGTGCCCGAGAGTGCGGTGGTCAGCGCGCTCTCGATGCTCACCTCACGCCCGTCCCGCGTGCGGTAGCGGCCGGCCTCGACAATGGCCTCGGTCTCTCGCGCGATGCCGCGCAGCCGTGCGCTCATCGGTACTCCTCCGTGTGGTGCATACGGGGCATGCTCGGCGCTTCGACGGCATGGATGCAACCGAATTTCCGACGCAAAGGGGCACTCTTGTGCGATCCCCCCGTGGGGGTTTGGGCGGTACGGACGAACCGAGAAGAAGGAGGCCCCGGCATGTCTTCCGACACACCCGGAGACCATGGTCCGCCCGGCCAGGCCCCGCCCCTCGGCGAGGGCGAGGCGGAGGATTTACTGCGCTGCATCTGCTTCAAGACCGGGCCGCCCCGCACGGTCGGCGTCGAACTCGAATGGCTCATTCACCACCGGGATCAGCCCCGCGTCCCTGTCCCCCACCGCCGTCTCGACGCGGCCGCCGACATCCTCCGGGCCCTGCCCCTGAGTGCGGCGCTCACCTTCGAACCCGGCGGCCAGCTGGAGCTCAGCTCGCGCCCCGCCGACTCCCTGATGACGTGCATCGACGCCACCACCGCCGATCTCACGGCGGTGCGTGACGCCCTGGACCGGATGGATCTCGCACCGGTGGGTATCGGCCTCGATCCGTGGCATCCACCGCGCCGGCTGCTGCACGAGCCCCGCTACGACGCCATGGAGGTCTCGTTCGACCGGTCGGGACCGGCCGGCCGCGCCATGATGTGCACCACCGCATCCGTCCAGGTATGTCTGGACGCAGGAGAGGAGGAACCGGGCCCGCTCGGCTACGGGCGGCGCTGGCAGCTGTCCCACCTGCTGGGCGCGGTACTGGTGGCGGTCTTCGCGAACTCGCCGTTCCAGTCCGGCTGCCCGACACCGTGGCGATCCACCCGGCAGTCGCTCTGGGCCGGCCTCGATCCATGGCGGCCCCTGGCACCACCCGGCCATCTGCCGCCGCGCGAGGCCTGGACCATGCATGTCCTGGACACCCCGGTGATGTGCATCCGGGCCGACGAGGGGCCGTGGGCCGTGCCCGACGGTCTGACGTTCCGCGACTGGATCCGCACCGGCACGCCGAGACCACCGGTGCGCGCCGACCTCGACTACCACATCAGCACCCTCTTTCCGCCCGTGCGCCCGCGCGGACATCTTGAGCTGCGCATGATCGACGCGCAGTACGGCGCGGACGGTTGGCTGGTGCCGCTTGCCGTCACCACTGCCCTGTTCGACGATCCGGAGGCTGCCGAGACCGTGTACCGCACCGTCAAACCACTGGCCGAGGCGGCCGGGCCACGGCCCGCGCCGCGCAATCCGCTCTGGGTGGCCGCCGCCCGCGACGGCCTGACCGATCCCGAACTGCGGTCGGCGGCCACCACCTGCTTCGCACTCGCGCTGGAGGCGCTGCCGCGGATGGGAGCGACCACGGCCGTGCAGGAGGCTGTGGCGGACTTCAACGACCGCTTCGTCGCCCGGGGCCGATGTCCGGCCGACGATCTTCCCGAACTGCTCGCGCCGGGTTCAACGGGTGATTCGGGCCGCCACTTCGAGGGGCCCCGCTCATGACCGACTCCCCCACGCCCGCCGCACCCGGTCCGCACAGTCCGGCCGGACCGGATGCGGCGGACACCGAGGCGCTCCGGCAGCGCGCCCTCGCCGCGCTGCTCACCGCCCGTGAACGCACAACGCTTCTCACCGACAGCGTGGACGACAATGAACTGACCGCCCAGCACTCCCCGTTGATGTCCCCCCTGGTCTGGGACCTCGCACACATCGGCAATCAGGAGGAGCTGTGGCTGCTGCGCGGGGTGGCCGGACAGAAGGCGATGCGCCCGGAGATCGACGGGCTGTACGACGCCTTCGAACACCCCCGGGCGAGCCGCCCCTCGCTGCCACTGCTGGCGCCCGCCGAGGCCCGTAGCTACGCCGCGGAGGTACGTGGTCGCGCGCTGGACGTACTCGACAGCACGGCACTGCACGGTGACCGCCCGCTGATGCAGGCCGGATTCGCCTTCGGCATGATCGCCCAGCATGAACAGCAGCACGATGAAACGATGCTGATCACCCATCAGCTCAGGTCCGGCCCTGCCGTTCTGACCGCGCCTGTGCCACCTGCACCCACCGACTCGGCGGGACTCCCTGCCGAAGTGCTGGTCCCGGGCGGCCCGTTCACGATGGGTACGTCCACCGAGCCGTGGGCCCTCGACAATGAACGTCCCGCCCATGTGCGCGACGTACCGGACTTCTTCATCGACACGACCCCGGTCACCTGCGGCGCGTACCAGCGGTTCATCGAGGACGGCGGCTACACCGAGCGGTACTGGTGGGCCCCCGAGGGGTGGGCGATGGTCCGTGAGCACGAACTGACCGCTCCGCTGTTCTGGCACCGGGACGCCGGCCAGTGGCTGCGGCGCCGCTTCGGAGTGACCGAGACGGTCCCTGAGACCGAACCCGTACTCCATGTCAGCTGGTACGAGGCGGACGCATACGCCCGCTGGGCCGGGCGCCGACTGCCCTCGGAGGCGGAATGGGAGAAGGCGGCGCGCCACGACCCGGCGTCGGGCCGTTCCCTGCGTTATCCGTGGGGCGACGAGGACCCGACTCCCGAGCGGGCCAACCTGGGTCAACGCCATCTGCGACCGGCGCGGGCCGGGGCCTACGCCGCAGGCCGGTCGCCGTTCGGTGTACGGCAGTTGATCGGTGACGTATGGGAGTGGACGTCGAGCGACTTCCTGCCCTATCCCGGCTTCTCGGCGTTCCCGTACCGCGAGTACTCCGAGGTGTTCTTCGGGCCGGCACACAAGGTGCTGCGCGGCGGTTCGTTCGCCGTGGATCCGGTGGCGTGCCGGGGGACGTTCCGCAACTGGGACCTGCCGGTGAGACGCCAGATCTTCTCCGGGTTCCGCACCGCGAGGGACCTCTGATGTGTCGTCATATCGCCTATGTCGGACCACCGGTGGCCCTCGGCGAACTGCTGACACGACCGCCCCACAGCCTTGTGCGCCAGTCGTGGGCACCGAGACACCAGCGGCATGGGACCGTCAACGCCGACGGTTTCGGCGTCGGCTGGTACGCGGACGGGGATCCGGTGCCCGGACGTTACCGGCGCCAGGGCGCGGTCTGGGGCGACCAGACGTTCGCCGATCTGGCCAGAGTGGTGCGCAGTGGGGCGCTGCTCGCGGCGGTACGTGACGCCACCGAGGCGGGTGCCGACGGCGAGGCGGCGGCCGCGCCGTTCGCCGCCGGGCGGCTGCTGTTCAGCCATAACGGCGCGGTGAAGGGCTGGCCGGAGTCACTGGTGCCGCTCGCCGCCGCGCTGCCGCCTGCCGAACTGCTGACGCTCACCGCCCGCTGCGACTCGGCCCTGGTCTGGGCCCTCGTACGACACCGCCTGGCCGACGGCGACGCACTGCCGCAGGCCGTCGCCGACACCGTGCTCGAGGTGGCTGACGCGGCGCCGGAATCACGGCTGAATCTGCTGCTCACCGATGGCAGCACGATCGTGGCGACGGCCTGGGGCGAGACCCTGTGGTACCTCGCCGAGTCCGGCCTGCGCTCGGTCGTTGCCTCGGAGCCGTACGACGACGATCCGCACTGGCGCACGGTCCCCGACCGGACGCTGCTGACGGCGAGCCGTGCCGAAGTTCTGCTGACCCCGCTCAAGGAGCCCACCGAGTGAGTCCCTTTCTGCTGACCCGCACCCTGCCGGTGGACGCGACGGACGCGGCGCTGCGCGCCGATGTGCTGCACGGCCTCACCCGGCACCCGAAGACACTGCCGCCCAAGTGGTTCTACGACGCTCGCGGCAGCGAACTGTTCGAGGAGATCACCCGGCTTCCCGAGTACTACCCGACCCGCGCCGAGCGCGAGATCCTGATCGACCGCGTCGAGGAGATCGCTTCGGCGTCCGGGGCGCAGACCCTGATCGAGCTGGGATCGGGGTCGTCGGAGAAGACCCGGCACCTGCTGGACGCACTGCCCGCGCTGCACAGTTATGTACCGGTCGATGTGAGCGAGAGCGCGCTGCGCGGCGCCGCCGAGGCCCTGCTCGCACAACGGCCCGGTCTCTCCGTGCACGCTCTGATCGCCGACTTCACGGGCGGTCTCGCACTGCCGGGCACCCCGAGGCCACGGCTGATCGCGTTCCTGGGTGGCACGGTCGGCAATCTGCTGCCCGACGAGCGGTCGGTGTTCCTGAAGTCGGTACGGTCGCTGCTCTCCCCGGGCGACGCGCTGCTGCTCGGCACGGATCTGGTGAAGGACGAGAAGGTTCTGGTCGCCGCATATGACGATGCGGCCGGGGTGACGGCGGAGTTCAACAAGAACGTACTGAGAGTCGTGAACCGGGAGCTGGGCGCGGACTTCGACCCGGCCGACTTCGATCACGTGGCGCTGTGGGACCCGGAGCGGGAGTGGATCGAGATGCGGCTGAGGGCCCGCGAGGCGCTCACAGTGAAGATTCCGGACCTGGATCTGATGGTGGGCTTCGAGGCCGGCGAGGAGTTGCGTACGGAGGTGTCGGCCAAATTCCGCAAGGAGGGCATCCGGGCCGAACTCGCCGCGGCCGGTCTGAGGATGGATCAGTGGTGGACGGATTCTGGGGACCGGTTCGCACTGTCGTTGGCGACGGCGGTCTGAGCGAGGCGGGCCGGTGTGCGGCGGTCCGGGCAGTCACCTGCCGGGATCTGCGGCAGAACGCGGATCTCGGCGGTCAGCCCGGCCGCGGCCACCACCCGCCGCAGTGAGGCGATGAGCGGATCGTCGCCGACGAACGCGCGGGAGAAGCGCGGGATATGCGACGGCTGAATCCCGGGTGTGCCGAGCGCTCGCACGGCGTGGCCGGATTTTGGTATAGACCATTGCTCTGGTCAAGTTCCGTTCATCACGCATGACGCACACCGATATCTCGCGGACCCGGACCCGTTAGGGCACCGTGGTAGTCACGAGAGGAGACATAAGATGTCAAATTACACCTATCGGGTCACGGAAATCGTGGGAACCTCCCATGAAGGCGTCGACGACGCCATCCGCAGAGGCATCGCGAGAGCTTCGGAAACGTTGCACAATCTCGACTGGTTCGAGATCACGGAGGTTCGCGGAGAGATCACGGATGGCCGGATCGAGCACTATCAGGTGGGCCTGAAAGTGGGCTTCCGGCTCGACGAGACGAGTTGAACACATCCCCACGCACCCAGGCACGCGTGGATGTGTGATCATGTCCTTGCGCTCCACGCGGATCGCAAAAAGTTGCACAGGATGCGCATGGAATCGAAAGCGTCTCTAAAGATATATTCAGATTCGTGGCATCCAACGTTAACCATGTGAAGCGAATACTCCTGCGTTCAGGAAAGAGTCCCTACGACGTCGTCCCTGTCGAGCGTGCTCTCCATGAGGACGTGTTCGCCACCAACTCGGGCAACCTGATCTTCAGCGACGCCGCTCACAAGATCCTGGAGACGCCACGTTCCGAGGTGGTCTCGAACGGCATCACCACCAAGGTCGCCGCCGCCGACCGGATCAACAGCGAGTACGACGTCTTCGTCATCCCGCTCGCCAACGCCTTCCGGCCGTCCTTCGAGCCCCAACTGGAGCGTCTGACCCAGCTCATATCGAAGCTGAAGATCCCGGTCGTGGTCCCGGGTGTGGGCGCCCAGACCGGCGTCGACTACTCTGCGGACCGGTTGAAGCCCATGCAGTCCACGGTCTACGCGTTCGTCTCGGCCGTGCTCGACCACAGCGCCTCCATCGGTGTACGCGGCGAGTTCACCGAGCGGTACCTGCGGGACATGGGCTTCCGGGACGTGGACGTCATCGGCTGTCCCTCGATGTTCCTCAACGGCAGCAGGCTCGACATCAGGAAGAGCGGCCGGAAACTCGGACCCGAGTCGCGGATCGCCATCAACGGATCGCACGACGCCGTGCGGAAGCACAACCTCGGGCGGATCATCAACCGTACCCATGCGCGCTATCCGCACCTCCGGTTCATCGGCCAGAACATCTCCGAAGCACGTCAGCTGCACTGGCGTGACATGTCCCATCAGAACGCCGCAGTCACCGACATCCCCACCCATCCCGACCACCCCATGTACGGGCAGGACAAGGTCCGCGTCTACATCGACCCGGTCACCTGGACGGAGGACCTGCGGGGCTTCGACTTCTCCTTCGGCTCCAGGATCCACGGCAACATCGCGGCACTGCTGGCCGGCACGCCCGCCACCGTGCTCTGCAGCGACTCCCGGACGCTGGAGCTGTGCCGCTATTTCGAGATCCCGCACCGGATGCTCGCCAAGGTCCCCTCCGACCTCGACCCCGCCGATCTCTACGCCGAGGCGGACTTCGGGCCGCTGATGCGCGGTCACCAGGAGCGGTTCGACCGGTTCGTGAACTTTTTCGACAAGAACGGCCTCGAGAACACCTTCACCCACGGCGACGGCGGTGAGGCCTTCGAGGCACGGATGAGCGGGCTGGCCTTCCCTCCGGGCATCCGTCCCTGGGTCGGAGCCGACGCCTCCACGATGGGTGCGCGACTCAACTGGCTCCAGTCCCAGCTGACGGACCTCACCACCCAGAACACCCAGCTCAAGCGGAAACTCGCGAAGAACTCCGCGCCGCCCGTCCAGCGCTCGACGTACCAGCGGGCCCGCACCCTCGTGGGCCGGCCCATCAAGCGTGCCCTGCGCCCGTCGCGCTGATTCCTGTCCGAACCTGATCCGAGGCCGGCCCCGCAGGGCCGGCCTCCGGTCGTTCCGGGCCCGTACCCACCGGCCTCGCTGCACCTGGCGCCTAGAATCGGAGTGTTTGTCCCCGGGCTTTCGGCCTGCCCCGATCTACGGAGTCCCCGCTCACATGTCCACCCCCCACGATCCGTACGTCCGGGTGCGCGGCGCCCGTGAGCACAATCTCCAGGACGTCCAGGTCGACATCCCCCGCGACACCCTCACCGTCTTCACCGGGGTCTCGGGCTCCGGAAAGTCCTCCCTAGCGTTCGGGACGCTCTACGCGGAGGCGCAGCGCCGCTACTTCGAGTCCGTCGCGCCGTACGCCCGTCGGCTGATCCATCAGGTGGGTGCGCCCAGCGTCGGTGAGATCACCGGGCTGCCGCCGGCCGTCTCCCTGGAGCAGCGCCGCTCGGCGCCCGGTTCCCGTTCGTCGGTCGGAACGGTCACCACGCTCTCCAATTCCCTGCGCATGCTGTTCTCGCGCGCGGGGGACTATCCGGCCGGTGCCGAGCGACTGGACTCCGACTCCTTCTCGCCGAACACCGCCGCCGGGGCGTGCCCCCAGTGCCACGGTCTCGGCCTTGTCCACCGCACCACGGAGGAACTACTGGTCCCCGATCCGTCGCTGTCGATCCGGGAGGGTGCGATCGCCGCCTGGCCAGGGGCCTGGCAGGGCAAGAACCTGCGCGATGTGCTGGACGCGCTGGGCCACGACATCGACCGTCCGTGGCGTGAGATCGGCGCCGGGGACCGGGAGTGGATCCTGTTCACCGATGAGCAACCGGTGGTGACGGTCCATCCGGTGCGTGATGCCGGGCGCATCCAACGCCCTTACCAGGGTACGTACATGAGTGCCCGCCGCTATGTGATGCACACCTTCGCGGACTCCAAGAGCCGTACTCTGCGGGCGAAGGCCGAGCGCTTCTTGACCAGTGCTCCCTGCCCGGTCTGCGGAGGCAGCCGACTGCGTCCGGAGGCGATGGCCGTCACTTTCGCCGGCCGTTCGATCGCCGAACTCGCCGGGCTTGCGCTCACCTCGCTCGCCGAAGTGCTGCGCGCGGCGGGCGGCGATGACACGGCGCGGGTGCTGACGGCGGATCTGCTCGCCCGGATCGAGACGGTCATCGAGCTCGGCCTCGGCTACCTCAGCCTCGACCGTACGGCTCCGACACTGTCCTCCGGCGAGTTGCAACGGCTGCGGCTCGCCACCCAGTTGCGCTCCGGTCTGTTCGGTGTCGTCTATGTGCTGGACGAGCCGTCGGCCGGTCTGCACCCGGCGGACACCGAGTCGCTGCTGGGGGTGCTCGGCCGGCTGAAGGGGGCCGGGAACTCCGTCTTCGTCGTGGAGCATCAGATGGATGTGGTGCGCCGGGCGGACTGGCTGGTCGATGTGGGGCCACTGGCCGGTGAGCACGGGGGCCGGGTGCTGTACAGCGGTCCCCCGGCCGGACTTGCGGAGGTGACGGAGTCGGCGACCCGGCGCTTCCTGTTCGTCGACGGGCCCGCCCCGGTGCGGGAGGTCCGTACGCCGACCGGGTGGCTGAAGCTGAACGGGGTCGACCGCCACAATGTGCGTGGTGTGGACGCGGAGTTCCCGCTCGGGGTGTTCACGGCCGTCACCGGCGTCTCGGGGTCGGGGAAGTCGACCCTGGTCGGTCAGGTGCTGGCCGGTGTCCTCGCCGACCGACAGGCTTCCGCCACCGCTGACCTTCCCGCGGAGCGTTCCACGCCCTGGTGTGCTTCGGCTCAGGGGCTGGAGGCGGTGGACCGCCTGGTACAGGTAGACCAGAAGCCGATCGGCCGTACCCCTCGGTCCAACCTGGCCACGTACACCGGGCTCTTCGATGTCGTGCGGAAGCTGTTCACCGAGACGGACACGGCGCGCGAGCGCGGCTACAAGGCCGGGCGGTTCTCCTTCAATGTGGCGGGCGGGCGGTGCGAGACCTGCCAGGGCGAGGGGTTCGTCTCCGTTGAACTGCTCTTTCTGCCCAGTACGTACACGCCCTGCCCCGACTGTCACGGTGCGCGGTACAACCCGGAGACGCTGGAGGTCACTCTGCGCGGTCTCGACATCGCCCAGGTGCTGGATCTGACGGTGGAGTCGGCGGCCGGTTTCTTCGCCGGTAGGCCCGCTGCCGAGCGCAGTCTGCGGACGCTGCTCGACGTCGGGCTCGGCTATCTGCGGCTCGGGCAGCCCGCCACGGAGCTGTCGGGCGGTGAGGCCCAGCGGATCAAGCTCGCCGCCGAGCTCCAGCGCACCCGCCGAGGCCACACCGTGTACCTGCTCGACGAGCCGACGACCGGGCTGCACCCGGCCGATGTCGAGGTGCTGATGCGGCAGTTGCACGGTCTGGTCGACGCGGGCAACACGGTTGTGGTCGTGGAGCACGACATGGCGGTGGTGGCCGCCGCCGACCAGGTGATCGACCTCGGTCCCGGCGGCGGCGACCGGGGCGGCCGGATCGTGGCGGCGGGACCACCCGCCGAGGTCGCACGCGCGGAGGGCAGCCGTACGGCGGCGTACCTCAGGGCGTCCCTCCGTATCGCCTGACGACCTCGGCCGCCCGCTCAGCGGCGCACCTTCCGGGTCGCCCGCAGCCACTCCTTGTTCATGGCCGAGATCGACGGCAGCGGAATGCCCTTCGGGCAGGCCGTGGCGCACTCCCCGGTGAGTGTGCAGCCGCCGAAGCCCTCGCTGTCCATCTGTCCGACCATGTCGAGGACCCGGGTCTCGCGCTCGGGGGCGCCCTGCGGCAGGACATTGAGGTGGTTGATCTTCGCCGAGGTGAAGAGCATCGCCGAGCCGTTGGGGCAGGCCGCGACGCAGGCGCCGCAACCGATGCACTCGGCGTGTTCGAAGGCGAAGTCGGCGTCCGGCTTGGGCACCGGTGTGGCATGCGCCTCGGGGGCGGTGCCGGTCGGGGCGGAGATGTAGCCGCCCGCCTGAATGATCCGGTCGAAGGCCGAGCGGTCCACTACCAGGTCCTTGACGACCGGGAAGGCAGAGGCGCGCCACGGTTCGATGTCGATCGTGTCGCCGTCCTCGAAGGACCGCATGTGGAGCTGGCAGGTGGTGGTGCGCTCGGGGCCGTGGGCGTCGCCGTTGATGACGAGGCTGCAGGCGCCGCAGATGCCTTCGCGGCAGTCGTGGTCGAAGGCGACGGGGTCGTCGCCGGCCAGGATGAGTTCCTCGTTGAGGGTGTCGAGCATTTCCAGGAACGACATGTCCTGCGAGATGCCGTCCACCTCGTAGGTGGCCATGGCGCCGGAGGCGTCGGCGTTCTTCTGGCGCCAGACGCGCAGGGTGAGCTTCATGCGTAGCTCCGCTGAGTGGGGTGGACGTACTCGAAGACGAGGTCTTCCTTGTGCAGGACGGGGGCCTCGCCGGTGCCGGAGAACTCCCAGGCGGCGGCGTAGGAGAACTCCTCGTCCCGGCGGGCGGCTTCGCCGTCCGGGGTCTGTGACTCCTCGCGGAAGTGGCCTCCGCAGGACTCGGCGCGGTGCAGGGCGTCGAGGCACATGAGCTCGGCGAGCTCCAGATAGTCGACGATGCGATTGGCCTTCTCCAGCGACTGGTTGAACTCGTCGCCGGTACCGGGCACCTTGATGCGGCGCCAGAACTCCTCGCGGATCCGCGGGATCCGGTCGAGCGCCTTGCGCAGCCCGCCCTCGGTGCGGGCCATGCCGCAGTACTCCCACATGAGTTCGCCGATCTCTCGGTGGAAGGAGTCGGGGGTGCGGTCGCCATCGACGGAGAGCAGCAGGTTCAGCCGGTCCTCGGTGTCCGCGACGACCTCTTCGACGGCCGGGTGCGAGGCGTCGACCTCGTCGCGGTGCGGGTTGCGGGCCAGGTAGTCGTTGATGGTCGACGGCAGGACGAAGTAGCCGTCGGCGAGGCCCTGCATCAGCGCGGAGGCGCCGAGCCGGTTGGCGCCGTGGTCGGAGAAGTTGGCCTCGCCGATCGCGAACAGGCCGGGGATCGTGGTCTGGAGGTCGTAGTCGACCCAGAGTCCGCCCATCGTGTAGTGCACGGCCGGGTAGATGCGCATCGGGGTCTCGTACGGATTCTCCGCGGTGATCCGCGCGTACATGTCGAAGAGGTTGCCGTACTTCTCCTCGACCTTCGCCCTGCCCATGCGCTGGATGGCCTCCGCGAAGTCGAGGTAGACGCCCTGTCCGCCGGGGCCGACGCCGCGGCCCTCGTCGCAGACGTTCTTCGCGGCGCGGGAGGCGATGTCGCGGGGCACGAGGTTGCCGAAGGCCGGGTAGATGCGCTCCAGGTAGTAGTCGCGCTCGCCCTCGGGGATCTCGTTGGCGGGGCGGGCGTCCCCCTTGGCCTTCGGGACCCAGATCCGGCCGTCGTTGCGCAGCGACTCGCTCATCAGCGTCAGCTTGGACTGGTGGTCGCCGGTGCGCGGGATGCAGGTGGGGTGGATCTGGGTGAAGCACGGGTTGGCGAAGTAGGCGCCGCGGCGGTGGGCGCGCCAGATCGCGGTGGCGTTGGAGTTCATGGCGTTCGTCGAGAGATGGAAGACGTTGCCGTAGCCGCCGCTGGCCAGCACGACCGCGTCGGCGAAGTACGTGTCGATCTTCCCGGTGACGAGGTCGCGGGCGACGATGCCACGGGCCTTGCCGTCGACGATGATCAGGTCGAGCATTTCGGTACGGGCGTGCATCTCGACGTTGCCCGCGGCGATCTGCCGGGACAGTGCCTGGTAGGCGCCGAGGAGAAGCTGCTGTCCGGTCTGGCCGCGGGCGTAGAAGGTGCGGGAGACCTGGACGCCGCCGAAGGAGCGGTTGTCGAGGAGGCCGCCGTACTCGCGGGCGAACGGGACGCCCTGGGCGACGCACTGGTCGATGATCTCCACGGAGATCTGGGCGAGCCGGTGGACGTTGGACTCACGGGCGCGGAAGTCGCCGCCCTTGACCGTGTCGTAGAAGAGCCGGTGGATCGAGTCGCCGTCGTTGCGGTAGTTCTTCGCGGCGTTGATACCGCCCTGGGCGGCGACGGAGTGGGCGCGACGGGGCGAGTCCTGGAAGCAGAACTGGACGACGTGGTAACCCTGTTCGGCGAGGGTCGCACCGGCCGAACCGCCGGCGAGGCCGGTGCCGACGACGATGACGGTGTGCTTGCGGCGGTTGGCCGGGTTGACCAGCTTGGCCTGGAAGCGGCGGGTGTCCCAGCGTTCGGCGACGGGGCCTTCGGGGGCCTTGGTGTCGACGACGGGCGTGCCCGTCTCGTAGTGCGAGTAGTCGGTCATGTCAGCTCACGACTCCGGTCATGACGGCGACGGGTACGGAGATGAAGCCCACCGTCAGCACGAGTGCGAGGACGTTGGCGATGGTCTTGAGGGCACGGTCACGGGTCGCGTTACCCGCGCCGAGGGTCTGGGCGGCGCTCCAGAAGCCGTGCTGGACGTGGAGTCCGAGGGCGCACATGGCGACGATGTAGATCGTGTTGCCGTACCAGGTGGAGAAGGTGTCGATGACGTTCTGGTACGGGTGTCCGGACTGGAATCCGCCGGAGTGCACGGTGCCCGTCGTCAGGTCGAGGATGTGCCAGACGATGAACAGGGCGAGGATGATCCCGCCCCAGCGCATGGTCCGGGTGGCATAGCTGGCACGAGGCTTCTTGTGCACGTACTTGGCGGGGCGTGCCCTGATGTCGCGGCGGCTCAGCTGGTATGCGGAGATGGCGTGCAGCACCACGGCGGCGATGAGCACGACGCGGACGATCCACAGGGCCCACTCGTAGTGAAGGAAGGGTTCCCCCATGGTCCGCAGCCAGTGCGCGTAATGGTTGAACTCGCCGGGTCCGAAGAAGATCTTCAGGTTGCCGACCATATGGACAACCAAGTAGAGGAGCATGATCAGGCCACTCACGGCCATGATCGTCTTCTTGCCGACGGACGAGTCCCAGAGCGTACGCGTCATGGACGGCCGTCGGTCCGTCCGTGTTGCCGATGCCATGGACACGACGCTAGGGCCGGAAGACCCCATCAGTCCAAGACATGGATCAGCTCATCTTCATAGGCCTGAGCTATCGTGTCCGCTATTGTGAATGTATGCAGTTCCAGCAGCTGACGTATTTCGTGGCCGTGGCCGAGACCCGTCACTTCACCCGTGCCGCCGAGGAGGTGCACGTCTCGCAGCCATCGCTCTCCCAGCAGATCAGGGCGCTGGAGAACGAGCTGGGTGCGGAGCTGTTCAGCCGGGCCCGCGGCAACATCACTCTCACCGACGCGGGCGAGGCCCTGCTGCCGCTCGCACGGCGCATCCTCGCGGACGCCGACACCGCGCGCCACGAGGTGCAGGAGCTGGCCCAGCTGCGCAGGGGCCGGGTCCGGCTCGGCGCCACGCCCAGCCTCTGCACGGGCCTGCTCCCCGACGTACTGCGCGCCTTCCACGACCGGCACCCGGCGATCCAGCTGCTGCTGGAGGAGGGCGGCTCGCTCGATCTCGTACGGGAGCTGGCGCGCGGCGCACTCGATCTGGCCCTGGTCGTGCTGCCGCTGCCCACGGCGTCCCCCGCGCTCACCACGGTCGAGCTGCTCCAGGAGGATCTGGTCGTGGTGTCGTCGGCACAGGCGCAGCGGCCCGGCCGGGGCGGGAACGTAAGGATCGCCGACCTGCAGCGGGAATCTCTCGTGATGTTCCGGCACGGATACGACCTGCGCGAACTGACGGTCGCCGCCTGCCGGGCGGAGGGCTTCGAGCCTGCGTTCACGGTGGAGGGCGGGGAGATGGACGCGGTGCTCGGGTTCGTCCGGGCAGGGCTCGGGATCGCGGTGGTGCCCAGCATGGTCGCCGTCCGGGCGGGCCACGACCTGCGCACCACACCGCTGGCCCGCCCTGGCCTGCGGCGCACTATCGCACTCGCGCACCGCAGCGATGTGGCACCACCGCGCGCGGCGCGCGAGCTGCAGAAGGTGCTGCTCGCCAGCCGGACGGGACTGTCGAGCCCGTCCGGCGATCAGGGCGTGTTTCGAAGGTAGTGCTGTCCGCCCCCGGCCGGACGGGACTTCGAAACACGCCCCAAGGCCGGCCGCCCCCTCACACCGCGTCGGCCATCAGCAGTGAATGGATCCGGTCGGGCGCACCGGGCCGGGCGTAGTACCACCCCTGGGCCGTGTCGCACCCCAGCTCCCGCAACTGCTCCGCCTGGGCCCCGGTCTCCACACCCTCCACCGTGACCGCGAGGTCCAGGCTGTGCGCCAGCGAGACGATTCCCTCGACGATCTTCAGATCGACCGGGTCCGCCGGATGCTGCTGCATGCCTTGCGTGAAGGAACGGTCCAGCTTGAGCACGCTCACCGGAAGCCGGCGCAGGTTCGCCAGGTTCGAGTACCCGGTGCCGAAGTCGTCGAGCGCAATGTCGACCCCCATTTCCGACAGTTGCCGCAGCGGCTTGAGCAGATCGTCGTCCGCGCCGATGAGCGCGGACTCGGTGACCTCCAGGCACAGGGCCCCGGGTTCGAGCCCCGACCGCTCCAGCACGTCGACCGTCTCGGCGACCAGCCCCGGATGGTGCAACTGAGTCGGCGAGAGGTTGACATTTATCCGGAGCGGACCGCCGTCGCTGTGCCGCTCCTGCCAGAAGTTGGCCTGGCGCACGGATTCCTCCAGCACCCAGCGGCCGAGCGGCACGATCAGCCCGGTGTGCTCGGCGAGCGGGATGAACCGGTCGGGGCCGAGCACCCCGTGCTGCGGGTGGCACCAGCGCACCAGCGCCTCCGCACCGTGCACCGTGCCGTCGCCGAGGTGCACGAGGGGCTGATACTCGATGAAGAACTCACCGCGCTCCAGGGCGGCGGGCAGCGCGGTGGTCAGCCCGTGCCGGGTGATGGCACGGGCATCCGCCTCGGCGTCGGCGAGCTCGAAGCGGTTGCCGCCCGCCGACTTGGCCCGGTACATCGTGATGTCGGCGCTGCGCAGCACCTCGGCGGCGCTGCGTTCGCCGGCGGGTCCTTCGACGACTCCGATGGATCCGCGTACGGTCAGCTCACGGCCCTCCAGGCGGATCGGGGTTCCGAGGACGCCGAGCATGCGGCAGGCCAGCTCGTCGACCCCCGTCCGGGTGTCGGGGCCGGTGGTCAGGGCCACGAACTCGTCGCCGCCGAGACGCGCCACCATCTCGCCGGGCGCGGTCGCACAGCTCTGCAGTCGGTCCGCCACCTCGACCAGCAGCCGGTCCCCCGACGCGTGGCCCAGGCTGTCGTTGATCGCCTTGAAGCCGTCGAGGTCGAGGTAACACAGGCCGAAGCGGCTGCCGTCGTCGGCGGAGAGCGCTTTCTCCAGCCGCTCGAAGAACAGCGTCCGGTTGGGCAGGCCGGTGAGCGCGTCATGGGTGGCCTCGTACCGCAGCCGCAGGTTGAGCAGCCGGCGCTCCGTGGTGTCCTCCATGAGCGCCAGCTGGTACTCCGGCCTGCCCTCGGAATCACGCAGCAGTGAAACCGTCAGATTGGTCCACAGCACGGTGCCGTCGTTGCGGTAGTAGGCCTTCTCCACCCGGTAGTGCTCGCGTTCGCCGCGTACCAGCTCGTGGTAGTACTTCCAGACCTGCGGCGAGTCCTCTGGATGGACCCACTCGTTGATCCTGTGGCTGCGCACATGGTGTTCGAGCCCGCCGAACATCTGGGTGAGCGTGTCGTTGACCTCCAGCACATTGCCGTCCAGGTCGGCGATCCCGATGCCGATGGCCGCGCCCTTGAAGACGGCACGAAAACGTGCCTCGGTGGCGTGCAGAGCCTGCTCGGCGTCCGAGCGGGCGGTGAGCGCCGAGCGTGCGATGGCCTCCTGCTCGGAAAGGGTCCGCTCACGCAGCGCCTGGGTGAAGCCGCCCGCGAGGGCGTGCTGTATCCGGGCGCAGCGGGCCCTGCTGTCATCGGTCGACAGCGCCGTCACACCGTTGCTGCCGCAGTAGAGCACGAGGTACGAGTCGATGACGCCGAGCGTGCTGCTGAGCGCGTCCGGGGCCGTGCAGTGCGCGGCGACAAGAGCAACGCCCACCTCGCTCGCGGGCGTCACGTCGAAGGGCCGCGCGTGCAGGATGTCGCTGAGGGCGCGGGCCAGCGGCAGCAGATGCTGTTCGAACTCCGTGCGCGTCATGGAGGTGGCCGTCGAAGGGAAGATGGCCCTGCTCCAGATCGTGGCGAATCTCCGGAGCCGGTCCTCGGGGCCGTCGGGCTCCGCGCCGGGCGCTCCGGACGATTGGGCGGGAATGCTCACGCCTTGCGTCCCACTCCTGCGAAGCCCGAGAAGGCAAATGGGTCCTCGTACTCCATCGCATGCGGGGCGTCGGGCCTCCAGTTCGGCATCGACACGAGTCCGGGCTCGACCATCTCGTACCCCTCGAAGAAGCGGGCGACCTCTTCGCGTGCCCGCATGACCAGGGGGTTGCGGATGTTCTTGTAGACGCCGACCGCGCCGCCCGCCTTCTCCTGGGTGAGCGGAATCCCCTCGTACGAGGCGTGAGTGACGACGATGAGGCTGCCGGGGGCGAGTGCCTCGCGCAGCTCGGCGACCGCGGCGTGCGGGTCGTCGGAGTCCTCGATGAAGTGAAGTACGGCGACGAGCAGCAGGGCCACCGGTCTGTCCAGGTCGAGCAGTTCGGTGACGTCCGGGCTTTTCACGATCTCCTGCGGGCGGCGCAGATCCGCGGCGGCGATCACCGCCCGGTCGTTGCCCTCGAGTACGGCCCGGCTGTGCGCGACCGCAACGGGGTCGTGATCGACATACGCCACCCGGGCCTCGGGGTCGGCCGTCTGTGCGATCTCGTGCACATTGCCGAAAGTCGGTATTCCGGAACCGATGTCCAGAAACTGAGTAATGCCCTCGCTCACCGCATAACACACAGCCCTGCGCATAAAGGCGCGATTCGCCTGCATGATCTTGGGGAGTCCCGGCATGAACTCCATGGCCTTGCGAGCCGCTTCCCGGTCCACCTCGAAATTGTGCGATCCGCCAAGATAGAAGTCGTACATGCGAGACACGCTCGGCACCGAAATGTCTATGCCTTGCGGTGCCCAGGCGGGACGCTCCATCGATGTCTCCAACAAGTCGCCACGGCGATCCGGCCATGTTCATGGTCAGTGTTGACCAGAGGCTACTGATCGACCGCCAGGAGAGCGAGCGGAAACGGAAATTAGTCGTCCGTTATTGGTCACACGCCAGTGGCATGTGCAACCAGCACGTCGCTGCATGTGACATTTGGTGACGGACCGGCTTCGGAGAGCCGCTGTCCGGCTACTTGGGCGTTCCGATCAGTTTGGCGGCGGGGGTACCGCGTACCATGTGCCCCCGACGCCCTGGCCGTTGGTGTCTCCGGGCTTCACATCACCGGATAAGGTATGGACCGGTCGGCAGTCGAGGGCTTGTTGTTTGATTCCGTCGGGCCGATTGAGGGCGCCAAAGCCCTTGGTCGTGACGCCTTTGGCGTTTTTCTTCGCCAATGGCGGCAACGACCGGCCACTTCGAGAGGCAGACGCCTGTGCAGGCCGGCTTCATCGGCCATGCGACGTCCTTCTTGAACCGGTAGACCGTCGTGCCATGCTTGTCCACGCCGATGTCCCCGATTTTCGGATCCTTGCGGACTCAAAGCCCCGTGGGTTCGGCCGGTTCGGCGCCGACGGGCCGCCGGTGCTCACCACTGCCTTCTTGGCGTCCGGTGCGACGGACTCGCGGAGTCCTCGCCGAAGCGGTGCGGGGCCGCCGCCCTCACTGCGAGCGAGGCGTTCCGCCAGGTGCTCATGTCAACTCCTGTTCGCATAAGGATCGTTGTGACACGTCTTGGCGTCACCCATGGCCCTGGGTACGGGCGGCGGCCCCCTCTTTGTTCAACGCGTGCACGGAATTTCCCTGAACCGCAAACCCTCGGCGCCCCATGTCCCCACCATCGGGCGAATCCGGTCCGCCCCCGGCGTGCCCTGCAGCCGGCCGGAACATGCTCCCCGTCGTGTACGGATCACTCATAGGCCGGCTCACCGCAGCCGTCGCACTTCTCTGGCTGCTGACCGCCCCGGCACCCGCGGTGGCGGACAGCTGCGCGTACGCCTCCATCGGTGAGGGCGGCGGGAGTTCGGCGATCGTTGTGTCGGGCGACGGTCGCTGTCACGCGGGCCCGGTGCCCAAGCCGACTTCTCCGCCCGCATCTCCACCCCCGCCTCCACCACCCCCGCCCGCACCTCCACCACCCCTGCCTCCTCCACCCCCATCTCCACCGCCCCCACCTCCCTCTCCACCCCCGGCACCGCCCCGACCGGAACCGGAGCCCGTGCCGCCGCCTCCTTCGCCCTCGCCCTCCGTGCGCCCTGCACCTCCCGCGCCCCGGCCCGTGGCGCTCCCCGCCTACCGCAAGCCGCCGCACATGGTCCGGCGGCGGGGCACCTCCCTGGTCACCCTCACCCTGCTGATCACGGCCCCCGCGGTGTTCGCCGTCGCCGTGCTGCGTCCCCGCTCCCGATGACCTCCGGAGGAAACCATGTCTGAATGGCTTGTTCTCACCCTCGCCATGGTCGCGGCGAGCGCCGTCGTCCTGACCATCGCCGTACTCAACAACCGCCGGATCAAAGACGATGACGACCCGTCCGAGACCCCTGACGTCATCGAGTACATGACGATGATGATCGGTGTGGTCTACGCGATCGTGCTCGGCCTGGCCATCGCGGGCGTCTGGGAGGGCCGCAGCGCCGCCCAGGAGTACGTACGCCAGGAGGCGCAGGCACTGCACGAGGTGAAAGTCCGCTCCGCCGTCTACCCGGCAGAGGTGCGCGCGCGCATCCGCGCCGACGTCGACGCCTACGTCCGCCATGTCGTCCACGACGAGTGGCGGTCGATGAGCGAGCACGGTTCTCTCACCGACGAGGGCGCCCGGCTCCTCGGTAAAGTACGCACCGACGTCACCGGCTACCGGCCTGGGAACGATCACGAGGGGCAGGCATATCAGCCATTGGTCGACCAGGTCGCCGCAGCCGACGACGCACGCAGCGCACGCGGGCAGAGTGCCGGTGCGACCATGCCGGGCGTGGTCTGGTTCGGCCTGATCATCGGGGCGCTGGTGACCGTCGGGCTGATCTTCACGCTGCAGATCCGCAGAACCTTCCGCGAACTGCTGCTGGCCGGCCTCTTCAGCGTCCTGATCGCCTTTCTGCTCTTCCTGATCTGGGACTTCGACTCCCCCTTCGGCCGGGGCATCTCGGCCACCGCGGCACCGCTTCTCGACCTGATCCCCGGCGCGGCGGGCGGATAGCGGTCCGCGGAAATGCCGGTGGTGCGCCGCTCGGGGGAAACCGGTGCCCCGGGCGGCGCACTCCGATCGCGAGCGAAAAGCGAAACTTCTAGCGTTTGGCGCGTCGAGGTGCACATCTGACGCTATGTGGAAGTCCGATCCGCAATTGCTCCTCGGGGACCCGGAGGATTCACCCATGGACGCAATAGGTGTCGCACCCGTCGCCCTGCTCGGCGTTGCCGCTCTCGCCCTGACCGCTCCGGCTGCACCGCGTACGCCGCGACGTCGGGAGGCGCGTCCTCCGCGACCGGATACACCGTCACTCCGTCGGTGATCGCGCCGGGGAGCCAGGTCGTCCTGGCCGCCCGGGGGTGCTCCACAACCGCCACAGCCGGCTCCGGAGTGTTCGACACGGTCACCGTTCCCAGGGGCGGGGCCGTCGCGGCCGACTCGGTGGCAGCGTCGACAGAATGAACGCCGCGGAGACAGCCGCCGGAACGACGGTGGTCACGGCCACCGCCACCATCCATGTCGTACGTGAGCGCAAAGAGAGCCGCCCGCACTGAGAGCAGCGCAGTGCGGGACGGCGCCACCCGTTCGCCCTTCCCTGATCGCCTCCCGGCTGTCTGGCGCCTAGCGTTCCAAGCGTCGCGACGAAGGGAGAGTCATGGGCCGGGACAACTGGCGCGTCGAACGGACCAGGCACTCGCCGTGGGGCGCCCTCGCCCTGGTGCTGCTCACCGGCCTGGCATTGATGCAGAACGGCGCGGACTTCTCCCTGGCCCCTCCCCGGCTGATCGCCGTCACCTCCGCCGGCCTCCATCAGGCAGCCCCCGCAGCCCCGGCAGCACCTGTGGGGGCTGTCGCCGGGAAGCCACACCTGGCGGGACCGCGGCCTCTCCATGACAGCCGCGCACTCAACGGGGCCGCAGCGCCGTGATCCGGTAGCAGTCGTCTTTCGTGCCGGTCCCGCCCGGGTCGTCATGAGCGCCCGTCAGAGAAGGCCGTCAGCGGAGAGGTGACTCATGGCAAAGCTCCGAGCGGGCGAGGGTGTACTGCGCCGGAAGCCGATCGAGCAGATCGCCGAGGCAGGACCGGCGGGAGACGTCACCACTCGGCTCACCAGATCGCTCGGGCTGTGGCAGCTCACCGCGATCGGCGTGGGCGGCATCATCGGCGCCGGTATCTTCACCCTTGCCGGCACGGTGGCGAACGGCACCGCAGGGCCCGCGGTCCTGCTCTCCTTCTTGATCGCGGGCGTGGCGAGCGCGGCGGCCGCCTTCAGCTACGCGGAGTTCGCGGGTCTGATCCCGAAGGCCGGCTCCGCCTACACCTATGGATACGCGGTACTCGGCGAGTTGGTCGGCTGGTTCATCGGCTGGGACCTGCTGCTGGAGTACACGGCGATCGTGGCCGTGGTCGCGATCGGCATCTCCGGCTACTTCAGCTTTCTGCTCGGCGAGATGGGGCTCGAACTGCCGAAGTGGATGCTGGGCGCGCCCGGCACCGGGCCGGGCCATCGGGTGGACCTGTCCGCCGCGCTGCTCTGCCTGCTCGTGGCGTACCTCCTGACCCTCGGCATCAAGAACGCGGCCCGCTTCGAAACGGTCGTGGTCGTCCTGAAGGTCCTGGTCGTCCTGCTGGTCATCGGCGTCGGGATGTTCCACATCAACACCGCCAACTACAACCCCTTCTTCCCGTTCGGAGTGAGCGGCGCCTTCACCGGTGCGGCCACCGTGTTCTTCGCGGTGTTCGGGTACGACGCCATGTCGACGGCGGCCGAGGAGTCGAAGGATGCCCAGCAGCACATGCCGAAGGCGATCCTGTACTCCCTCGGGATCTCCATGGTGCTCTATGTGGCGGCTTGTCTGGTGCTGACGGGGATGCAGAGCTACAAGGACATCGACCCGGAGTCCGGATTCTCCACGGCCTTCAAATCGGTGGGGCTCAGCGGACTCGCCGATGTGATCGCGGTGGGCGCGATCATCGGCATCCTCACGGTGATGTTCACCTTCATGCTCGGAGTGACCCGGGTGTGGTTCTCGATGAGCCGCGACGGGCTGCTGCCGAAGTGGTTCGCCAAGACCCACCCGACCCGGCACGTACCGACCCGGGTGACCTGGATCGTCGGCGCGGCATCGGCCGTGATCGCCGGGTTCCTGCCCATCGGCGAGGCCGCCGAGCTGACGAACATCGGCATTCTGCTGGCGTTCGTGGTGGTGTGCATCGCGGTGATCGTGCTGCGTTACAAGCAGCCCGGTCTGCCGCGTACCTTCCGTACCCCCGGCATGCCGTACGTGCCGGCCCTGGGTGTGGTGTTCTCGATCTGGCTGGTCACCTTCCTGCACTGGCAGACGTGGGCACGGTTCGCAGTGTGGTTCCTGATCGGTCTCGTCATCTATTTCGGCTACTCGTACCGGAAGTCGGAGATGGCGAAGGCACCGGAAGCGAGTGCGGGGCAGGGTACGGGGTGATCCGACACCCGGTGCTCCTCGGTCCCGTCCGCTGAGGCGGCGGCCGGGGGCGGCGCACCGGCCGCCCGAGCCCGTACGAACACCCCGTCGACCGCCGCCCGACCGCTCACCGCACCATTCGCCGCACTGTGCGACCGCTCGTCGCACGGAGCCGCCCGTCGACTGTTCCTCGGCGCCCCGATGGGTTCGTATACGCCAGTCGGCAGCGAAGCGGCAGGCTCCGCACGGGGAAGGGACGTTCACGATGACCACCACGACGACCGATGAGCGGGCCCTGGCGGATCTCCAGCGGGAGCACGGCCCCGCCCTGTTCCACTTCCTGCTCGGGCTGACCTTCGGCGACCGGCAGCGGGCCGAGGATCTGCTTCAGGAGACGCTGGTACGGGCCTGGCAGCATCCGGAGGCCTTCGACGCCCCGTACGACTCGATGCGGCCCTGGCTCTTCACCGTCGCACGGCGCCTCGCGATCGATGCGCGCCGCTCCAGGCAGGCCCGGCCGACCGAGGTCGGTGAAGTGGTGCTGGAATCAGCCGCGGGCGAGGAGGACACCGCCGAGTCCACGGTCTCGGCCCTCGATGTACGTGATGCGGTACGCGCCCTCAGCCCGGAACACCGCGCGGTCCTCGTCCAGATATATTTCCGCGGGCTGAGCGTGGCCGAGACGGCCCGGGCTCTCGGTATTCCGGCGGGCACGGTCAAGTCCCGGTGCTACTACGCGCTGCGTCAGCTCTCCCGTAACCTGCCGGGCTACTCCAGCAGGTCCTCCTCGCTGAGCAGGGCGAGCAGCGACACGGCCTCCGCGACCTCCACATAGTCGGCGGCGCAGCGGTCGCAGGACCGCAGATGGCCGGCGACGCTGCGGGTCTCACCGGCCACGAGCGCATCAAGGACATAGGCGCCGAGCAACTGCCGCACGTGCGGGCCCTCCCCGGGATCGGCGGTCATCGCATCCTCGTGTCGTGAACGGATCCGGTCGTGACGAATCCTGCTCTTCTGGCCACGCGGGGCGCACCCCCCGGGTTCAATGCTCCGTGAAACCCGGTGCCGAGAAGAGAGAGGCGAGACGGGGATACGCCCGGAACGTCAGGTACCGTGCACCCCCGCACGGTACTTGGGCAGCCTTACCGTGATCTTCATCCCGGCGCCGATTCCCGTCTCGATGACAAGTCCGTAGTCGTCCCCGTACACCTGGCGCAGCCGCTCGTCGACGTTCAGCAGTCCGATTCCGGTGGAGTGGCCGCCCTGGCCGCGCAGGATGCGGCGCAGGCGTTCCGGGTCCATTCCGGTGCCGTCGTCCTCGATGACGACCTCGGCCTCGGAGCCTGCATCGAGTGCGCGGATGGTGATGCGGGTCGGGGTCTCCCCTGCTCCAGCGGAGTCGAGAGCTCGGGGAAGGGTGACGGCTCCTTCGAGGCCGTGTTTGACGGCGTTCTCGACCAGGGGCTGGAGGCAGAGGAACGGCAGGGTGACGGGCAGCACTTCGGGGGCGACCTGGAGTGTGACCACGAGCCGTTCGCCGAATCGGGCCCGTACGAGTGCCAGGTACTGGTCGATGGAGTGGAGTTCATCGGCGAGGGTGGTGAAGTCGCCGTGGCTGCGGAACGAGTAGCGGGTGAAGTCGGCGAATTCCAGCAGAAGTTCGCGAGCCTGCTCCGGGTCGGTGCGGACGAACGAGGCGATGGCGGCAAGTGAGTTGAAGATGAAGTGCGGGGAGATCTGGGCCCGCAGCGCCCTGATCTCGGCCTCGATGAGCTGGGTGCGGGAGCGGTCGAGTTCGGCGAGTTCCAGCTGTACGCAAACCCAGCGGGCCACTTCTCCGGCCGCTCTGGCCAGTACCGCGGATTCACGCGGGGCGTAGGCGATGAGGGCGCCGAGGACCCGGTGGTCGACGGTGAGCGGCACGGCGACGGCCCAGCGCAGCGGGCAGTCGAGGTCGTCGCAGTCGCTGTGGAAGGCGGTGTCGCGGCCGCTGGCGAGGAGGTCCTGCACCTGGTCCATGACGTGCCGGCCGTGGTGTTCGCCCTCGCCGTCCCAGACGAGGACCCGGTCGCGGTCGGTGAGGCAGAGGGCGTCGGTGCCGAGCAGGGAGCGGAGCCTGCGGGCCGACTTGCGGGCGCTCTCCTCCGTGAGTCCGGCGCGCAGCGGGGGCGCGGCGAGCGAGGCGGTGTGCAGGGTCTCGAAGGTGGCGTACTCGACGGGGGTTCCGACGTCGCTGGTACGGACCGGGCGGGCGATGCGACGGCCGAGCAGGAAGCCCGCGCCGAGCAGCAGGAGGACGAGCATGACGAGTACGGCGTATCCGGCCCCGGTCATCGGTTTCTCCCCAGCGCTTCCGGCAGGTGGAAGCGGGTCATGGCGGCGTTCGTACCGGGAGGTATCCGGCAGGGCGTGGCGAGGGACACCAGGACCATGGCAAGGAAGCCGACCGGCACCGACCAGACGGCGGGCCAGGCGAGCAGTGCGTGCGGCCAGCCGGGCGGGCGTACCGCGCCGCTGACGGTGATGGCGACGGACAGGAACGCGGAGCCACCGCCGAGCAGCAGCCCGGCGACCGCGCCGGGTGGGGTGAGCCGCCGCCACCAGATGCCGAGGACCAGCAGCGGGCAGAAGGAGGACGCGGAGACGGCGAATGCCATGCCGACCGAGTCGGCCACCGGCACCCGGCTGACCATCAGCGAACCGGCCAGCGGTACACACATGGCGAGGACGGTGGCCAGCCGGAAGTGCCGTACCCCGCGCGACGGAAGCACGTCCTGGGTGATGACTCCGGCGACCGCCATCGTGAGGCCGGAGGCGGTCGACAGGAACGCGGCGAAGGCACCGCCCGCGATGAGCGCTCCGAGCAGTTCCCCGCCGAGCCCGCCGATGACCCGTTCGGGCAGCAGCAGCACGGCGGCATCCGCGTCCCCGCCGTGGATCAGCTCGGGGGCGTACAGCCTGCCCAGTGCGCCGTAGACCGGTGGCAGCAGGTAGAACACGCCGATGAGCGCGAGGACGGCGACTGTCGTGCGGCGGGCGTCGCGGCCGTTGGGGCTGGTGTAGAAGCGGACGACGACATGCGGGAGACCCATGGTGCCGAGGAATGTCGCGATGATCAGCCCGTAGGTGGCGTACAGCGGATGGTCGGCGCGGAAGACGGAGAGCTGCTCGTCGAAGGTGACGCGGGGCTGCCCGTCGCCCTGCCAGGCGAGCACCAGGAAGATCGCGGGGACGAGGAGTGCGGTCAGTTTCAGCCAGTACTGGAAGACCTGTACGAAGGTGATGGACCGCATGCCGCCCGCGGCGACGGCGATGACGACCACGGACGCCACGAGCACATCGCCGAGCCGGCCGGGCGCCCCGGTAAGGATCTTGAGCGTAAGCCCCGCGCCCTGGAGCTGCGGTACAAGATAGAGCCAGCCCGCCGCGACGACGAAGACGCTCACCAGCCTGCGCACCTGTCGCGATTCCAGCCGCCCCTCGGCGAAGTCGGGCAGGGTGTACGCCCCCGAGCGGCGCAGCGGTGCGGCGACGAAGACCAGCAGCACGAGATAGCCCGCGGTGTATCCGACCGGGTACCAGAGCATGTCCGGGCCGTGCACGAGCACCAGGCCGGCGATGCCGAGGAAGGAGGCGGCGGAAAGGTATTCGCCGCTGATCGCGGCGGCGTTGAGCCGGGGTCGTACGGTGCGTGAAGCCACGTAGAAGTCGGAGGTGGTACGGGAGATGCGCAGCCCGAAACCGCCGACGAGGACGGTCGCGACGACGACGACGGCGACAGCCGCCACCGCGTACGTACGGCTCACTGTGCGGTGCGGCCTTCCACGAGCCGGACGAAGTCGCGTTCGTTGCGCTCGGCCCGTCGCACGTACCACCAGGCAGTCAGGGTCAGTGGCGGATAGGCGGCGAACCCGAGGACGGCCCAGACGAGCGCGGCGCTGTGCAGGGCTTCGAAGACCAGCGGCAGCGTGCCGACGACCACGGCGAGAACGGTGAACGCGGTAAGTGCGGCGCGCAGTTGGCTGCGCATCAGCGAACGGACGTAGGCGCCGCCGAGTGCGGTCTGCTCGTCGATCTCCGACTGGGTGCGGTAGCGCGGCAGCGGGCGCACCCGCCGGGGTTCCCCCGTCACCACTTCACGCCGGGGTGTTGGCTCTGCGGACATGGGCCCGGAGTGTACGCAGCACCGGTCCGCCGTGGGAAGAGTTCGAGTCCAAGAAGGGCCTGGTCAGCGGCCGGTCCGGCGCATCAGCAGATCGCGCAGCGCGCGGGTGTGGCGACGGCTCACGGCGAGCTCCGCAGTGCCGATGCGCACGCTCATGCTGCCCGCGTCGAGGCGGAGTTCGTCGATCCGACCCAGCGCGACGAGATGGCGGCGGTGAATGCGTACGAAGCCGCGCGAGCGCCAGCGTTCCTCCAGGGTGGTGAGGGGGACGCGGACGAGGTGGCTGCCGTTGTCGGTGTGCAGCCGGGCGTAGTCGCCATGGGCCTCTGCGTAGGCGATGGCGTCGATCGGGACGAACCGGGTCACTCCGCCGAGCTCCACCGGTATCTGGTCGTTCGCGGTGTCGAGTACGGGTGCGGAGCGGGACCCGACCTGTTCGGCCACACGCCGTACCGCTTCGGCGAGGCGTTCGCGGCGGACCGGCTTGAGGACGTAGTCGACGGCCTTGAGGTCGAAGGCGTGGACGGCGAAGCCCTCGTGTGCGGTGACGAAGACGACGAGCGGAGGTGCGGCGAATCCGGCCAGCAGCTGGGCGACGTCGAGACCGGTGAGGCCCGCCATGTGGATGTCGAGGAAGACGACGTCGATGGCGGACGGGTCGTCGGGGCCCGCATCGACGGCGCCGCCGATGCGGCGCAGCGCCTCGGCGGCCCCAGTGGCGCCCTCGGCGCTGCGGACGCGTGGATCGGCGCGCAGGAGGTAGAGGAGTTCCTCCAGGGCGGGTTCTTCGTCGTCGACGGCGAGTACGCGCAGCATGGGCCGGGATTTTAACGACCTGGGGGGGGCGACGGGGAGTGGATCAGGGAGCGTCGTCGTGCGGCTTCGATTGCAAGGCGGAGGAGAGAGTCGGATGGCGTCTCCCCTGGTCGAGCGAAGCCGAGAGCTCGGGGAAGGCGCATCGATGACCGACGACAACGCGGCAAGCGGAGTCGCAGGGCGGCGCGAGCCCGCTCCCTACCGGCCCCCAGGTCGTAAGGACTGCCCCGTAGGGCGTGCACGGGTTCCGCGCTCCGAGAAACCTGTCCGATCCGTGGCCGATCGGGGCGCAGACCGTTCAGCGAGCGGGCAGCAGTGCCAGCAGCTGCGCCACCTCGTCCTCGACGCAGCCCGCCAGCCGCTCCAGATCGGGCAGCGCCTTGCCGTCGGCCACCAGCCCGACCTGCACCCGGCCGCCGTATGTGGACAGGGCGATGGCCAGGGACTGGCCGCGGGCCAGCGGCGCCATCGGGTAGACGGCGCGCAGCGGGCAGCCGCCGAGCGAGAGTGCCGAGCGCGGCAGGGGCACGCTGGTGACCAGGACGTCGAAGAGCATCCTGGCCGCGTTCCCGGCGATCGGTGCCCCGAAGCGGTGGGCCAGCGAGGGCAGTTGATCGGCGAGCACGGCCACCGCGCCGGCGCCGCGGAAGGGCCCTGCGGACTTGTTGCGGTCCATGGCGGTGCGGACGTTGCGTAGCCGCTTCCAGGGGTCGGGCTCGGAGACGGGGAGCGCGAGCAGATAGGCGGAGAGCTTGTTCCCGGTCGCGGCGGCCTGGCCCGGTCTGCGGCGGGAGACCGGCACGAGGGCGCGCGGGTCCTCGGCGGGCAGCTGTTCGCCGCGCTCCAGCATCCAGCGGCGCAGCGCCCCGACGACGACCGCGAGCAGGACGTCGTTGGTCGTGCCTCCGGCCGCCCGCCGGATCCGCTGCACGGCATCGAGGTCCAGATCCGCGGTGGCCAGCCGCCGGGTACCACTGGAGCTCGCGGTGAGTGCGGGCGCGCCGCGCAGATCGAGGCGACTGGCCCGCACCATGGAGGCGCCGACCCCGAACGCCCGTCCGAGATCCTCGATCCGGCCCAGCGCGAGACCGGCCACCTGGCGCGGGCCCGGCATCCAGGAGCGGGGCGGGGCCGTGCGCGCCCGGCGGGCCGGCATACCGCTGCGGGCGCGTCCGGCGACGGAAGCGATCTCGTCGAAGATCCCGGCTCCGATGGCGACCGCACGCATTCCGTCGGCGAGCGCATGGTGAAGCTTGACGAGCACGGCGAAGGAGCCGCCGTCGACGCAGCCGATCACATACATCTGCCAGGGCGGCAGGCCCCGTTCGAGCGGCCGCTCCATCAGTTCACCGGCGAGCCGGGTGGCGCCCGCCATGAATCCGCCGTCCTCGCCCGGTGACTCCGCCTCGGTCAACTGCACCCGCTCGATGTGCCGGTGCACATCGAAGTCCTTGTCCACGAACCAGGCCGCACCGCCGACCGGCAGCAGTACGTCCCTGACCCGCATCCGCAGCCGGGGAATCGAGGCGGCGCGGGTGCCCAGCAGTTCCAGCACGGTCTCCGGCCCGACGCCGTGCGCCGGGTCGGCAGGAGGGGAGAAGACGGCGAGCGCGCCGAGGTGCATGGGATGGGCATCGGATTCGAGGTGCCAGAAGGCCAGGTCGAGAGGTGCCAGTAGCTCAGTGCCCAACGGATCCTCATGTCATCGAAGACAAAGACTGACGGAGTCGCAGTCAATCGTTTGCGGTCGGTTACGGTCAAGCACATACATGTCACTTTCTGTTACTGTCGGGTAGTGCTCAACATTGCCGTCATTCGCGTTCCGGAATGGCGAATTCACACCACACGCACTTGCCGCTGCCCCGTGACTCCACACCCCACAGGTCCGCCAGCCGGTCCACCAGCATCAGTCCTCGCCCGGACACGGCAGCCTCCCCCGCGTCCCGGCGCCGGGGCAGCGCGCTGGAACGGTCCTCGACGTCGACCCGCAGCCGCCGCTCGGGCCCGGTGAGCACCCGGATGGTGACGATCGCCCCGCCGTCGGTGTGTATCAGCGCGTTGGTGACCAGCTCGTCGGCGGCCAGCTCGACCTCGTCGGCCCGCGTCTCGGCGCCCCAGGCCCGTACCGCCGCACGGATCATGTGCCGCGCGGAGCTCAGCGCCTCCGGGTCGCCCTGTGCCACATACTGCTGGAGCCTGCCGCCCGGCCGGGGTGCGTGAGCGGCCCTTCGCCGCAACAGCAGGACCGCCACATCGTCCTCGCCGCCGCTCTCGTCGACCTTCTCGCAGAGCTGGTCGGCCAGCCGCTGGAGGTCCTGTGGACCGTTGCGCACCATGGACGTCAGCAGTTGCATGCCCTCGTCGAAATCGGCGCCGGGCAGTTCCACCAGACCGTCGGTGAAGAGCACCAGCGTCTGACCGGGGTCCAGCTCGACCGTACCGACCGGGTATTCGAGCCGCCCGAACTCGGCCGAGAGCCCCAGCGGCAGCCCGCCCTCCACGGGCAGCCTCCGGCAGCTGCCGTCGGTGTCACGCACCAGCGGATCCACATGGCCGGCCCTGACCAGCTGCACCACTCCGGTGGTCAGGTCGACCTCGGCGTAGGAGCAGGTCGCGAAGCGGTCGGTGTCCAGCTCATGGAGGAACACGGAGGCCCGGGCCATCACCGTGGCGGGGCTGTGCCCCTCCGCCGCGTAGGCGCGCAGCACGATGCGCAACTGTCCCATGACCGCCGCAGCATGCGTGTCATGGCCCTGTACGTCCCCGATGACGGCCCCGACCCGGCCACCGGGCAGCGGGATGACGTCGTACCAGTCACCCCCGATGTCCCGGCCCAGCCGGGCCGACCGGTATCGCACAGCCACCTGTGCGCCCGGCACGTCCGGGATCCGGCGCGGCAGCATGGCCTGCTGGAGACCCTCGGCGAGATCGTGCTCCTGCTCGTACAGCATGGCCCGCTGCAGACTCTGGGCGATGGAGCTGCCGAGCGCGACGAGCAGATTGCGTTCATCGCCGGTGAAGCCGTCCTTGTCGCTGTAGAGCAGTCCGAGTGCGCCGATGGGCCGGGCCTGGGCGATCAGCGGAAGATAGGCGGCGGAGGTGATGCCGAGGTGGCTGATGTGAGGCCACAGAACCGGGTACGAGGTGGCGAAATCCGAGGCGGACTCGATGAAGCGGGGCGAGAGCGTACTCACCACCTCGCTCATCGGGTACGGCTCGTCCGTCCGGGTGTAGCGGGCGCCGGGCACGAGCGAGTCCTCCGGGCCGCCCGCCACCAGATGGATGCGTCCGGCCTCGATCAGGCCCACGACCAGGCTGGTCGCACCGAGATGTGCCAGGCCCTGCGAGTTCTTCAGCACGTCGATGACGTCCCGGACCGTCCGGGCGTGGGCCAGCGCGGCCGCGGTGCCCTCCACCAGACTGGTGCGGCGCTGCCGCTCCATGTCCAGTTCACGGCGGGCGGTGAAGTGGGCCAGCTCCTGGGTGGCGTCGCGGACGATGCCGATGATGCGACGGGGGCGGCCGGTCTCGTCGCGCTGGATGGAGCCCTGGGTATGGGTCCAGCGCAGTGTGCCGTCGCGTCTCAGGATCCTGAAATACGCGCCGTAATTTCTCTGACCGCTCTTGAGGGCCTGCGCGACCATGGCTTCGAGCCGGACGCCCTCTTCCGGCGGCACCCGCGGCGCGAGCGACTCCGGCCGGTCGCCGTATTCCTCGGCCCGCAGGTCGAAAACATCGAGTGCGGGTCGGTCCATGTGCATGAGGCCACTGTCGAGGTCCCAGTCGAAGCTGCCCATGCGGTTCAGGGCGAGGCTGAGATCCGGGTGGGCGGGCCAGTCGTCCGGGAGTGACAGGGCACCCGCTACCCGATCATCCATGTGGGTCACTCTGCCATCATTTGTCCGATTCTTCGAGCGGGCCCCGCACCGGCGGGGAGATCCGGTGTCGCGCAGTCGGAGCACCTCCCGGCACGTGCCGGGAACGGGCGAAAGCACCCCGGACCGCCCCGAAGGCCGCCCGCCCGGAGATCGCAGGTCCGCTACGGATACCGTGTCCCGTGGAGCACGGTAAGCCCATCCTTACGACCTCGCCCACGATGGGCAGCGGGAGAAGGAGCGGCGCCGGGGGCCTTCGAATCCAAGGCGGAGGTCCCAGGCACCGCGACGCCGCTGACAATCGTGGGCGAGGTCGTTGCTTCTACCCTGCGCCGCACTGCCCGCGTCAGCCCGTTCTAAGGACCTGCACCCCATGACCCGCCCCGTCCGCGTCGCCATAGTCGGAGCCGGCCCCGCCGGAATCTACGCAGCGGACGCACTGCTGAAATCCGAGGCCGCACAGGACCCGGGTGTTTCGATCGACCTGTTCGAGCGGATGCCCGCCCCCTTCGGCCTGATCCGCTACGGAGTGGCCCCCGACCACCCGCGGATCAAGGGCATCGTCCAGGCACTGCACCAGGTGCTCGACAAGCCGCAGTTGCGACTGTTCGGCAACGTCGACTACCCCACCGACATCGGCCTGGACGATCTGCGGTCCTTCTACGACGCGGTGATCTTCTCCACCGGCGCCGACGCGGACCGCGCACTCGACATCCCCGGCAACTCCCTGGACGGCTCCCACGGCGCGGCCGACTTCGTCTCCTGGTACGACGGACACCCGGATGTGGCGCGCACCTGGCCCCTGGAAGCGGAGAAGGTCGCCGTGCTCGGGGTGGGCAATGTGGCCCTGGACGTGGCACGCATGCTCGCCAAGACGGCGGACGAACTGCTGCCGACCGAGATACCCGCGAACGTCTACGAGGGCCTCAAGGCCAACAAGGCCCTGGAAGTGCATGTCTTCGGACGTCGCGGTCCCGCGCAGGCCAAGTTCAGCCCGATGGAACTGCGGGAGCTGGACCACTCACCGAACATCGAGGTCATCGTCAACCCCGAGGACATCGAGTACGACGCGGGCTCCATCGAGACCCGGCGCGGCAACAAGCAGGCCAACATGGTCGCCTCCACGCTGGAGAACTGGGCCATCCGCGACGTGGGCGACCGGCCGCACAAGCTGTTCCTGCACTTCTTCGAGTCCCCGGTGGAGATCCTCGGCGAGGACGGCCGGGTCGTCGGTCTGCGCACCGAGCGGACCGAGCTGGACGGCACCGGGAACGTCAAGGGCACCGGCCGCTTCACCGACTGGGACGTACAGAGCGTCTACCGCGCGGTCGGCTACTACTCGCAGGAGCTCCCGAAGCTCCCGTTCGACGTGGCCTCCGGCACCGTCCCGCACGCCGCGGGGCGTGTCATCGACGGCGAGGGGCCCATGCCGTCGGTGTACGTCACGGGGTGGATCAAGCGCGGCCCGATCGGTCTGATCGGCCACACCAAGGGCGACGCCAATGAGACGGTCGCCTGCCTCCTGGACGACCACGCCACGGGTCGGCTTCCCGCCCCGGAACAGCCCGAGCCGGAGGCCGTCACCGCCTTCCTGGAAGAGCGCGGCGTCCGCTACACCACCCGCGACGGCTGGTACCGCCTGGACGCGCACGAGCAGGCTCTGGGCGCGGAGCAGGGACGCGAGAGGATCAAGGTCGTGGAGCGCGACGCCATGCTGGACGCTTCCGAGCCCCGCTCCTGACAGTACGCACCGATGTCCGGTCGGCCGCCACCGGCGGCCGACCCGACGGGCGGCACCGTCCGTCCCGGCAAGGCCGCCCGGCTTGTGACCCGCTCAACGGCCCTGCAGCGCCTTGAGGTTCACGTTTGTCATGATCTCGACAATCCACTGCACCCAACGCCAGATCGGCCCAGACTTTTCGTCAATGAGCCCGAACCAAAGGCGATTACCGGTAACCGGAGGCCGGTTGTAGACAGAAGCCAACTTAGCTTAGGCTTACCTAACCCTTCGCAGTCCGCGTGGGATCCAACGGCTCCGTCCACCAACCCATGAGGAAACACCCATGTCCCGGTTCACCCGCGTGCGTCGCCGGACGCTCGCCGCAACTGCCACCGCGGCAGCTTTCGTTCTCGTCCTCGGCGGTTGTTCGTCGAACGACGACGGCAAGGAGACCTCCGGCGCATCCGGGAAGAGCGGCGGAGCGTTCCCCGTCTCGATCAAGAGCGCCCTCGGCACCGCCGAGATCGAGCAACAGCCCGAACGGATCGTCACCCTCGGCCAGGGCTCGGCGGAGACCGCCATCGCGCTCGGCCACACCCCGGTGGGCATGGAGAGCTACGAGTGGGGCAGCGACAGGACGGGCTATCTGCCCTGGATCCACGAGGCGGTGAAGAAGTCCGGCGACAAGCTGCCGACGCAGTTCACGGGTGGTGAGGACATCGACTTCGAGGCCATCACCGAGCTCGAACCGGATGTCATCCTGGCGCCGTGGTCCGGGATCACGCAGAAGGATTACGACATCCTCAAGGACATCGCCCCCACCGTCGCCTACCCCGATCTGGCGTGGAGCACGGACTGGGACCAGCAGATAGACATCATCGCCAAGGCGCTGGGGCAGCCGGACAAGGCGAAGACCCTCATCTCGGAGATCGAGAAGCAACTGTTCGACGCGGCAGCGACCCGGCCGGACTACAAGAACTACACATTCTCGTACATCTACAACACCGGCCCCGGCACCCTCGGCGTGTTCAAGCCCGACGAGCAGCGCGTCAAGATGGTGTCCTCCCTCGGCCTCACCGTCGACCCGGTGGTGAACACCTTCAAGGAGACCAAGGGCACCGACTCGGCGCTCATCGGTCTGGAGAACGCCGAGAAGCTGAAGGACAGCGACCTGGTCTTCACCTTCTACATGGACGACAAGTCCCGCAAGGAAATCGAGGCTCAGCCGCTGTACGCGGCGATCCCCGCGGTCAAGAGCGGCGCCGTGGTCTCCAGCAAGGACAACTCCTTCGTCACGGCCTCCTCGATCATCAACCCGCTCACCGTGCCGTGGGTGATCGACCGCTACCTGCCGCTGATCGACAAGGCCATCAAGGCCGCCGACAACGGCTGAGGCCGGCCACCACCCACATGGCCACCACCACACACGCACCGCCGAGCGGTGCCGGCACCTCACGGACCGTCACCGCTCGGCGGGTGTATTCCCTCGTCATCGCAGTCGTCGTCCTCGTTCTCGCCGTGTTCGCGAGCGTCATGTTCGGCAGCCGGACCACCTCGTTCAGCGATGTGCTGCACGTCCTGTCCGGCACCGCCGATCCGAATGTCACCACCATCGTCGAGAGCCGCTGTCCGAGGACCGCGCTCGGTGTACTCGCCGGTCTCTGTCTGGCCGTCTCGGGCACGCTCATGCAGGGCGTGACCCGTAATCCGCTGGCCGATCCCGGTCTCCTCGGTATCAACGCGGGCGCCTCCGCGAGCATCGTCGCCGCGACGGCCTTCCTGGGGGCGTCGGGCAGTACGGAAACCATGTGGTGGGCGCTGCCGGGAGCGCTGATCGCCGGCCTGCTCGTCCATGCGATCGGATCGGCGGGTTCGGGCAGCGGACCGGTGCGGCTCGTGCTCGCCGGTGCGGTGCTCTCCGCCGTGCTGATGGCGTTCATCCAGGCGGTGACCCTGAGCCGGCCGCAGGTGTTCGACAGCTACCGGTACTGGGTCGTCGGCGCGCTAGGCGGCAGGGACTTCGACGTCTTCCTGTCGGTTCTGCCGTTCGCCGTGGTCGGTCTGGTGATGGCCGCGGTGCTGGGGCCCGGCCTCAACACGCTCGCACTCGGTGACTCGACCGCGGCGTCTCTCGGGGCGAATCCGGCCCTGGTCCGGGCGGGCGGCCTGCTCTCGGCCACACTGCTGAGCGCCGCGGCAACTGCGGCGGTCGGCCCGATCGCCTTCGTCGGCCTGGCCGTTCCGCATGTGGTGCGGGCCCTGGTCGGTGTCGACTTTCGTGAGCAGATCCTTTTCTCGGCTCTGGTCGGTCCCGCGCTGCTGCTCCTCGCGGATGTCGTGGGGCGGGTGGTCATGCGCCCGCAGGAACTGATGGTCGGTGTCGTGACAGCGTTCATCGGGGCGCCCGCACTGCTCATTGCCGTACGCAGGATGAGGGGCAACGCATGACGTCGCATCAGGCCGGATTCCCTACCGCCTCGCCCAGGGGGTTGCTGACGATCGGCAGGGCGGTGGCGTTGCCGTTCCGGCGCGTGTCCGTGCTGACGGCACTTGTGCTGTTCGTGCTGCTCGTGGTGGCCGCCGTCGCCACGCTGTCGCTCGGGCGGCTGGGCATTCCGCTCGCCGATCTCATCGGGGCGGTGACGGGCGGGGCCGAGGGCAAGAACGCATTCGTCCTGGAACGCCTGCGCGGCCCGCGTCTGGTGGTCGCCATGGGCACCGGCGCGGCGCTCGGTCTTTCCGGGGCACTGTTCCAGTCCGTCACCCGCAATCCGCTCGGCAGCCCGGATGTGATCGGGCTGGCGTCCGGTGCCGGCGCGGGCGCCGCGATCACCGCGCTGATGTTCCCGGACACCGTACCGGTGGCACTCGGCGCACTGCTCGGTGCCGTCCTCGCCATGGTGCTGGTCCATGTGTCGACCGGCACCGGGTTCCGCAACCCCGCACGGCTCGTCGTCGCCGGAATCGGTGTCGCCGCGATCGGCACGGCGGTCACCCAGTACGTCGTCTACGCCATGGAACGCGACCGGGCCGCCGTCCTCACCGCCTACGTCAACGGCAGCCTGTCGGCACGGTCCTGGGACGACGCCACCACCATCTGGCTCGTCCTGCTGGTCGTGGCCCCACTCGCCGCCCTGATCGCACGGCGGCTGGACATCGGGGAGATGGGCGACGACATCGCGGGCGCACTCGGATCCGAGCCCCGCAGCACGAAGACGATCGCCATCGTGCTGGCGATCGTGCTCTCGGCGGGCGCCGTCAGTGTCGCCGGGCCGATCGCGTTCATCTCGCTGACGGCTCCGCAGATCGCCAAGCGGATCACCCGGGTCTCCGGCCCGCACCTGTTGCTGTCGGCGCTGACCGGCGCGCTGCTGCTGGTGATCGCGGATCTCTGTGCCCAGCAACTGCCGCTGTTCGAAAGCCTGCCCGTGGGGATCTACACGATGGCCATCGGGGGTGTGTACCTCGGCTGGCTGCTGGTACGGGAGTGGCGCCGGGGAGTGCTGTGAGGCCCTTCGGGGCCCCAGGCGTGCATCGCCTGCCCCCACCCCAAGGCCCATCTTGAACACGTTCAAGATGGGCCTTAGAGTCATCGCCGAGCACACTTGAACACGTTCAAGTCGGGGAGTGGTCATGTCAGTCCTGGTCGGTCTGATCGTCATGCTGGGCATGCTGGTGGTGGTTCCGGTGGGGCTGCGGCTGGACGGTGCGCCCGAGCTGGACCGGATGCGCCGTCTGTGGCCGCTCTTCGCCGTGCCCGGCGCCGTCGCACTCTGGCTGCCGCGCGGCGGGCCCGCCACCACCCTCGCAATCTGCTATGCGCTCGGTGCCGTACTCCTCGCCCTGCACGCCCCGTCACGGCTGCTCCGCAACCTCGCAGCGTCCGGAACCTCCGCCGTGGCGCCCAACGAAATCGCCCTGCTCACCGCCCTGGTCACCCCTTCGATCGCCGCCATCGCGCTGGTCGCCGAACGCTCGGGGCACACGCTCTTCGGCTTCGGGCTCGGCATCCTGGCACTGACCGTGCCGCACTTCCACTACGCCGGATTCGCCGCCGCGCTGGTCTCGGGGCTCGTCTGCCGGATCGCCGACAGCGCTGCGGGAAGGTTCGCTGCGCTGAGCGTGCCGCTGGGCACCCTGCTCGTCCTGATCGGATATTTCATCGGGGACTGGGCCGAGCTGGCCGGGGCAGTCGTTCTGACAGCGGGAATGTGGACCGTCGCCCTGCTCACCTGGCGATCGATCCGCGACGGGCAACGGGACCCGATCACCCGGCTGCTGCTCGCCACCTCGTCCGCCGTGCTCGCGGTCACCATGGTGCTGGCGCTGAGCTGGGCACTCGGCGAGGCCGCCGGACTCCCTCACCCCACGCTGACGTGGATGACCGCCACCCACGGTCTCGGCAACGCACTCGGCTTCGCGCTCTGCTCCATGCTTGCCTGGCGCAGACTCCAGAACCACACCGATCACGAAGGCAGGACCGCATGAACACCTTCACCTACCCCGAGGTCGGAGTCACTCGCCTCGGCCCGCTCCCCGACGGCTACAGCCACCTGCACCACCGGACCCGGGTCGGGCACGGCCGGGCCGACTTCGAGGCGGCGGGCGCGGCGGTCACCGAATGGCGCATGCATCGCACCAGCGGAGCCCGGGTCCGCGCGTCGGCGCCCCGCGCCGAGGCCGGGGTCCTCGTGCGGGTGTCGCTCGGCATCGGCCCGTTCCGGTTCGTCGCACCCTGCCGGGTCGTCTGGGCGGCGTACGAGAAGCACCGCATCGGATTCGGCTACGGGACGCTGGTCCGGCACCCCGAGTGCGGTGAGGAGTCCTTCGTGGTGGAGCTGGCGGACGACGGGGCCGTGTGGTTCACCGTCATGGCGTTCAGCCGACCGGCGGCCTGGCACACCCGGCTCGCGGGGCCTGTCGTACCGGTGATCCAGCGGTGGTACGCCCGTCGGCTCGGCACCACGCTGCGCCAAATCGTCACCGAAAGCCGGTAACGACCTCGCCCACGATGGGCCGCGACGCCGCTGACAATCGTGAGCGAGGTCGTGAGCGCGGGTCTGAAGGGCCGAGCCGCGTCACCGGACCGATACTGGAAACGATGGAGTGGTTCACCGCAGACGGCTACTGGCTCAGCCGGCTGATCTTCCAGCGGGCTCTGGCCGGCATCTATCTGGTCGCGTTTCTCACCGCAGCCCTCCAGTTCCGGGCGCTGATCGGCGAGAGCGGCATGCTGCCGGTACCCGATTTCCTGCGGCGTACGGACTGGCGCAGCACGCCCGGCCTCTTCCGGCTCCACTACTCCGACCGCTTCTTCGCCCTCGTCTGCTGGGCCGGCTGCGCGCTCGCCGTCGCACTGATGGCGGGCGTGGACGCTCATGTTCCGCTCTGGGCGGCGATGGTGCTCTGGGCGCTGCCCTGGGCTCTCTATCTGTCGATCGTCCAGGTCGGCCAGACCTGGTACGGCTTCGGCTGGGAGTCCCTGCTGCTGGAGACCGGCTTCCTCGCCGTCTTTCTCGGCAACGGGGACACGGCACCGCCCGTGCTGGTGCTGTGGCTGCTGCGCTGGGTGCTGTTCCGGGTGGAGTTCGGCGCCGGGTTGATCAAGATCCGCGGCGACGAGTGCTGGCGCAATCTGACGTGTCTGTACTTCCACCATGAGACCCAGCCGATGCCGGGACCGCTGAGCTGGTTCTTCCACCGGCTGCCGAGGCCCGTTCACCGGGTCGAGGTGGCGGCCAACCATGTCACTCAACTCCTGGTGCCGGTCCTCCTCTTCACTCCGCAGCCGGTGGCGAGCGCGGCCGCCGGGCTGATGATCGTCACCCAGCTGTGGCTGGTCGTCTCGGGTAACTTCGCCTGGCTGAACTGGGTGACGATCACTCTCGCCCTCTCCGCCGTCGACTGGTCCCTGTTCGCTGAGCCGCCCGCACAGTCCGCGCCGCCGCTCTGGTACGAGATCGTCGTCATCGCGGTCACCGCGCTGGTCGTGTTCCTCAGCTACCGCCCGGCACGCAATCTGATCTCCCGCCGCCAGGTGATGAATCGCTCGTTCGACCCGCTGCATCTGGTCAATACCTACGGTGCGTTCGGCAGCATCAGCCGGGTCCGGCTGGAGGTGGTGGTCGAGGGCACCGACGAGCAGCTGCTCCACGACGGCACGGTCTGGCAGGAGTACGGCTTCCGCGGCAAGCCGGGCGATCCGCGCCGGCTGCCGCGCCAGTTCGCCCCGTATCATCTGCGGCTCGACTGGCTGATGTGGTTCGCGGCGCTCTCCCCCGCGTACGCGGGCCCCTGGTTCGGCCCCTTCGTGGCGCGGCTGCTGGAGAACGACCGGGACACGCTGCGGCTGCTGCGTCACAACCCGTTCCCCGAGGTCCCGCCTGCACATGTCCGCGCCAGGTTGTACCACTACCGGTACACGACCTGGCGCGAACTGCGGGCCACGGGGCACTGGTGGCACCGCACCTACGTGCGGGACTTCATGCCCCCCGTCTCGCTCGGTCCCTCCCGGGTCAGCCCGACCGGACGGCCTTGAACTGCCGAGCTCCGCCCCACCCCCTCACGGGGGCGGACCGGAGCTCTTGTGTGAAGGTGTGAAGCGGTCAGTCGACGCTGGGCAGGATGTGCGGCTCGGCGAGGTCGTCCTCGTAGCCGGCCAGCCGGATCGGTGCGGACCTGGCCCAGACCTCGATGTTCCGGAGCTTCTCGGGCCTGCGGGGCCGCTCTCCGTGCCGTTCGTTCGGTCGCTTCTCGCGCTTCGTCAGTTCTGGTGTCGTCACCGCGCACTCCTTTGTGTCGCGTAACCCCGGGGGCGTCGCCGACGCCGCGGCCTCATTACCGGGGGTCGAGCACCCGCGAGGGGCAGGGGCAAGAACGGTTCGGTCGCGGTGGCGCCGGGTATGGGGCGGGACGGCGACGTGGTTGACAGGTCTGCCCCAGGACGGTCGAGGAGGTTTTGTGGACTCCTCGATGACGTCCGTTCGCATCAGGGTAACCAAATGAGCGCGATCGCGCTCGATAGAATGTGTGCACTAGGTCACTTTCAGCCATCGAGTACGGAAAAGACCCGGCCGGGAACGAGTCCCGGGCCGGGTCCACCGCGCCGCATGAACGCTGCGCAATCGGTTGACTACCAGTTGGCGGGCGCGTAGTCCTTGAGGAAGCAGCCGTACAGGTCCTCGCCCGCCTCGCCGCGCACGATCGGGTCGTAGACGCGGGCGGCGCCGTCGACCAGGTCGAGCGGGGCGTGGAAGCCCTCTTCGGCCAGGCGGATCTTGTCGGGGTGCGGGCGCTCGTCGGTGATCCAGCCGGTGTCGACGGCTGTCATCAGGATGCCGTCCTTCTGGAACATCTCCTGGGCGCTGGTGCGCGTGAGCATGTTCAGCGCGGCCTTGGCCATGTTGGTGTGCGGGTGGCCCGCGCCCTTGTAGCCACGGCTGAACACGCCCTCCATCGCGGAGACGTTGACCACGTAGGCGCGCTCGGCGGCGGTCGCCGCCATTGCCGGGCGGAGCCGGCTGATCAGGATGAACGGCGCGGTGGAGTTGCAGAGCTGGACTTCCAGCAGCTCGATCGGTTCGACCTCTTCGACGGTCTGGATCCAGCTGTTGGTGTCATGCAGGTCGGGTACGAGGCCGCCCGCGTCGATCGCCGTTCCGGCGGCGATCCGCTCCAGGGAGGCGGACCCGGTGACCAGGGCGAGCTCGGTGACGTCCTGCGCGCTCAGTCCTTCCTTGCGGGCGGCCGGGAGAGCCGCGACACGGTCGACGGTGCCGCTGCCGAAAGTACCGATGACCTCGGCGGCAGGAAGCTCACCCGCCGGAAGCGGGGCGGACTCGGCGTTGACCAGTTCGCTGTACGCGTTCGCGGAGCGGCGCACGGTCTGTGCCGCGTTGTTGATCAGAATGTCCAGCGGGCCCTCGGCCGCGACCGAGTCGGCGAGCGCGACGACCTGGGCGGGGTCGCGCAGATCGATGCCGACGATCTTCAGCCGGTGGATCCACTCGTCGCTGTCCGGCATCGCCTTGAAGCGGCGGATCGCGTCATTGGGGAATCGGGTGGTGATGGTGGTGTGCGCACCGTCGCGCAGCAGCCGCAGCGCGATGTACATGCCGATCTTCGCGCGGCCGCCGGTGAGGAGCGCGCGCCGGCCGGTGAGGTCGGTCCGTGCGTCGCGGCGCGAACGGTTCTCCTTGGCGCACTGCTGGCAGAGCTGGTGGTAGAACGCGTCCACCTCGACGTACCTGGTCTTGCAGATGTAGCAGGACCGGGGCCGCTGGAGGACGCCCGCGATCTCGCCACGGGTCGAGGACGACGGCAGGACCCCCTGGGTCTCGTCGTCGATACGGTCGGCCGAACCGGTCGCGGTGGCCTCGGTGACGGCCTTGTCGTGCGCGGTCTTGGCGGCGCGGCGCTCCTGACGGCGGCGCTGCTTCACGGTCCTGTAGATCCCGGCCGTGGCGCGGCGCACGGTGATGGCGTCGGGGTGGTCGACCTCGATGTTGTCGAGTTCGTCGAGCACGCTCAGGCAGACGGCCAGCCGCTCCGGGTCGATACCGGGACCGAACTCCTCAGTACCGGGAGCGAGCTCAGGGCTGTCCTCTGTCACCGTCATTGCCGTTCCTCTGTCGCTTGTCACTCGTGGCGCCGACCGCCATACATGGTCCTGCCGGGCCGAACGCCCCGATCAAGTCTGCCATGCACCGGATGCTGCTCCGTTCGCGTGACTTCACAGGGCTCGCGGTACGCAGTGCGAAGAATCCGCCCACGGAGGCCGCTGACGGCTCGTCCATCACGCTGCTCCTTCCTCCGGAGGGAGGACCACCGTCGGCAGGAGGACCCCGGAGCCATTCCCGTACTACCGAGGCAGTACGCAGGATCGCCGCCTCAAGGACGACGACGCAGCCGCTTCGAAGGGACATTGTGGTGTGCATGAGTTCCCTTGCGCTGTCCGTGCTTCTGTCACTGGTCTCCGCGGTCGCCTACGCCGCCGGGGCGATCGTCCAGGAGCGCGTGGCCACGGCTGGAGACGGCCGCTCGCTCGCGCCCTTACGCAACCGTGTCTGGTGGGCCGCCGTGGCACTGAACGGTGTGGGCGCGGTGCTGCATGTCGTGGCGCTGGCCTACGGTCCGCTCAGTCTCGTCCAGCCGCTCGGCGCGCTGACCATCGTCTTCGCCCTGCCGATGGCGGCACTCTTCGTACGCCGCCGGGCAGGTGCCACCGCATGGCGCGGCGCGATCATGGCGACCGTCGGTCTGGCCGGCCTGCTCGCGCTCACCGGGAACGCCGAGCCGCATACCCTGAGCGGCCCGGATCAGCTGATGCTCGCCGGCGTGGCGATCGGTGCGGTCGCGTCCCTCTTCCTGATCTCCAAGGGCTCGAACCGGCCGGTGGTGCGCAGCGTGATCCTGGCCGGGGCCGCAGGCGTCGCCTTCGGTATCGCCTCGGTGTTCACGAAGACGGTGACCGTGCAGTGGGCCTCCGGTGCGGCAGGGGCCGGTATGCCGGCGCTGGTGGCGATAGCCGCTTTTGCGGCCGCTGGGCTGCTGCTCTCCCAGACCGCATACCGGGGCGCCGGGCTGACCGCGCCGCTGGCCACGGTGACGGTGGTGAACCCGGTGATGGCCGCAGCTGTCGGCATCACCCTGTTCGACGAGCAGTTCCGGCTCGGCACGGCGGGCACCATGCTCGCGCTGGCCTGCGGGGTGGTCGCCGCGGGCGGGCTGATACTCCTCACGACGGAGCGGCTGGGCGCGGAGCACCGCGCCGAAGGAACTGCGGAACCGGCGTCGGGTCTGGCCCGGCCGACTGAGACGCGGACGGTCGTCGTTCTTCCCGAGCACGCGGCAGGGGCCGTTCAGACGCTGACGCCGCCCGCCCTGAGGTAGGCCAGCGGGTCGATGTCCGAGCCGTAACCGGGGCCGGTACGGATCTCGAAGTGCAGGTGCGGACCGGTGACGTTCCCGGTCGAGCCCGAGCGCGCAATCCGCTGGCCTGCGGAGACATGCCGGCCCTCACGCACATGAAGCGCGGACAGATGGGCGTACTGGCTGTACTTGCCGTCGCTGTGCCGGATGACGATCTGGTATCCGTACGCCCCCGCCCAGCCGGCCGATACGACCGTACCGGAGCCGACCGCCTTCACCGAAGTGCCGGTCGGGACAGGGAAATCGACACCGGTGTGATGGCCACTGGCCCAGGAACCGGCCTGGTGGTACGGGGTACCGATACCCGCCGCGACCGGCGCGACGAGGCCGTCGGAGTGCTTCTCCGCTCGCTGCGGTTTGTGGCTCTCGGTCTTCTTCGGGCGCTGCTTCGGCCTGGCGGGCTGGTGTTGGGGCTTCGCGGCCCCGTGTTGGGGCTTCGCCGTTTGCTGCTTCGGCTCGGTGGTCCGGTGCTGCGGCTCTGCCCTCTGATGCGGTACGGTCTCCGGCTTCGCGGCCGCCGTCGAGCCCGCCTCGGAATCCGCTTTCGGTGCCTGGGCCACATCGAGGCTCAGACGCTGTCCCGGAAAGATGAGATCCGGATCGTCCCCCACGACCGTGCGGTTCGCCGCATACAGATGCTGCCAGCCGCCCCTGACATGCTTGGTCGCCGCGATCGCGGAGAGCGAGTCACCGGTGGCCACGGTGTACGACTCGCGCTTGCCGGGCACGTTGGTCGGCTCGGCGGGCGTGGACGTCCGCTTGGTCCCCGGCTTCCCGGCGGCGGCCTTCCCGGGTGCTTGTACGTGGCTGGTCCGCTGCGACTGCGGGTTGATGCCGGGGGCTTCCCCGCCCTTGGTCAGCCCCGCCCGTGTCGAGCAACCCGGCCAGGCGCCGGGCCCCTGCCTTTCGAGCACCTTCTCCGCGATGGCTATCTGCTGGTCCCTGGTGGCCAGATCGGCGCGCGGGGCGTAGACCGTGCCGCCGTAGGCCGCCCAGGTCGACCGGGTGAACTGAAGGCCACCGAAGTAGCCGTTGCCGCTGTTGATGTGCCAGTTTCCGGTGGACTCGCAGGCGGCTACCTTCTCCCAGACATCCGTCGAGGCGGCGCCCGCCGACGCGGCTGCGATGAGCGGGAGCGCGATGCCCACACCGCCGACGGTCACCGTGAGCGAGGCACGGTTGAGCCGGCTGGGCTGATATCTGCGGTGCCGTCCGTTTGCGGCCATGACTTGGTTCCCCCACTGGCATTAGGACACGTCGCAAGCGCTCAACTTATGGTCGGACAAAGGCCGGTGACAAGAGCCTGAGACGAAGTCCCGCATCACGGACGGATGTACCGGTGGACATCCACCAGCACATCCGGACGGTGAGCGCCCGGCCTGTGAGACATCTCGGGCCGAGCCCATACGGCCCATGCTGAACAGGCTGTCTCCACTCCCCGTATCCATACTGAAGATCCCGGCGTCCCCCACACGGATTGAAGAGCAGACAGATGAGCGGCACTGCGCAGATCGGCATCACAGGGCTCGCGGTCATGGGCCGCAATCTCGCTCGTAACTTCGCCCGCAACGGCTTCACGGTCGCCGCGCACAACCGCACAACCGCGAAGACGGACGCCCTGGTCAAGGAGTTCGGCGACGAGGGTTCCTTCGTCGCCGCGCGCACACCGGAGGAGTTCGTCGCGGCTCTGGAACGTCCGCGCCGACTGGTCATCATGGTGAAGGCGGGGGATCCGACGGACGCCGTGATCCAGGAGTTCGCCCCGCTCCTCGAAGAGGGCGACGTCATCATCGACGGCGGCAACGCACACTTCGAGGACACCCGCCGCCGTGAGAAGAAACTGCGCGAGCGCGGCATTCACTTCGTGGGCATCGGCATCTCAGGCGGCGAGGAGGGCGCGCTGAACGGGCCGAGCATCATGCCGGGCGGCTCGTCCCAGTCGTACGAATCGCTGGGGCCGCTGCTGGAGAAGATCGCCGCCAAGGCGAAGGACGGCACCCCGTGCACCACCCACATCGGTCCCGACGGTGCCGGGCACTTCGTGAAGATGGTCCACAACGGCATCGAGTACGCGGACATGCAGCTGATCGCGGAGGCGTACCACCTGCTGCGTGCCGTGGCGGGCTACTCCCCCGCGAAGATCGCCGAGACATTCCGCAGCTGGAATACCGGCCGCCTGGACTCGTATCTGATCGAGATCACAGCCGAGGTCCTCGCCCACACCGACGCCACCACCGGAAAGCCCTTCGTCGACATCGTGCAGGACCGGGCGGAGCAGAAGGGCACAGGCCGCTGGACGGTGCAGATCGCGCTGGATCTGGGGGTGCCCGTCTCCGGTATCGCGGAGGCCGTCTTCGCCCGCTCGCTGTCCGGCCATGCGGATCTGCGCGAGGCGGCGCAGGGCCTGCCGGGCCCGTCGCCCACGGCACTCGGCGAGACGGAGGCGGCGGCCTTCGCCGACCGGGTGGAGCAGGCGCTGTACGCGTCCAAGATCGTCTCGTACACGCAAGGGTTCCACCAGATCCGGGCGGGCAGCGAAACCTACGACTGGAACATCGACCTCGGCGCGGTGGCGGCGATCTGGCGGGCCGGGTGCATCATCAGGGCCGCGTTCCTGGATCGGATCCGGGCGGCCTACGACGCCCGCCCCGGCCTGCTGAGCCTGCTCTCCGACGAGCAGTTCGCCGAGGAGATCGGTGCGGCGCAGGACGACTGGCGCAGGGTGGTCGCCGAGGCGGTACGGCAGGGGGTGCCGACGCCCGGGTTCGCAGCCGCGCTCTCGTACTACGACGGACTGCGCGCGGACCGGCTGCCCGCGGCGCTCACCCAGGGGCAGCGCGACTTCTTCGGGGCGCACACATACCGGCGTACGGACCGCGAGGGCTCCTTCCACACGCTCTGGGGCGGCGACCGGTCGGAGGTCGAAGCGGGCTGATGCACGCGGCGCCGGTGGGCGCTGAACGCCCCGCGCCTCGGATGCGTCGTCCTCCGGCCCGGCGGACGCCAGGGTGTCCGCAGTCCGCTCGGCGTTCTCCGGGGCGCCGTCGGCGTCGGGGTCCGGGCTGCCCTGTCCACGGCTGGTACGACACCGCCCGCGGCGGCAACGCCCGGTCGGGCGACCCGGGGTGCGGCGTCGTCGTACGTGTGCGTAAGTAGCAGCGGGCCTCTTGTCGCCACACCGCCCGCGAGCCCGCTGCCGTCCCGTACCGCTGACGCCCCATGGAGCACCCGTATGCCCGACGCCACGCCGGAACCGGTCGCGGCCCAGCCTGTTGTCGCGCCGCTGACGAGCGCCGCCCTGATCCTGGTCGCCACGATCGAGCCCGGCGGTGAACCCGTCGTACGCAAGGTTCTGCCGGATCTGGCGGCGATCGCCCGCTCCATCGGATTCCGGTTCCCGGGCGCCGGCCTGGTCCCCGTGACCGCTTTCGGCTCCGACGCCTGGGACCGGCTGTTCGCGGGGCCGCGGCCGGCGGGGCTCCACCCGTTCCAGGAACTGCACGGTGCCCGCCACCATGCCCCCGCCACCCCGGGGGATCTGCTGTTCCACATCCGGGCCGAGCGGATGGACGTCTGTTACGAGTGGGCGGCCCAGCTCCTCGACCGGCTCGGCGGGGCGGTGAAGGTCGTCGACGAGACACAGGGGTTCCGCTACTTCGACCACCGGGATCTGCTCGGCTTCGTCGACGGCACCGAGAATCCCGTGGGGGCAGATGCACGATCGGCGGCCCTGGTCGGCGCCGAGGATCCGGAGTTCGCGGCCGGCAGCTATGTCACCGTGCAGAAGTATCTGCACGACCTCGCATCCTGGAACGCGCTGAGCACCGAGGCGCAGGAGCGGGTCATCGGCCGTACGAAGTTCGCCGACATCGAGCTCTCCGACGACGTCAAGCCCGCCGACTCGCATGTCGCCCTCAATACGATCAACGAACCGGACGGCACGTCGCGCGAGATCCTGCGGGCCAACATGGCGTTCGGCAGCTTCGGACAGGGCGAGTTCGGCACGTATTTCATCGGTTACGCCGCCGATCCGGGCGTGACCGAGCAGATGCTCCGCAATATGTTCCTCGGCAGTCCGCCCGGTACGTACGACCGCATCCTCGACTTCTCGACGGCGGTCACCGGCACGCTCTTCTACGCCCCCAGCGCCGACTTCTTCGACACCCCGCCGCCGTCGCCCGCCGTGACCGAGGCCGTGCCGGAGCCGACGTCCGCGCCGGCAGTGGCACAGGCCCCGGTCCGTTCGGCCGACGGTTCGCTGCACATCGGCAGCCTGCAAGAAAGCGCCCATCGATGAACAACCTCCACCGCGAACTCGCCCCTGTCACGGAAGCCGCCTGGGACCAGATCGAAGAAGAGGCCCGGCGTACCTTCTGCCGCCATCTGGCGGGCCGCCGTGTCGTCGATGTCACCGGCCCGGACGGCCCCGAGCTGGCAGCCGTCGGCGACGGTCATCTGCGCGACATCGATCCGCCCACACCGGACGTGACCGCCCGGGCCCGCACCTCGGTGCCCGTCATCGAATGGCGGGTGCCGTTCACGGTGACCCGGTCGGCCGTGGACGATGTCGAGCGCGGTTCCGACGACAGCGACTGGCAGCCCGTCAAGGACGCGGCCCGCACCTGTGCGTTCGCCGAGGACATGTCGATCATCGACGGGTACGCATCCGCCGGGATCACCGGACTCCGGGACGGTTCCTCGCACTCACCGCTGCCGCTGCCTGCCGACGCCCGCGACTACCCGACCGCCGTCAGCCAGGGACTGACCCAGCTGCGGCTGGCCGGTGTCGACGGACCGTACCGGCTGCTGCTGGGTGCCGATGCCTTCACCGAGGCGACCGAGACCTCCGACCACGGATACCCGGTGGCCACCCACCTGGCCCGGCTGCTCGACGACCAGATCCTGTGGGCACCCGCCGTCACGGGAGGTGTGCTGCTGTCCACCCGTGGCGGCGACTTCGAACTGCGCCTGGGCCAGGATCTGTCGATCGGGTATCAGGACCACGACGCGACCAGCATCCGGCTCTACTTCCATCAGGCGTTCACCTTCCGAATGCTGACGCCCGAGGCCGTGATCCCGATCATCGCCTGAGGCATTACGCGTACTCACCGAAGCCGCGGCGCGGGCGAACGCCGTCCCGGCCGGGGCCTGAGGTGCACCGCCCGGACGGACAGACCCCGTGCAGCGCACCGGACGGCGGTCATCCGGCCGACCGGGGTGACGGCTCCGGTGCCGGCATCGGCTCGGGTGTGGGCGGCTGCGGAATCGGATCCGGTGACGGGCCGGGCGGGACGGGTCCGGGCGGCGGGGGCGGCGGGGGCGGCAGCGGCGACGGAGGCCCTGGCATCGGTCCCGGGGTGGGCGCCGGTGGCACGGGGTCGGGGTACGGATTGGTCATCAGGGGCCTCCGAGCGGTTCGGGGTGGATCTCCTTCCACCGTCCCCCGGAGCGGCTGCCCGCGCCTGGTGAGTCCATACGCACAGGTTCCGAATGATCCGTGCGGGTCCGGAACCCGAACGGCAGGTCAGCGCGCGGCGGCGAGTCCCGGCCGGGGGCCGGAGAGCACCGCGATCAAGGTGGCCGTACGGGTGACCGCATCGGCCATGGACGCCTGCGCCGGCACGATCACATCGGCATCCGTCACCGCGTCGGTCGCGGCCGAGGCCTCGACCAGGTCCGGACAGCCGTCGCGGTCACCGGCCTCGACGCACGCCCAGGCGCCCTCCACGAAGAGGGTACGGACATCGACAGGCCGGTTTCCCGCCTCTTCGGTGAGCAGCGCGAAGGGTCGGCTCCAGGGTGTCGGCTCGGGCAGAGCGGGACGACGGAGACGCCCTCACGGCCCGTCGTGGCGACCTGGCGCCGGGCTGTCTCGCTCGGACCAGGTGGGCGGGCCGTTCACAGGGAACCGTGCTCGAGCTCGTGCAATCAGGGCGGCGGGGTCGGGCCGCGCCTGGAGCGCGTTCAGGACCAGGAGCCACCACTGGTCCAGCCGTGACCCGAGTTCCTGTTCCCTCGCGACCTCGTCGGTGAGGCTGTACAGACCGAAGAGCGCGCACACGAGTGTCGTGGCGGTGCCCGACGGCTCGATCCCCTCGGCGAGTTCGCCGTTGGACCGGGCCTCGGCCAGAAGCCGTGTGGCGGCCGCCGTCCAGGCGGCAAACGGTGTGGGCACGGTCGCGTCGATGCCCTGGCGCTCGGCCCACAGGCGGGCGCCGGCGCGGGCTACGACGTCCTCGCGCAGGACTCTGGCGATTTCGAAGCTCAGAGCGACGAGCTTCTCAAGCGGCGGGACGTCCGGGGCCGCGTAGTGCTGAGCCAATTGCGGCCATGCGGCGAACTGTTCACCGACAACGGCGAGGGCCAGCTTTTCCTTGCTGGCGTAATGAAAGTAGATGGCTCCACTGGTCTTCCCGGAGCGGCCACTTATGTCATTGATGCTGGTGCCCGCGTATCCCTGTTCGACAAAAAGTTGTGCTGCGGCTTCCAATAGGGATCTCCGGGTAGCTCGCGCCCTGTCTTGCACGTATGTTCCACCTTCGTTCATTCATGCAATGAGTCGGCGCAGGAGAGTAGTGCGCCCGCGCATTGGCGGCACTGCACCGCCGGCCGCTGAGCTTTTATTATTCTTCGACCGTGCGTGCATGTGGGTGACATCTGTGAAATTTTCGACCTCATCCCGATGGCTCCGCGAATGAGGCTGCCCCCGTGCGGTCACTACGACAACGCTTGAATCAACTGACCTGTTTTACAGGGCAGTTGTGAAGACTTACGGCGCTCCACGGCCGCCCCTCGGCCGCCCCGCCCCTCGCGTCTAGCCTGCGACCGGCCTGCCCGTCAAACACTCGAAGTAGTGATTGCGCACCTCTTCGCACAAAATTAACGTAGCGACCACGATGTTTTCGGGCTCGACCCATGAGACAGCTGATGTCCGGAGCGACGGGCCCCACGCAGGCGAATCGACCACTTTCACGGACGGTCAAGAAGGAAGACGGTTCGGCATCCCGGTCTCAACAGTCGAGCGCATCCCTCCCGCAGTCCGGCATCTCGCGAACCGGTCGACAGAGCGGGGTCGGCAAACTCTCCGAGAACGGCAGAGAAATGACATCTCATCGCATCCTTGACTGGTCCCCGGCCGCTATCGTCTTCGATTGCGACGGAACCCTGATGGACTCCGAAATCCACTGGCAGGACGCACGCAACAGAGTCTTCAGAGAGTTCGGCCTCAAGCCCCCGGCCGGATTCGCCGAGCGAGCCAAGGGGGTGCATTACACCGAGTGCGGGAGCCTCATGGCCGAGGAGACCGGAAAGCCTGACCTCACCGCCGATATGACCGATTCGCTTCTCCGGCACTTCACGGCGCTGGTCGCCGCAAACCCCGTCACCATGCCGGGCGCGGCAGCGCTGGTCCGCCTGGCCGCACACCATCTGCCACTCGCGGTTGCCAGCAACTGCCCCCTGGACATGGTGAAGTCCAGCCTGGACCGGGCCGGACTGCTGGGCCACTTCGGCCACATCGTCGTCGCGGGCGGCACGTTGCGGCCGAAGCCCCATCCGGACGTCTATGCCGCCGCGGCGGATCTCTGCGGCGTGCGGCCACAGGACGCACTGGCGGTGGAGGACTCCGTCACCGGAATCGACTCGGCTCGAAGCGCCGGTTTGCGCGTGCTGGGGACCGGCCCCCGCCCCGCCGGCCGGGGTGCGGACCGGGCCGATTTATGGGTCCGCGCCCTGAATGACCCGGAACTGGTGGCCTGGGCCAACGCCCGGATCGCCAAGGCAGAGCCACCCCGCGAATGAGGTGCCGGGCACCTCGTCGAAATCCGCGCACAGGCTCTCCACCCAACCGGATCGGTCCGCACGTGCGTTGATGCGCCAGTACGAACGCTGGTCGACCTGGCGCTCACGCCGGGACGCCGGTGGCCCTGCGCCACCGGCACACCCGCGGTCCCTGTCCTCCCGGGTGGTCCGTCCTGCCGGGTGGTCAGGTCGTGTCGGGGTCGACCACGGCCCGGCCTCTGGCGCGCTTGCCGACGATGGCTGCCACCGCGACCGCGCTGCCCACGAAGGCGAGGGGGACCATCCATGGCTGGTTGAACACGTGCCAGGTGGCGTGGTCGAGGGAGTACCGGCCGGGTCCGGTCAGGCCGATCGCCGCAGCGGTGAAGCCGAGGAAGGCCGGGTACTCGTAGCCGCCCCCCTGTGCGAAGAATCCGGCGGGTGCGTGGACGGCCACGGCGCCCGCCATCGCGCCGGCAGCGGCCGCACCGGCCGCCGGGGTGGCGAGACCGAGGGCCAGCAGTGCGCCGCCGCCTGCCTCACCGAGTCCAGCAGCGACCGCGCTGTGCTTCGGCGGATGGAAGCCCATGGCCTCCATCGCGGCAGTGGTGCCTTCGATGCCCCCACCGCCGAACCAGCCGGCCAGCTTCTGGGCGCCGTGCGCGACCAGTACCGCGCCGGTACCGACGCGCAGGACGAGCAGGCCGAGGTCACGCCGGTCGAGGCAGGCCATGAGAGTCTCCGCGAGGTCCGGGGGTCAGGGGGCTTCGACGCGCCACCCGCGCCGTGGCGAACGGGCGCCACGGTTCCACTTGGCGCCACGGTTCCACTTTCCGTGACCCGGGGCGCCGGCGTGTCCTGGTGTTACGCCGTCCGAGGGACGACCGCACTCGTGACTCTGCGACGTACACCATTGTGCAACTTGTTGCACAATGGTGTACCGGTGGTCTACAACTGGCGCAACGACACTGCGCGAGGAGCCGCCTCATGAGCCCGTACCCGAATCTGCTGAGCCCGCTCGACCTCGGGTTCACCACCCTCCCCAACCGGGTGCTGATGGGGTCGATGCACATCGGTCTGGAGGAGGTCGAGCGCGGCTTCGAGCGGATGGCCGCCTTCTACGCGGAACGCGCCCGGGGCGGCGTCGGCCTGATCGTCACCGGCGGCATCGCTCCGAACGCCCGCGCCTGCTCACTGCCCGGCGGCGCCAAGATGACCACCGAGGCCGAGGCCGAGCAGCATGCGCGGGTCGCCGCCGCCGTGCACGAGGCGGGCGGCCGGATCGCCATGCAGATCCTGCATTTCGGCCGGTACGCGCACCATCCCGGCCTGGTTGCGCCGAGCGCGATCCAGGCGCCGATCAGCGCATTCACTCCGCACGCCCTCACAGACGACGAGGTCGAGGAGACCATCGAGGACTTTGCCAGGGCCGCCGAGCTCGCGCAGCGTGCCGGGTACGACGGTGTGGAGATCATGGGCTCCGAGGGCTATCTGATCAACGAGTTCATCGCCGCCGCCACCAATCACCGCACCGACCGCTGGGGCGGCTCGTACGAGAACCGCATCCGGTTCCCCGTCGAGATCGTGCGCCGGGTCCGCGAACGGGTCGGCAGCGATTTCATCCTGATCTACCGGCTCTCGATGCTGGATCTGGTGCCCGGCGGTTCCTCGCTGGAGGAGGTCGTGCAACTGGCCCGCGAGATCGAGGCCGCCGGCGCGACGATCATCAATACGGGAATCGGCTGGCACGAGGCCCGTATCCCCACCATCGCCACCTCGGTGCCACGCGGCGCCTACACCTGGGTCACCGAAAAGGTGCGCGGTGCCGTCTCCGTACCGCTGGTGACGAGCAACCGCATCAACACGCCCGAGGTCGCCGAGAAGATCCTCGCCTCGGGGCGGGCGGACATGGTGTCGATGGCCCGGCCGTTCCTCGCCGACCCGGACTTCGTCGTCAAGGCGTCCGAGGGCCGCGCCGACGCGATCAACACCTGCATCGGCTGCAACCAGGCCTGCCTGGACCACGTCTTCAGCGGCCAGGTCACCTCCTGCCTGGTCAATCCGCGGGCCTGCCACGAGACCGAGCTCACCTTGTCACCGACCCGCACCGTCAAGCGGGTGGCGGTCGTCGGCGCCGGGCCCGCCGGTCTCGCGTGCGCCGTCGCGGCGTCCGAGCGCGGTCACAAGGTGACCCTCTTCGACGCCGCCGAGGAGATCGGCGGCCAGCTGAATGTGGCGCGCAGGGTTCCCGGCAAGGAAGAGTTCAACGAGACGCTGCGCTACTTCCGTACCCGGATCGCGGAGGAGAAGGTCGAACTGCGGCTCGGTACGCGGGCCACGGCCGATGTGCTCGACGGCTTCGACGAGGTCGTCCTCGCCACCGGTGTCACGCCCCGCTCCCCCGCGATACCGGGTCTGGACCACCCCAGCGTGGTCAGCTACCTCGATGTCCTGCATGACGGGGCGCAGGTCGGCGACCGGGTCGCGATCATCGGGGCGGGCGGGATCGGCTTCGACGTCGCCGAGTTCCTGACGGACTCGGGTGATGCGGCAAGTCTCGACCCCGAGGTGTTCTTCCGGCAGTGGGGCGTCGACACCGACTACCGCGACCGGGGCGGTCTTCGCGCCCCGGAGCGTCCGAAGACGCCGCGCACCGTCCATCTGATCCAGCGCAAGACCAGCAAGGTCGGTGCGGGATTGGGCAGGACGACCGGGTGGATCCACCGCACCGAGTTGCGGCACCGCGGCGTCACGATGATCGCGGGCGCCTCCTACGACCGGATCGACAACGACGGACTGCACCTCACGGTCGACGGCGAACAGCACCTTCTGCCGGTCGACACGGTGGTGCTCTGCGCGGGCCAGGAGCCGCGCCGCGAGCTGTTCGAGCAGCTGCTCGCCGCCGGCCGCCCGGCGCATCTGATCGGTGGCGCCGATGTGGCCGCCGAACTGGATGCCAAGCGCGCGATCCGCCAGGGAACGGAGCTCGCGGCTTCGCTGTGACGGATCCGGAAACCCCCGGCCCGGGGGTTTCCGACCGGCCGGCCCCTCCGTCATGGGGCCACTGCCCGTCCGTCCTTAGGATGCACCCCATGTCACTCCCGCATGCGATCCTCACCGCTCTGCTCGAAAAGCCGTCGTCAGGGCTTGAGCTGACCCGCAGGTTCGACCGGTCGATCGGCTATTTCTGGTCCGCCACGCATCAGCAGATCTACCGCGAGCTGGGGAAGCTGGAGCAGGCCGGGCAGATCCGGGCGCTGCCGTCGGAGCAGCCCGCCCGTGGGCAGAAGAAGGAGTACGAGGTACTGCCCGCGGGCCGGGAGGCGTTGTCCGCATGGGTGGCCCGCCCCGAGGACCCCAAGCAGATCCGGGATCCGCTGCTGCTGCGGATGCGGGCGGCGGCGGTCGTCGGGGCGCCCGGCCTGGATGCGGAGCTGCGCCGCCATCTGAGGCTGCACCGTAGGCAGCTGGAGAAGTACCTGGAGATCGAGGAGCGGGACTTCCCGCCCGAGCGGAACTCCGACGAGGACCGGCTGCGGCATCTGGTTCTGCGTGGCGGCATCGATCTGGAAAACTTCTGGATCGGCTGGCTGACGCGGGCACTGGCCCGGGACGAGGAGCCGCGTCCGTAGGTGGGTTGCTTCAGCACGTGACAGTTCGGCCTTGGCGACGACTGGTTCACCAAACAAACGATTGGTAGCTTTATCGAACCGATCAGCGTGCACTTCGGCCCCAGCAGAGGCGGACCATGGACATCGGCAATCCGATCGACTTCACGGGACGGGCAGTGCTCGTCACCGGTGGCACGAAGGGTATCGGCGCCTCGATCGCCGAGGCCTTTCTCTCCGCCGGTGCGGATGTGCTGGTCTGCGGGCGCAACGAACCGCCAGAACCTGCGGCCGGCGGCACCCGGCAGGCACACTTCCGCGCGACCGATGTCCGCGACCCGGTGGCCGCCGCCGCTCTGGTCGACACGGCGGTGGAACGGTTCGGACGGCTGGATGTGCTCGTCAACAACGCGGGCGGCTCCCCCGACGCCGACGCGGCCACCGTTTCGCCGCGGTTCGTGGAGAAGATCGTCGCGCTCAATCTGCTGGCCCCGTTCTATGTGGCGCAGGCCGCCAACCGGATCATGCAGGGCCAGAGCGAGGGCGGCTCGGTCATCAACATCGGCAGCGTCTCCGCGCACACCCCGCAGCCCGGCACCGCCGCCTATACGGCGGCGAAGGCCGGGCTGCTCGCACTGACCCGGGCACTGGCTCTCGAATGGGCGCCGAAGGTGCGCGTCAACCACATCACGACCGGTCTGATCCGCACCGAGAGCGCCGCACCGGTGTACGGGGAGGACGGCGGCGCCGCGGTGGCCGGGGTGATTCCGATGCGACGGATGGCCGTACCGGACGATGTGGCACGCGCCTGCCTGTATCTGGCGGGCGGTCTGGCTCCGTACGTCAGCGGGGCCGATCTGGCGGTGCACGGCGGGGGTGAGGTGCCGGCCAGGTTCGTCGCCTCGAAGGGCGAACTGGGGCGCGGGTTCCGGTCTGTATCGTCACCTCTCGAAAGCCCAGACGTATGAGCCGCCCCCGGGGCCGCTGACAGTCAGCGCGCCGACCTCGTACGCCGACGCACATGAGGAGCTGCGATGAGCCCTGGATCGATACTCCGACAGGAGCTCGCCGCAGGCCTGAGGAGCATCCCTGCCGGGGAGATCACCCTGCGGGACGAGGGCACGAAGACGGAGTGGAACGTCGAGGTCGGAGCCTTCCGGCTGGCGCCGTATCCCGTGACCCGCGAGCTGTACCGAGCCGTTCGGGGAGAGGCGCCGGCGAGTTCGGCGGGGCCGAGGACTCCGGTGACGGAGGTCTCCTGGAAGCAGGCCGTTCGGTTCTGCAACCTGCTCTCGCAGGCGGCTGGACTCGAACCCTGCTACTCGATCGGTGACGACCGCGACGGGCAGGACGTGGTCTGCGACTGGGCGGCCGACGGCTATCGGCTCCCGTCCGAGGCCGAGTGGGAGTACGCGTGCAGGGCCGGTACCTCCGGTGCACGCTACGGAGAGCTGGACGAGATCGCCTGGTACCGCGGGAACTCCGGCGGCGAGGTGCACGATGTCGCGACCAAGGCACCGAACGCGTGGGGCCTCCACGACATGATCGGCAACGTGTGGGAGTGGTGCTGGGATGTCTACGATCCCCGGGTCTACGGCCCGTACCGCGTGTTCCGTGGCGGAGGTGGATACGATCACCCCCGAGGATGCCGGGCGTCGTGCCGCCGCAAGAGTCACCCGACCTTTCGTATCGACGACCTCGGATTCCGGCTCGCCCGATCGCTCTGAACGGGGGACGTGCAACGCGTCCGGTCGATGCTGTTCGTCCTGGGACGCCCCCACCGGCCGGGCAGGTGGCTCAGGAACGACTGCCGACGGTCGCGTCATCGGATGTGAAGGTGACCGGTAGGTGTTCGGGGCCGCGCAATCCGCCCGGCCGCCATCGCAGTTCGTCCGGGGGCACGCCCAGGGCGAGGTCGGGAAGGCGGCGCAGGGCGGTGCCGATCGCGATCTGGCCCTCCAGCCGGGCCAGCGGTGCACCCAGGCAGTAGTGGATGCCGTGTCCGAACGCGAGGTGGGCGTTGTCCTGCCGGGCGATGTCCAGGCGGTCGGGTTCGGGGAAGTGCTCCGGGTCGCGGTCGGCGATGGCGGAGGCGACCAGCACGGTCGCGCCGCGCGGGACGTTCACCCCGGCGATGGTGACGTCCTCGCGCGCGAACCGGGCGATGCCGGGGTTGACGGGTCCGTCGTAGCGCAGGAATTCCTCGATCGCGCCCGGCAGCAGCTCCGGGTCGTCCCGCAGCATCCGCAGCTGGTCGGGGTGGGCGAGCAGCGCGGCGATGCCGCTGCCGATCAGGTTGACCGTGGTGATGTATCCGGCCGCCAGCAGGAGGAATGCCATGGCGATCAACTCGTCCTCGTCCAGCCGCTGTTCCTCGTCCCTCGCCACGATCAGCGCGCTGAGCAGGTCGTCCCCGGGCCGGGCTCGTTTGGCCTCCAGGAGCTTGGTCAGGTACGAACGCATCTGCCCCCACGCCTCGTCCACCCGGGCCGGGTCCGGCGGCTCGGTCCCCCGGAGGGTCATGTCGTCGGTCCACCGCTGGAAGTCATGCCGGTCGGCCACGGGTACCCCGAGCAGTTCGCTGATCACGGTGACCGGAAGCGGCAGCGCGTAGCTCTCGATGAGGTCGGCGCGACCGGCGGGCACGATCTCGTCGAGCAGCCGGTCGGCGATCTCCTGGACGCGGGGCCGCAGCTCCGCCACCCTGTGCGCGGTGAACGCCTTGGAGACCAGTCGGCGCAGGCGGGTGTGGTCGGGCGGGTCGGATCGGAGCATGTTGCACAGCACCGACTCACGCTCGGTGGCGGGCAGCCGCTCGATGAGCCGGGGATCCGACGCATCGCGGACGTCGCTGCTCAGCTGCGGGTGGGACAGGGCCATGAGGCCGTCCTCATACCGCGTGACCAGCCAGGCTTCCAGGCCCCCGGCGATGACGGCGCGCCGCACCGGGCCGGCCTCGCGCAGCTGTGTGTAGAGCGGAAAGGGATCAGCCACGAAGGCCGGGTCGGTATAGGGCAGGAGGACCGGCTGCTGGCTCATCATGCCTCCCGTAGGGCATCGCGCCTCTTTGCGCGGCTTGAAATGTTTTGTACAGGGATGTCCCACCGTAATGGGTCTGCGGCGGCGCCGGAGGGAAGCCACTCGTCTGTCACCAGCACAGCTCGGCTTCAGACTGCGGGACCGCCTGCAGGCGACGCGCACGGGCAGTTCGATCACCTTCCCGGTTGCCTGTGCCCCAACCCCGCCGACGCCGCTCACAGCGGTTCAGGGCAGCAAAGTCTCACGTACACGACGCAGTGGGTCATGCAGCGTGCGGGGTTCGGTGGCCCATATTCGGGTCGCGCGGGTGTCGTGCGTGTAGGGCGGCCAGGCCGGGCCCGGGTCGATGTCGCGGACGAAACGGACCCAGGACGCGTGGATGGCGTCGGCGAGCGGCTGGGGTGGGTGGGCGCCCACGGCCTCGGGGACGCCGGGGGCGTTCAGGAGGTCGAAGGCGAAGGGGATGTCCACGCAGTGATGCGCCAAGCCCTCGAAGGCGGGCGCCGTCGCAGTCCACTCGAACTGGTAGAGCCAGGTGGGACGGGACGCCCGGGCTCGGGCCTCGGCGATGGCGATGGCGGGGGCGCGGAACAGCTCGTCCGTGAGGGACTGTCCCACCTCGGCGGGCTGGATCATGTTGAACTCGTGGGCGGTGAAGCCGATCATCAACGGCACGTCCGCGCCCGCCTCTTCGTCGATGAGTGCCTCCGGCACCGGCCTCGGAACGAGTTCGCCGTCGGCAAAGGGCGCGAGGACCAGCATCGGGAGTGCGTCGCGGTCCGGGCCCGGCTCGCCCAGCCTGTCCTGGAGGACGAGGAGTTCGTTGTCCGTCAGGTCGCGCAGCGCGGCCGCTGTCGCAGGTGTGCCGGTACGGGCGGTGAACAGCGTCGACACCATCTCGGCCAGGTCTCTGCCCTGCGGCCGCATGGTCGCGCCGGAAACCGATATCGCCGCCCTGAACAAACCTTGGGCTGCGGGCACGGCGAGCAGCGTCTGGACGGCCCCGCCGCCCGCCGACTGGCCGGCGACGGTGACCTTGGCCGGGTCACCGCCGAAGTCCGCGATATTGTCGCGGACCCACTCCAGGGCGGCGACCCAGTCCCGCACCCCCCGGTTGTCGGGGGCGTCCTCAAGGTGCAGGTAGCCCTCGATGCCCAGTCGGTAGCCGACCGACACCAGGATCACCCCGTCCCGGTTGAACGCGGCCCCGTCGTACCAGGGGCTGGCGGCCGAGCCTGCCACGTACCCGCCGCCGTGGATCCACACGAGAACCGGCAGCGGTTCGGCGGGGGCGAGGTCAGGGGTGAAGACATTGAGGTTCAGGACCGCGTCGCCCGGAATGGACGGCTCGGGAATGGTGGTGACCTCGGCGAACGGACGGCGCTGGGCTGTCGGGCCGTACGCGGTGGCGTCCAGCGGCTCGGTCCACGGCTCGGGCGGTACGGGCGCGGCGAAGCGGAGTTCGCCGACCGGCGGCTGCGCGTACGGGATGCCGAGGAAGCGGAGGCTTCCGTCGGTGCGGCGTTCACCTCGCACCGGGCCGTGCGTGGTGCGGACAAGGGTGTCGGTCATCGAAGAGTGCTCCTGTTGTGTGCGGCTCGGTTGCGGGGGCGTCGTGTTCGACGTAGTTGCGGATCTTCCGGGACGTCTCGGGATGGGGACCTTTGCACCGTACGCGCGGTCACCGGCGCCACCGTGATCCGGCCGTCGTGCAAGACTGATCCGCCGAAGCCAGGAGGGGGCGGCTGATCGGAGCCCGACAGGCTCTATCCAGCGGCCCCCTCCTGCTTCCCACCACCTGATCCTCCTGGGCCGCTCGTGGCGGGCCGTCGCGCCGCCATCGCGTCCAGTATCAGTTCCAGGGCAAAGGGATAACCGCTGTCGCGCATGTCGGCGGCGAGCAGGGGGAAGGTCGCGGCGATGTTCGGGTGCGTGGTGGCCGACAGCTTGCCGTACACCGTGTTCCAGACCTCCGTGTCCGCCTCCAGGGCAGCCTGCGGAAGGGCGAGGGCGGCGGCGTCCTGGGCCGCGAAGGCGAGGGCCTGGTCGACGAAGGCGTGGTACATCCGCACCGCGAGAGGGTCCGGGAAGCCCGCCGAGCGCAGGACGCCCAGGATCGTCTCTACGGCCTCGGTCTCGTGGACGCGTCCGGTCGTACGGTGCGCCGCCAGCAGGGCGGCCTGCGGATTGGACCGGTAGGAGGCATGAATCCGCAGACCGATCGCACGGAGGTCGGCGCGCCAGTCGCCGGTGGGCGCCCAGCCCTCCTGCGCGCGGCCGACCAGCTCGTCGGCGAGGGTGAGCAGCAGTGCGTCGGTATTGTGGAAATACCGGTAGATGGCGCTGGGGTCGGCACCCAGTGCGGCACCGAGCCGCCGCACCGAGAGCGCCTCCGCACCGTGCTGAGCGACCAGGCGCAGCGCGGTCTCGACGATCAGCCGTTCCGAGAGGACTGCGCCCTGCTTGGTCGGCCTGCGCCGCCGTCGCTCGCTTTCGGGAACCACGCGTTCAGCCATGCGGCGACATTACGTCAACACCCTTGACGTGTAAATGGCCGAACCGCTTGCATGGCGCCGCACCTCATGCTTCCTCACGTTCTGGAGCACCGTATGAGCACCGCCGATCTGGTCTTCACCCGCGGAGCCGTCTTCACCGCCGATCCGGCCCGCACCCGGGCCACTTCACTCGCCGTCGTCGGCGACCGGATCGCCGCCGTCGGGCACGACGACGTGCGCGATCTCATCGGTCCCGGCACCGAGGTCGTCGACCTTCGGGGGAAGCTGCTGCTCCCCGGCTTCCAGGACGCCCACATCCACGCGGTGTTCGGCGGGACGGAGCTGGCCGAGTGCGACCTGACCGGCACCGTCGGCGTCGAGGAGTACCTGGGCCGGATACGGGCCTACGCGGACTCCCACCCCGACCACCCGTGGATCACCGGCGGCGGGTGGTCCATGGAAAGCTTCGACGGTGGCCTGCCGACACGGCAGTTGCTCGACTCCGTGGTCCCGGACCGTCCGGTCCTGCTGTCGAACCGCGACCACCACGGCGCATGGGCCAACACCCGGGCACTCGAACTCGCCGGAATCACCGCCGCCACCCCCGACCCCGCCGACGGCCGCATCGAGCGCGAACCGGACGGCACACCCAGCGGGATGCTCCAGGAGGGCGCCACGGCGCTGGTCTCCCGCCTGGTCCCGGCGAGCACCCCCGCGGACCGGCTCGCCGGACTGCTGCGGGCCCAGAAGCTGCTGCACTCCCTCGGCATCACCGGCTGGCAGGACGCCCTGCTCGGCGAGTTCAGCGGCAGGCCCGACCCGTCGGACGCCTATCTGGCCGCCGCCCGCGACGGCTCGCTCACCGCCCGCGTCACCGGCGCGCTGTGGTGGGATCGTGAGCGCGGCGCCGAGCAGATCGACGAACTGGTCGCGCTGCGCGCGAAGTTGAGCCATGGCCGCTTCCGGGCCGGCTCGGTGAAGATCATGCAGGACGGCATCGCCGAGAACTTCACCGCGGCGATGACCTCCCCGTATCTCGACAGCTGCGGCTGTGCCACCGCCAACACCGGCCTGAGCTTCGTCGACCCCGCCGCTCTGCGCGATTACGTCACCCGGCTCGACGCCCTCGACTTCCAGGTCCACTTCCACGCCCTCGGCGACCGGGCCGTCCGCGAGGCCCTCGACTCGATCGAGGCCGCCATCGAAGCCAACGGACACCGAGGCAACCGCCACCACCTCGCCCACCTCCAGGTCGTGCATCCCGACGACCTCGCGCGCTTCGCCCAGCTCGGCGCCATCGCCAACATCCAGCCGCTCTGGGCCGCGCACGAACCGCAGATGGACGAGCTGACCCTCCCCTTCCTGGGCCCCGAACGCGCCGCCTGGCAGTATCCGTTCGGCGGTCTGCTGCGCCACGGCGCCACCCTGGCCGCCGGCAGCGACTGGCCCGTCAGCAGCCCCGACCCGATCGCGGGCATCCATGTCGCGGTCAACCGGATGGAGCCGGGGGCAACCGACGGCCGGGTCTTCCTCCCCGAGCAGCGTCTCGACCTGGCAACGGCCGTCGCCGCCTACACCGCGGGCACCGCCCATGTGAACGGCCTGGACGACACCGGCACCCTGCGTCCCGGTAACCTCGCCGACCTGGTGGTCCTGGACCGCGACATCTTCACGGCGCCGGCGGAGGAGATCGCCGAGGCACGCGTCCTGCGGACCTACGTGGGCGGCACGCTCGTGCACACCGCCTGAGAGCCGACGCCGGACGACCCGGCTCACCTGCCGTCCCCCGGGACATCGAATCGACCCGCACGCATGGGACTGTCAGTGCCGACTGCGACACTGACCGCAATCGCCAGGCGCGATCACCGTGCAGCGCTCCCCGCAAGCGGGGTGGCTCATTGTCGGGTCGGTGGTCGTGGTGGCGGCGGGCAGGCCGATGTGCCGGGACTGGATGCCTGCCCTCGCGCGCCGGGCCCGTGTCATGCGCATGTAGGTGACGGAGCGGGGTACTCTCCCGCCGGCACCGTCGCCTGGCAGGGGCCGGCCGGCTCCTCTCGCTATCCGCCCTGGGTGGGTGCAATGTGGAAGACATGGCTTCCAGGCGGCGCTTTGCCGGGATGGGGCAGCTACGGCCGGCCCATGCGTTGCTGGTGCTCCCGGTCGCGCTCATCGTGTTGATCACAGTCGTGGACGTAGCGACCCCCAACATCGTCCTCGGCCCCCTGCTGGTGATCGCGCCCGCGATCGCCGCGTCGTTCGCCGGGCCCTGGGCGACGGGCGGCATCGGAGCCCTGGCCGTGGCGGCGCAGGCGTTCATCGGCTGGCACCTCGGCGTGCAGTACTCGCAGAACCTGCTGGTGCAGGTGTTCGCCCTCACGGTGCTCTCCTTGCTGATCGTGTTCTTCTCCGTGGTGCGCCGTTGGCGCAGCCGCCAACTGGCCCAGGTGCGGTCGGTCGCCGAGGCCGCCCAGCAAGCCCTGCTGTGGCCACTACCCAGCAGGCTCGGCCCGCTGCAACTCGCCTGCCTCTACCTGTCCGCCGAGGAGGAGGCCGAGATCGGCGGCGACCTGTACGCCGCCGCCCGTACCGACAGCGCAGTGCGTGTGATGATCGGCGACGTACAGGGCAAGGGGCTGCCCGCCATCGGCGAGGCCGCCCTCCTGCTCGGCGCCTTCCGCGAGGCCGCTCACCAGCACGCCGCCCTGCCCCAAATGGCCCTTGCCCTGGAACGCAGCGTGACCCGCTACCTGGCCGACTTCGAACCGGCGGATGAGGCCGGGGAACGCTTCGTCACCGCTGTCCTGCTGGAAATCCCCGACGACGAACCCGTCATTCAAATGACCAGCTGCGGCCATCCGGCGCCCTTGCTGTTCGGTCCGGACAACACCGTGACCGTCCCGAACCTGCACCCCGCACCCCCACTGGGCGTCGGCATCACCGACCCGGACGACCACACCCTCGACGTGCTGCCCTTCGACTCCGACAACACCCTGCTCCTCTACACCGACGGCGTCATCGAGGCCCGCGACCGCCACGGCGCCTTCTACCCGTTCGCGGAACGCGCCGCCCAGTGGTCCGACAAAAGCCCCGAAGTCCTGCTTCACCACATCCAGCGGGACCTGCTCGCCCACACCGGAGGGAGCCTCGGCGACGACATCGCCCTCATCGCCATCCGCCGCGCAACCACCCCGCACCCCAGCCACCGCTCGTGGAGCCACCAGGCGACGCAGAAGGTGAGCGATTGAGGTGACCCCTGTCCGGTGGACACCTGAGAGGGCGGTTCGTGATTTTTGACGTGGGTCGTGGCACGGGGAGCGATGGGAGCATCAGGAGCAGGAGAGGGCGCCCCAGTTGCTCCCGGATATGGCTCAGGGGCCATCCGTAGATGGCCCCTGAACTGCGACGTTACCGTCGGGACGACAGGATTTGAACCTGCGACCCCTTGACCCCCAGTCAAGTGCGCTACCAAGCTGCGCCACGTCCCGATGCGATTCCCCCCGGTGTTCCCGGGCGGCTGCGCAGGACAAACATTACCTCACTCCGAGGACCGGATCGACGCCTGTGCCTGGTGGGCACGGTTTGCCAGGGTTTCGGCGCCGCACGCCGTGGCCAGTTTGTGGGCTCTGGCGAGTTCGCGCGGGGAGCGGATCGCGATGCCGTAGTCGACAAGGGCCAGGGCATGTTCGTACGCGGACGGGGACGCCTCCAGGTGGCGGACCGACTCGGCCAGCAGATGCGTGGCGTCCTCGGGGCCGGCGAAGAGGGCCGCACAGCGCAGGGCCTCACCGATCGCGGTGGCCGTGCCGAAGCGTTCGGCGTGCGCCCGGGCCGAGTTGGCGAGTTGGGCGGCGCGGCCCGGGTCCTCCTCGGCCAGTGCTCGGGCGAGATCGCCGGCCCAGGGAGCCCAGACGCCGTTGAACCTGCCGCGGGGTTCGAGGGCCTGACCGGCCGCTTCCAGTTCGCTGGCCGCTTCCTTCGTACGGCCTTCGGCCAGCAGCAGCCGTCCGCGTACGCATGGCGCGTCGGGCAGCACCATCGCGCTGGGGTAGGGCGATCCGAAGTCGTAGCGGTCGGCGACTGCGCGGGCCTTGGTGACACGGCCGCGGGCGACCAGTGTGTCGATCAGCAGGCAGGCCGCGTCCCAGTGGACGGGAAGTCCGCTGCCGACACGGTCGGCGAGGCGCAGTCCTTCGCGGAGGAAGCCCTCGGCCTCGGCCAGCCGGCCACGACGGCGGTGGACCAGCCCGAGCAGGGTGTGTGCGAACGCGAGATGTGCACCGCTCCAGCCTGAGATCTCGAAGGCGCGGACGGCCTCGCCGAAGAGCTCCTCGGCCCGGTCGAGCTGGTCCGTGAAGGCGTAGGTGATGCCGACGAGGGTCGGGAGTTCGAATCCCCACTCGCTGTCGGTCCAGCCGAGCCCGCGCGCTGGGTGGCCGTCGACCAGGGCGCGTTCGCAGAGGTCGACGATGAGCTGGGAGTTCTCGCCGCGCATCATGGCGTCGAAGGCGCGGATGGTGAGCAGGGCACGCTCGGCATTGTCGCGGCCGGACAGCTGGTCGGCGTTGCGGGCGAGCCGGGCCGAGCGGGCGGGTCCGTCATCCTCGGCGGCCTGCATGCCCTCCCAGAGGAAGTGGGCGGCCTGGAGCCGCATCAGGCCTGGGCCGGGTGCGGTGCGTGCGGCCTCGGCCGCGAGGGCGCGTGCCGCTTCCTTCAGCTGGTTGTTGTGGGAATGCGCGGCCGCGAGCCGGTAGGTGGCGTCGACCCGCTGGTCGTCGGAGAGTCCGGGCATCTCGAGGGCGGCCCGCAGATGCTGGACGGTGGTGGCCGGGGAGCTGAGTAGCGTGGCGCAGCCCAGTTCGTACAGCAGGGTGGCCTCGACCGGATGGCGCGGCGATTCCTGCAGGGCGCGTTCGAGGCAGCGGCGGGCGGCCTCCGGGGCACCGACCGCGAGGTGGTGTTTGGCTGCTTCGCGGAGCTGCTCGACCAGTTCCTGGTCGTCGTCGGGGTGTACTTCGAGGAGGTGGCGGGAGGCCGCGGCGGGGCCGAGTCCCGCCCGGGTGATCGCCCAGGCGGCCTGACCGTGCATGGCGGTGCGGGTGGCCGGCGGGATGGAGCGGTACACCGCGGTCGCGATCAGCGGGTGGACGAACTCCAGCGGGTCGAAGCCGGTGACGATACGGGCCTCGCGCAGGCGCGCCGTGCAGTCGGCGGCCTCGGCGGGGCTCATTCCGGCAAGGGTGGCTGCGAGATCCTGCGAGATGTCCGTACCGAGGACGGCGGCGGCCCAGGCGAACCGGGTGGCGCTGGTACCGATCCGTTCGAGCCGGGCGACGAGTCCGCTGCCGCGGGCCGATGCGCCGAGTTCGCGCAGCAGTCCGGCCGACTCCTCCAGGGGCGCCAGTTCGCGGTCCTGGACCTTGGCGACGAGTTCGACGGCCTCGTAGGGGTTGCCGCCGGTGACGGCCCACACCTCGCGGCAGAACGGGTCGTCGGCGTGTTCACCGAGGCCTGTGCGGACCAGTTCGGCGGTGGCGTCCGGAGTGAGGGCGCGCAGCGCGACCCGGACCTGGGAGAGGTGGGCGCTGCCCGGTGCGCTCTCCGTCTGCCGCGCTGCCAGTTCTTCCGGCCGGTGGGCCTGGACGACCAGGACGGGCAGTTCACCGAGGCGCGCGGTGAACGAGGCGAGCCAGGCGAGGGATTCGCCGTCCGCCCAGTGTGCGTCGTCGACGACGAGCATCGGCGGACGGTGCCTCAGCCGGGATGCGAGCTGGGAGACAACCCAGTCGAGGCCGTCCCGCACACCCTGCGGATCGGGCTGGGGGCCGCTCGGTTCGGCGAGTCCGAGTGCGGGCGCGGCGATCTCGTACCAGGCCCCGAACAGGGCCCGCACCTCGTCGGGCGGGAACTGGTCGAGGGCGGGCTGCAGGAGTTGGCGCACGACGTGGAACGGCACGGATGTGACCGTTTCGCCGCCGCGTGCTGACCAGACCGTGCAGCGGTCGGCAGCCATCGCCTGGATCTCGGCGAGCAGTGCGGTCTTGCCGATGCCTGCCTCGCCGCTGAAGACCAGCAGCCCGCCGGCTGCCTGGGCGCCGCACAGAGCTTCTACGGCTTGTGCGGCAGCGGCGAGTTCCGGTTCGCGCTCGTACAGCGGCCGGGACTGCTTCATCCCTACCCTCCCCAAAGTGGTGCAGACGACTGTCGACACTAGTCGTGCGCGGGGGTCCACGGACAGTGGTTCGGGCAGTTCGTCGCAGGTACGGGGCACAATCGAGGGGTGGAGGAGACTCACAGGGACCGCGATGCCGAGGGCCGCGCGCGCAATGCGCGCCCGCGTGACGGCCTGGGGCGCCCCCTGCCGTACGGGGCACCGGGAGTGGAGCGGCAGCCCGAGGGTGCGGCCCGTACCCCCGAGGAGACATTGCGTGAGGCGCAACGGCTGCTGGACGCGGGGATGCCGTTCCATGCGCACGAAGTTTTCGAAGATGCGTGGAAATCGGGCCCGGTGGCGGAGCGGGAGTTGTGGCGCGGTCTTGCGCAGCTCGCCGTGGGGCTGACGCATGCGGCGCGGGGCAATGCGACGGGCGGGGCCCGGCTGTTGCGACGGGGCGCGGCGGCGCTCGCGGAGTTCGGCGCCACCCTTCCTCACGGGATCGGGGTCGATGGGCTGATCGGCTGGGCCGAGGAGCTGGCGGAGCGGGTCGAGGCGAAGCAGTCCTGCGCCTCGGACGCGGGGCGTGTGCGGCCCGTCGACGCGGCCGACGAGGCGCCGTGTCTGCGGCCCGGGGGCCGGTAGCCCGGACGCCCGGGATGTTGAGGCATAGGGCAGACTCGGTGCAGTGAGAAAGATCTATGTCATCGGCATCGGCGCGGGCGACCCCGACCATCTGACCCTCCAGGCCGTCAAGGCGCTGAACCGGGCGGATGCGTTCTTCATCCTCGACAAGGGTGAGGAGAAGTCAGATCTGACCGGGCTGCGGCGGGACATCCTCGATGTGCATGTGAAGAACTCCTCGTACCGGCTCGTCGAGGCGCGGGATCCGGAGCGGGACCGCAGGACGTCGGACTACTCACCCGCGGTGGACGACTGGCGCAGGCGCCGCGCGGATCTGTACGAGCGGTTCATCGCGGAGGATCTCGGCGAGGACGAGTGCGGGGCGTTCCTGGTGTGGGGTGATCCCGCGCTGTACGACTCCACGCTCGGCATCCTCGAAGAGATCCTCGACCGGGGTTCGGTCGCCTTCGACCACGAGGTGGTGCCGGGGATCAGCAGTGTCTCCGCGCTGCTGGCCAAGCACCGGACGGGGCTGAACCGGGTGGCGAGGCCGGTGCAGATCACGACGGGCCGGCGGCTGGCCGAAGGCTGGCCCGAGGGAGTCGACGACGTGGTGGTGATGCTCGACGCACGGCAGGCGTTCACCCGCCATCTCGACCAGGATCTTCACATCTACTGGGGCGCGTACGTGGGGACCGAGGACGAGATCCTGGTCTCGGGGCGCCTCGCCGAGGTGTCGGACCGGATCGAGGAGCTGCGGGCCGGGGCGCGCGCCCGCAAGGGCTGGATCATGGATACGTATCTGCTGCGTCGCGACTGAATCAGCCTTCCTGGCACAGCAGTTGGAGCGCAGACGCCACATCGTGCACGACGGGTACGCCGTCGGGCGATGGCGGTCGGCGGACCACGACCACGGGCAGGCCGAGGTTTCTGGCGGCGGTGAGTTTCGCCGCGGTGGCGGGGCCGCCGCTGTCCTTGGTGACGAGGACGTCGATGACGCGGTCGCGCAGCAGCGCCGTCTCTCCTTCGACGGTGTACGGACCGCGGTCGAGGATTACGTCGGTGTGACGGGGCAGCGGTGGCTCGGGGGGTTCCACGGACCGTACAAGGAAGTGGAGCGCGTCCGCGCCCGGGGCGGTGGCGAAGGCGGCCAGGCCCAGGCGGCCGGTGGTGAGGAAGATCCGGCGGCCCAGGTCGGGAAGTTGCGCGGCGGCGTGCGCGAGGTCGTCGGCCGGGTGCCAGCGGTCGCCGGGGCCTGCCGTCCACCCGGGGCGGCGCAGCGCGAACAGTGCGGTACCGGTGGCCTTCGCGGCCTCGGCGGCGTTGGCGCTGATGGTGCCGGCGAACGGGTGGGTGGCGTCGACGACGGTGTCCACACTGTGCGTACGCAGCCAGTCGGCGAGGCCCTGGGAGCCGCCGAAGCCTCCGATGCGTACGTCGCCGGCGGGCATCCGGGGCCGGGCGACCCGGCCGGCCAGCGAGGTGGTGACGCGCACCGTCGCATCGCCGCCGGTCCCGGTCAGCTCGGCGGCGAGCTGCCGGGCTTCGGTCGTACCGCCGAGGATCAGAATGTGGCCGGACATGCACCGAACCTACGTCACCTTCGCCGCCCGACGCGCGGAGCGGTGAACAGGGCGGCCCGCAGCCATTACGATCCGGCGTCATGAGCACTTCTGACCAAAACCAGGCCGTGCACACCCCGATAGCCGCTCCCGAGGCCGTTGCGGAATCCGATTCCGAGGCTGTTTCGGAAATTGTTCCCGAGACCGATTCCGAGGCTGCTGCCGAGACCGTCACCGAGACCGAGGGCCGAAGGCTGACGCCTCGCCAGGCGAGACGGTTGCGCATCGTCCTCTCGTCGGTCGGCATGGCGGCGATGGCGGTCGTTCTTGCGCTGCGGATCGCCAGCCGGTCGTCGGTACTGGTGGTCGGGGTGTACGGGATCGCGCTGATCCTGTGCGGAATCGTGATCGAGCTCAGCAGGAACGGCCGTACCCGGCTGGGCAGTTGGCTGCTGGCCGTCAATCTGCTGGCGGCGATCGGTTCGGACTGGCTGCTGATTCCCTGACGTACGGTCAGCGCACCGCGATCCGCACGGTCGCGCCGTGCGGATCGACCCGCTCGAGCCAGTCGGCGCGCAGTTGGAACGGACGGCCCGGTACGGCGGGCAGCAGCAGTCGCTGACGGTGGAGCACACGGCCCTCCTGGCGGACGACGAGCAGCGGTGAGGGCAGTCTCCGGGTGGTGCGCAGCGTGAAGCGGCCACGGAGCCGGGTGTCGCGTCCGGGACCGATGAGGTTCGGTGCGATCCACTGGAGCGGGGAATCGACCGCGACGGACAATCGGTCGGCAGGCCAGGCATCGGCTGCCAGGTGACGCAGTACGGGCGCGGCGACGGCGCGTCCTTCGGCGGCCGCGATGCCGGCGCTTTCCACACCGTGCAGCAGATTGCCGACGGCGAAGACTCCGGTCTCGGTCGTGCGGTACGAGGCGTCGTACGCGGGGCCGCGGGTGCCGGGGTCCAGGGTGACCGCGCCGCGCCGGGCCAGTTCGTGGTCGGGGATCCAGTCACCGGTGAAGACGACCGTGTCGCAGCGCAGGGTCGTGGTCCGGCCGTCGTGATGCCGCAGCGCCACTCCGGTGAGCCGTTCCCGGCCGGTCAGGGCGGTGACGGAGGCACGGGTGAGAAGCGGGGTGCGGTCCAGGGGCCGGGTCAGGGCCGTGAGCCGGGCGGGCGGCTGGTCGGTGACCAGGGCCACGACGTCCAGTCCGGCGAGGCGCAGGGTGTCGGCCGCGGCACGGCTGACGGGTTCGTTGCCGATGACGACCGCGCGGGTCCCGATCCGCTGCCGGTGAAGATGGACGGCCTGCTGGAGTTCGCCGGTGGTGTAGACGCCGGGCGGGCGGGAGCCGGGGACGAGACGGGCGCTGCGGGGGCGTTCGCGGGCGCCGGTGGCGAGGACGACTGCGCGGGCGGTGATCCGTTCCAGTCCGGTCGGTGCGGTGGTGTCGACGGTCAGCGGTCCGGCCCAGCCGGTTACGGTGACGCCGGTTCGCAGGGTGGCTCCGGCCCGTTCGGCCGCGGCGACGCTTCTCCGGGCGTACGCGGGTCCGGTCACCCCTCCCCCGGTGGCGCGGCCACCGAAGCCGCCGTGGAAGCAGTGGCGCGGGATGCCGCCCGCGGCCTGTTCACGCTCCAGGATCTCGACCCTGCCCGCACCGGATGCGGCGAGTTCGGCCCCGGCGCCGAGGCCGGCCGGACCGCCGCCGATGACCAGTACGTCGACGGTCCGCTCGAGCCGGGTCATGGCCGGGCCTCCTCGATCAGTGCGCGGACCGCGGCTCCGCAGTAGAACCCCTGACATCGCCCGTTGCCGGCCCTGGTTCTGCGGCGCAGCCCGTCCCGGGTGAGCGGTGGGATCGTGCCGGACAGGGCGTCCCTGATCTCCCCCGCGGAGACCCGCTCGCAGTGGCAGACGAGCGTGCCGTAGGCCGGGTCCTCGGCGATCAGTTCGGCGTTCTCGTACGGGCGGGGGAATGCCTCGCCGAGGTTGGGCATGGTGACGGGCGGCAATTCGGACGGCGTACCGAGATCGAGGCCCGAGCCGCTGAGCAGTTCGGTGACATACGCGGCGATGGCCATCGAGGCGGTGAGTCCGGTGGAGCGGATGCCGCCGACGGCGATGTAGCGCCGGTCCGGGTAGTCCTGGATGCGATAGTCCTCCTGGCCGGTGGCGGCGCGCAGCCCGGCGTAGACGGCCGTGACTTCTTCGTCGAGCAGTTCGGGCAGGACGCGGCGGCCCTTTTCGCGCAGCACGGCGATTCCGTCCGCGGTCGATCCGGTGGCGGTCTTGTCGTCGAGTTCTTCGGCTGTGGGGCCGAGCAGCACGTTGCCGAAGACGGTCGGCGCGACCAGAACTCCCTTGCCGACGGCGGTGGGTACGGGAAGCAGGATGTGGCTGACGAGATCGCGGGCGAGCTTGTCGAAGACGATGAGCTGGCCGCGGCGCGGGGTGACGGTGAAGACGTCGTGGCCGAGTTCCCGGTCGAGTACGTCGGAGTACAGTCCGGCGGCGTTGATCAGATGACGGGTGCGCAGTGTCCCGCGGGTGGTGGTGAGGGTGTGGACGTCGTCGTCGCTGTCGATGTGCTGTACCCGGCAGTTGAGGTGCAGATGGATTCCGGCCCGCACCGCCTGGGTGGCGTAGGCGAGCGGAGTCGTCCAGGGGCAGATGATGCTTTCGTCGGGGATTTCGAGTGCGCCGAGGGCGCCTGGCCCCAAGTGAGGTTCGCGCTCCCGCAGTTCGTCGGCGTCCAGGAGGCGTGCCGCGTGGTAGTCGTTGCGTTCGGCCTTCGCCAACAGACCGGGAAGTGCGGCCAGCTGTTCCTCGTCCCAGGCGATCAGGAGGGCGCCGACACGTTCGACGGGGATGCCGGTCTCGGCAGCGTAGGCACGGAGTCTGTGTCGGCCCTCGCGTACGAGCCGGGCTTCCAGCGAGCCGGGTACGGCATCGAAACCGGTGTGCAGGATGGCGGTGTTGGCCTTCGATGTGCCGTTGCCGATGTCGTCCGAGGCGTCGACGAGGGCGGTACGCAGCCGGTAGCGGGCCAGTTCACGGGCAATGGCGGCGCCGACGACGCCTGCGCCGACGACGGTCACGTCGTAGGCCGGCGCTTCGGGCCGCTCGCCCGCGCAATCCCCGGGCAGGTCGGCCGCCAGGTCTCCGGCCGTTGTGATCGTGCGGTTCATCGCATAACTCTCGTACGTATCAGGCGTGTTCCAGCAGGGTCTGCACGGCCGCGCGGAATCCGGCAAGGCGTTCGACCGCCTCGTCGGGGCCGATCCGGGGCTCGTACACGGCTGCGGGCTTCCATTCGGGTACGGCCTGCTGGAGCGGGAGCCGGGGGTCGACGCCGAGGCGGGCGACGGCTCCGACGCCGAGTGCGGTGACATCGGGCAGCGCGGACACTTCGACGGGTCGTTGCAGCAGATCGGCCTGGGTCTGCATGAGCAGTGCGGAGCGGGTCAGGCCGCCGTCGACGCGGAGCGAGGTCAACGGGGAGCCCAGGTCGCTCGCGACCGCTTCGGTGAGTTCGACGACCTGCGCGGCGATGCCCTCGCACAGCGCGCGCACCAGGTGCCCCGCGGTGGTGTCGAGGCCGAGGCCGGTCACCGATCCGCGCAGATCGCCGCGCCACCACGGGGCGGCGAGTCCGGCGAGTGCCGGTACGAACGTGACACCGCCGGAGTCGGGGACGGTGGCGCCGACCGGATCGAGGTCGGCCGCGCCGGAGATCACCCCCAGGCCGGTGAGCCAGTTGACGGCGGACGCGGCGGTGTAGACCTGTCCGTCGAGGCAGTAGCTCGTACGTCCGCCGAGCCGCCAGGCGACACAGCTGACCAGTCCGCTGGAGCTGCGGCGTGGGGCGGGACCGGTCTGGGCGAGCAGGAATGCGCCCGTGCCGTAGGTGCACTTGGCGTTTCCCGGGTCAAGTGCGTTCTGAGCGAGCAGGGCGGCCTGCTGGTCGACGAGGAGCCCGGTCAGCGGGAGTTCACCACCGAAGGCGGTCGTCGTACCGACGGTCCTGTCGGAGTCGACAACGGCCGGCAGGCGTTCGTCGCCGAGGCCGAAGATCTCCAGGGCCGCGGGCGACCAGCCGACCCGGTCGAGGTCGAGCAGTTGGGTGCGTCCTGCGGTCGCCGCGTCCGTGACGAACGCACCGGTCAGCTGATGGACGAGCCAGGAGTCACTGGTGGTGACGACGCCCTCGCGGGTCAGCTCACGGCGGATCCAGGCCATCTTGGGCGCGGCGAAGTACGGATCGAGCGGCAGTCCGGTGAGTTTCGTCAACTCTTCTCGGTGAGGGGAGAGTTCGTCACAGATCTGGGCGGATCGCCGGTCCTGCCAGACGATCGCGTCGGTGAGCGGCTGCCCCGTCCCGGGATCCCAGGCGAGCACTGTCTCGCCCTGGTTGGCGAGGCCGACGGCGGCCACCGGCTCACCCGCTTCGTGCAGCGCCCGGCGTCCGGCATCGACGACCGAGCCCAGCAGCTCGGCGGGGTCGACCTCGACGGCTCCCTGGGCACCGTGACGCGGCCGCACCGGCACCGAACCGGATCCGATCACACCACGCTCGGGGCAGATCACCAGAGCCTTGGTTCCCGATGTGCCCTGGTCCACGGCGAGTACCGGGCCTGTCATCGACACTCCAGCTGTGCGGAAGCTCTGCGGCTTGAACGGAATCGTGATCATTGATCTTCGACGCCCAGAGTGGTGCAGACCACCGTGTACGTCAAGAGCTGCCCGGGCGCCCGTCCGGAACCGTATGCCTGGCAACGTCCTTGCGAATGAGATGACTTGAGTAAGATCCGCGAATCGGTCCAGAGTTTCGAGCAACTGGCCTTACACTCACCGCCGAGCAATAACCGGACGCTTTCGAGCAGTTCGTTATTCAACAGCTGCTTCTGCCCCCACGTCCTTGAGGATTGATGACCGACACTCTGCCCCGAGCGCCGAGATCCCGGCTCTCGGGCCTTCCGCATCTGCACGGGTTCCATGCCACCGCCGGGTTGCGTGACGTACTGAGGAGATCCCCCATCCGTCGCATGTCGTCCCGTCGAACGGGGGCCGGGCGAGTCCATGGCCAACAGTGATTTCCGGCCGGTCTATCACCCGGCCGGCCATGACAACGACTTACGCGTCGCGTTACAGGATTTGCGCACCGGACGCTGGATGTCCATGCGGAATCTACTGGAGCGTACGCCGGACTGGACTCTGTGGACCCAGCGCACACAGGTGCTCGGGGCGATTGCCGCCGGTTCGGACGCGGTGCAGGCCTGGCTGGCCGAGGAGCCCCGGAGTGTCGCCGCGGCCGTGATGCACGCACGGGTCGTCGTGGAACGGGCCGTGCGGGCCCACCGCGAAGGCCGCCCCCGTGCACAGGAGCTGTGGCAGGAAGCCTGGGGAGCGTGCCGTACTGCCGCGCACACCTCGCCCGCGGACCCGGTGCCATGGGTGTGCCTGCTGGCCCTGTCCCAGTTGGACGAGCGGCAGCAGTTGGAGGAGCACCGGCTGCATCCGCCGGGACCGATGCTCTTCCCCGGCCCGTGGGGTCTGCTGGCGGAGGCCGACAAGCGCGATCCGTGCAACCGCGAGGCCTACCATCGGATGCTCCAGTTCGTGTACGCGCGAAAGGCCGGGGGAACGCTCTCGGATGCGTTCAACTTCGTGCAGTGGGCAGCCTCTTCCGCTCCGGACGGCTCCGCGCTGCATGTGCTGCCGCTGTATGTACGGGTCGAGCGCTACCGCCGTGAGCGCGGGCACGAGAAGGCTCTGGATCTCCACTGGGTCACCGAGGATGCCGAGCGGGACGCGGCCCGGGCCCTGGAGCTCTGGTTCCGTCGCACGGCCCCGATCTCCCATTCCCTGCTCGACCTGAACCATTTGGCCCATGCCCTGTGGGGAGCCCTCCAATTCGCCGATGCCGCACCGGTGTTCCAGGAGCTCGGCCCCTATTTCACGTCGGTTCCGTGGGCGTACCGCGCCCGTGATCCCGAAGCCCCAGGAGGCGCCGAGGAGGTTTTCCTGCGCGCCCGTGGCCGTTGTCTCGCCGGGTCCCGCGACCCCGGACGGGGGCCGCACGGCTGAGATCTGTCGGGTGACGCCGCGCTGTTTCCCCGCTTCGAACCGACCGCTTTCCATCTCTTCCCCATCACCGCTCATGGAGGTTCTTCCCATGTCCATATCCACCCGGACCCAGTCGGGTGCGGAGGCCGCCCCACTCAGGGACGAGGAGCAGCGGCTGCGTGAACTCGGCTACCAGCCGGTGCTCGCCCGCCGCATGGGCGGCTTCGGCAACTTCGCCATCAGCTTCTCCGTCATCTCGATCCTGTCCGGCTGCATGACCCTGTACGGCTTCGGCATGTCGACCGGTGGCCCGGCGGTGATGCTCTGGGGCTGGGCCGGTGTCGGCCTCTTCGTGCTCTGCGTCGGCATGGCACTCGCCGAGGTGACCAGCGCCTACCCGACCTCGGGGGCGTTGTACTACATGGCCGACCGGCTCGGCGGCCGCAAGTGGGGCTGGTACACCGGCTGGCTCAATCTGCTCGGGCTGCTCGGCGCGATCGCCGGTATCGACTATGGTGCCGCGCTGTTCACCGGCGCGCTGATGAATCTGCAGTGGGGATTCACCCCCACACCGGGCAAGACCATGATCATCTTTGTCTGCATTCTGCTGCTGCACGCCACGCTGAATCTCTTCGGTGTCCGCCTCGTCAGCGTGCTCAACTCCATCAGTGTGTGGTGGCATCTCGCCGGTGTCGCGGTGATCGTCGCCGTACTGGCCATCGTGCCCTCGAACCACCAGTCGCCGTCGTTCGTCTTCACCGAGTTCGTCAATGACACGGGCTGGCACAACCCGTTGTACGTGGCGGCGATCGGCCTGCTCCTCGCGCAGTACACCTTCAGCGGCTACGACGCCTCCGCGCATCTGTCGGAGGAGACTTCCAATGCCTCGGTGACCGCCGCCAAGGGCATCGTCCGCGCGATCTGGGTCTCCTGGGTCGCCGGTTTCGCACTGCTCGCCGGGCTTACCTTCGCGATCCAGGACTACGCGGCCGCCCAGGACAGCGCCACCGGGGTACCGCCGGCCCAGATCATGATCGACGCGCTGGGCACCTCCGGAGCCACCGCTCTGCTCCTGATCGTCATCGCGGCGCAGTTGTTCTGCGGCAACGCCGAGGTCGCCGCCGCCAGCCGGATGGTGTTCGCGTTCAGCCGTGACAACGCACTGCCGGGCTCGGCGCTGTGGCGCAAGGTGAGCTCGCGCACCCAGACACCCGTCAACGCGGTGTGGCTGTCGGTCGTCGTCGCGGGAGCGCTCGCGCTGCCGTCGCTGTACTCCGCCACCGCATACGGTGCGGTGACCGCGATCAATGTCATCGGCATCACGCCCGCCTATGCGATCCCGATCTTCCTGAAGCTGCGCTCCGGCGACCGGTTCGAACGCGGTCCCTGGCACCTGGGCCGCTGGAGCAAGCCGATCGGCTGGATCGCCGTGGCGTGGGTCGCATTCGTGACCGTGCTGTTCCTGCTCCCGCAGTCGTCCCCGGTGACGGTCGACTCGATGAACTACGCGTCGATCGCGCTGGTCGCGGTGCTGGTTCTGGCCACCGTGTGGTGGTTCGTCGCGCGCCGTTCGTACAGCACGCCGTCGGCGTACGGGAGCGCTCGTGAGCAGGCGGAAATCGAGGAAGGCATCATCTGACCCGGCCCCGCGCACACACCTCAGCCCTCCCCGGTCGCAGCGAGCAGCGGTCGGGAAGGGCTGAGGTGTGTGCGGTGGCGGTTACGGAACCCTGTGCGCGGTCGGCGCAGGAGCAGCTGGAGTCCGCCGAGGAGGCCGCGTACCCCGCCCTCCTACACGTCCGTCCGGATCAGCACGGCAAGCGTGCGCGGACCGTGCACGCCCTCCACCCGCTCCAGTTCGATGTCGGACGTGGCCGAAGGGCCGCTGATCAGCGTCGTCGGCCGCTCCGGCACCAGCCGGGCCACCGCCTCCGGTACCCCGACCTCGACCGTCGACAGGTCGACGACACACACATGCAGGTCGGGGACGAGGGACAGCGCCCGCCGCCCCTGGTCAGGCGAGCCGTCGAGAAAGATCGTGCCCGTCTCCGCGCAGCTGACGGCCGAGTTGGTGACGACCCCGTCCAATGCGTCGAGCCGGGGCGCCGGAATGCCGGCGGAGTCCTGCTGGACCTCACCGTCGTACGCGCCGAGCCACGACGCGTCGAGTCCGGCCGGCACACCGATCCGCTGTGCACCGTACTCCCGCAGCACCTCGGCGACGGCCTGCGCGGTGCCGTCGGCGGTGCAGGTGTGCACGTGCGCCTTGTAGTCGACGAGCCGGTCGGTGAAGAGGGCCAGGCGCTCGTCGTCGGGGAGGGTGCGGCCGGTGCGGTAGGCACGGCGGACGATGCTGTCCGCTGCCGGGGCGAGAGCCAGGGCGTCCCTGATCCTGCCCAGCACAGTTTCACGAGCGGTCGTCACTTCTCCCCCTCCTTCTTCTTCCGGTTCTTCTCGTACTCGTCGGCGGCGGCCCGCATCGTCGCGGCACCTTCGGCCGATGCCAGCCAGGAACGGAAGGTCTGCTTGGGCGGGGCGTCGGTGTCGCGGCTGTCGCTCCAGCCGTTGAACGGCGGCGGCAGATGCGAGATCTTCCCGTTCCGCCCGGCGACGACGCGGCCGATCGCCGCGCCCTTCTGCGCGGCGGTGTACAGCTTCGGTCTCTTCATCACCCCGGCCGCGGCCTTCATCGCCAGCTTCTCCGCCGTCGTACCGGACTGTTCGGTGTGCTGGTGGCGCAGCTCGACCAGCAGCGACGGAATGTCGATCTTGACCGGGCAGGCGTCGAAGCAGGCGCCGCAGAGGCTGGAGGCATACGGCAGGGAGCTGTTGGGGTCGCCTTTGGCCGCGTGCATCCCGGCGAGCTGGGGGGTGAGGACCGCGCCGATCGGTCCGGGGTACGTCGATCCGTACGCATGGCCGCCGGCCCGTTCGTACACCGGGCAGACATTGAGGCAGGCCGAGCAGCGGATGCAGTTGAGTGCCTCGCGCCCGATCCGGTCGGCAAGTGCCGCGGTGCGTCCGTTGTCGAGCAGGACCAGATGGAAGTCCTGCGGTCCGTCGCCGGGTGTCACACCGGTCCACATCGAGGTGTACGGGTTCATCCGCTCACCGGTGGAGGAGCGCGGCAGCAACTGCAGGAAGACTTCGAGGTCCTGATAGCGCGGCAGCACCTTCTCGATGCCCATGACGGTGATCAGGGTCTCGGGCAGAGTCAGGCACATGCGGCCATTGCCCTCGGACTCGACGACACAGAGGGTGCCGGTCTCGGCGATACCGAAGTTGGCGCCGGAGATCGCCACCTTGGTCGTCATGAACTTCTCGCGCAAATAGGCGCGGGCCGCGGCGGCGAGATGCGCGGGCACGTTGTCGAGGCCCGGGTCGACGCCCGGGATCTCCTTGAGGAAGATCTGCCGGATCTCGTCGCGGTTGCGGTGGATCGCCGGTACCAGGATGTGCGACGGCTTGTCGTGCGCGAGTTGGACGATCAGTTCGGCGAGGTCCGTCTCGTACGGGGTGATGCCGACCGATTCGAGGTGCTCGTTGAGTCCGATCTCCTGAGTGGCCATGGACTTGACCTTGATGACGTCGCTGGTGCCCGTCGCCTTGACGAGCCGGGCGACGATCTCGTTGGCCTCGACTCCGTCGCGCGCCCAGTGGACGGTGCCGCCGCGCTCGGTGACCTTGCGCTCCAGTTGTTCCAGGAGTTCGGGGAGCCGGTTCATGGTGTCGGTCTTGATGGCCGAGCCGGCGTCGCGCAGTTCTTCCCAGTCGGGCAGTTCGCCGGTGACGTTCAGGCGTTTGGCGCGGATCGTGCGGGTGGCCCTGCCGAGATTGCGGCGCAGTTGTTCGTTGCGCAGTTCGTCGTGGGCGGCCTCGGGGAACTTCCGGTCGCCGCGCAGATTTCCCGTGCCGTACGGGGAGCGGGGCGGGGTCGCGGGCATGCCGAGGAAGGTGCTGCTCATCGGACGGCCTCCGTCGGGACGTACGGCGAGGTGCGGGTGGAGGAGAGGATCTGCGCGAGGTGCAGGGTGCGGGTGCCCGACTTGATACGGGAGAGTCCGCCGCCGATGTGCATCAGGCAGGACGAGTCGCCGGCGGTGCAGATTTCGGCTCCGGTGGTGGCGATGTTGCGCATCTTGTCCTGGAGCATGGCCGTCGACGTCTCGGCGTTCTTGACGGCGAAGGTGCCGCCGAATCCGCAACAGGAGTCGGCTTCGGGGAGCTCGACGAGGTCGATGGAGTCGACGGCGCGGAGCAGCTTCAGCGGCTTTTCGCCGACCCGGAGCATGCGCAGGGAGTGGCAGGTGGGGTGGTACGTGACCCGGTGCGGGAAGTATGCCCCGACCCGAGTGACGTCCAGGACGTCGACGAGGAACTCCGACAGCTCGTACGTCTTGGCCTTGACGGTGGCAACACCCGCGCGCAGCGCAGCGTCCCCGTACCGCTCGGCGACGATCTCGTGCTGATGCCGGACCGATCCCGCGCACGATCCGGACGGCATGACGACGGCGTCGATCGACGCGTCACCGAACTGCTCGGCGAAATTCCGCACCAGGGGCACGGGTTCGCGCTGGTATCCGGTGTTGACGTGCATCTGGCCGCAGCAGGTCTGCCCCGGTGGGAACACCACGTCGTGGCCCAGGCGGGCGAGCAGGACCGCGGTCGATTTCACCGCCTCGGGGAAGAGCGTGTCTCCCAGACAGGTGGCGAAGAGTCCGATGCGCATGGGGGCTCCCCGATCGATTCTCCAGCTTTTATGGTCCGACCATACTAGCCTCAGTCCGGAAAGCGAAGGACGCGACACGCATGGAGCGACAATGAGGAAAGGTCATGTTCCTGACAATTCCTTGGGCGAGGCGCCGGTCGTCGATCAGCGCCCTTACGGCCGGTCGGGGTTCTCGTCGACCAGCGTGCCGTGGAGGCTGCGGATGTGCTGCTCGACCACGTCGGCGGCGTCCGCGCCCTTGCCCGCGCGCACCAGCCGCAGGAGTTCGGTGTGTTCCGCGTTGAGCGCGGCGGCCGTGGCCGGCCAGTCCTCGGCCTCCTCCAGGGCTCGCAGGATCAGCGGGCGCACCGACTCGCGCACGGCGGAGGTGAGCGTGGAGGTCAGTTCATTGCCGGAGCTGCGGGCGATGTGCACATGGAACCGGGTGTCCAGGTCGTTGAACTCGGGCGCCTCGACATCCGGTTCCCCCATCCGTACAACCAGGGCCTCCGCCTCGTCGAGGTCCTCCTTCGAGGCGTGCCGCGCGGCCGCCTCGAAGCTCGACCTCTCCAGCACGACGCGCACTTCCAGGACGTCATGAAGGCTGTAGCTGCCGAGGGCGAAGTGCAGACGCAGCAGCCGGCCGAGGGCATCGTCCGGGTTGCGTACGATCCGCGCCCCGGCATCCGGCCCCCGCCCCGGCTGGGCGACCAGCACACCGATGGTCTCCAGCACCCTCAGCGCCTCACGCAGCGCGGACCGGCTGACCCCGAGAACCGGCGCGAGCTCACGCTCGGGCGGCAGCCGGTCGCCGGCCCTGAGCTCTCCGGCGAACACCCGCTGCTCGATGCTCTGGAGCACGAGTTCATGCGTACGGGACTGCCGTACGGGTTGCCACTCGACGGGCATCCGTCACCCCCTGCCTCGGCCGGAATCGTCCGGTTGCCGTCGCACCTGCTGCCCGATCTCCAACTATGTCACACATCACGTATGGTCGGACCAAAGACTCTGTAGCGCAGAACTCGCCCACTGTCGCTGTCGGCGGTCCGGAAACCGCGCGGCGGCCCACCCCGTCCACCGGCGAGCGGCTGGCCGAAGGACCCGTGACGGCTCGCACCGCAGCCGAACCGGTCGGCACCCGTCTGCGGGTGGCCATGTTCGCCCGGCTCACCCGGTTCATCTGATTCGGCGGATTCATCAGATTCTCACGCAACCGTTCTACGGTGGACCGTGTGACCCAGACGAGCCCGCCCGGCTGGCATCCAGACCCCGGGTATACAGGAACTGGCCCCGTTCACGAACGCTGGTGGGACGGCAACCAGTGGACCGACCATCTCCGCGTGCCGCCCGCCACGATCCGGCGCCGCCGGATGCGTATGGGCATCACCGCAGGTGCGGTCGTTCTCGCCACCATCGGGGGCGGCCTCTTTCTGCTGTCGGAGAATTCCGACGACAAGAACGAGAACGCGGCCACAGCCCCATCCACCCCGCCTTCCGATGCGCCCGGAGGCGGCGGTGGCGGCGGCGAGAACCGGGCACCCGAGCAGCAGATTCCGCAGATCGAGGACGGCTACGCCACGGACCTGGCCAGCGGAGTCAGCCTCCCGGTTCCCAACGGCTGGACGGGCAGGTCGGGGATCGCGGGCGCAGACGTGACCACGGGCGAATACGCCTGTCCCGGCGACGCGTCCCAGGAGTGCGTGCGCGGCGGGGTGTTCTCCATGCCGGCGAAGGCCCTGAAGCTCGACACCACAACGGCGAAGGCCACGGCGACGAAGGACATCTCCGCCAACGCGACGGAGTCCTACGGCGAGAAGATCTACGGAGGCATCACCTCGCATCAGGAGCTCAAGTCGCAGCCGGTCACCGTAGCCGGTGAGCAGGGCTATCTGGTGCGCTGGAAGGTGATGACGAAGAGCGGCAACGACGGGTACGTCCAGTCGCTGGCGTTCCCGTCCCCGCGCTCCAAGGACACGCTGACCGTCGTCCGTTCCGGTTTCGACATCAACAGCAAGGCGCCGGACCTCTCCGTCATGGACGACATCACCAAGGGCATCAAGCCCGCATCGGGAGCGGGCTCCCGTCCCGGCACCACCGCGTAGGAGCGTGGCGGACGATCACGCCCGGCGGGGCGGGCGTCGTACACCGGTGAGTACGAAAGGACGGCCGGACTGAGTACGTCGTCCGATTCCTCACCGGGCCACCGCTGATCGAATGACACCATGGCTTCTGACGCACCGCCCCACCCCCGCATGCAGCACGTCACCACCGCCGGTACGGCCCTGGCCGTGACCCTGGCCCCGCTGGTGATCGGCGTGCTGCTGGCCAGGACCATGGCAATGGATCCGATGACGCCGGTCAACGCGTTGGTCACCAGGGGCGGGCAGTCAGCATCCATCTCGCCGGCGCAGTGGCGCGGATGCGGCAGGCATGCGCTTCGCAAGTGCAGGGGCTCGCTGGGCGCCTGCAAGCACCCGGGCTCTCTTGTGCGGCGGTGCCCCGAAGTGCATAGCCCGCGACGGCTCGGGGTGCTGCTGCGCCAGCGCTGAGAGAGCGATGGGCCTGCCCTCCAGGCAGGCCCGGCTACGTCAGGCCCGCCGGCAGTGCAGAAACAACTGGGGCTCGGCCACCGCTGCTTCGTAGGCCGGGGTGAACAGGCCGCTCTGCTCCCACAGAATCGTGAATCCGGCCCCGGCGACCAGCTCGGTGAATTCGTCGGCGCCGAAGCTGGTCGCCTGCACCGTCTGTCCCATGAAGACAACGCTGACGTCCTCGACGTCCAGCGGCACCGTAGCGACGACAAGGTGGCCTCCGGTGACCAGCAGCCGCCCCAGCTTCCGCAGGAGTCGGGACTGGTCTTCGCGGGACATCTGCAGCAACGAGAAGTACACGCAGACCGCGTCGAAACTCCCTTCTTCCAAGGCAAGTTCACGAATGTCCGCGCACTCGAAGGACGCACCGGGCACTTGTCGGGCCGCCAGGTCCACCATGACGGGCGAGACATCGACACCCAGCACGTCATGACCGGCGTCGGCCAGGGTCTGCGCGGTCGGCCGGCCTGTTCCGCAGCCCACGTCCAGGACCCGGCTGTGCGGTGCGAGGTGCTCCAACAGCCGGCGCAGCGAAGCGTGATGGGTGGCTGATTCCGCGAACGCCCGCTCGTACTCGGCGCCCAGAGCATCGAACACCTTCGCGGCCGGGAGGCCGTGTGCTTCGTCCATCGATGTGCGTCCTTCCGTTGCCCCGGCAGTTCCTCGGGATCGTTCCATCATTCGCAGCGGCCTTCAACGCCCCATCCAGGCATGTCACATGGGGAATCAGGGCGGCCGATACAGGGAAACCGCGCCGCTTGACCGGCTGATGCACAGCGCGCTTCGTGGCTCCGGCCGCAGGCCGAAAACCCGATGACCTGTCGGCACCGGGTTCATTACACTCGCCACCAACCGCACGCTGCAACAACATGGCAGCGCGCACCGTGAAGAGTGAGGGGAGACCGGCCGTGCGATACCGCACCGCTGTTGCCGCCCCCCGGTCACGGTACGAGGTGATCCTGGTGTCTTCGTGTCCCTGGTGCCTGCTGCGCGGCCGACACCGGATGTCCTTGGCGAACAACTGACCCATGCATTGACGGCATTGGGCCGCTCTGGCAGCTGGATGCCGATGCGGTGCGCCGCATCAGGGGTTTCCGCGGGGCCGGACCACAGGCCGGTTCGTCCGGGAATTGCGCCGACCCGATCCGGAGCACCCCGAAAGGCCATGGGCCATGCGTACCGACCTGCACCGTCATCTCACCAGTCCGCTGACCGGCGTTCGTAATCTGGGCATCCTCGCCCACGTCGATGCCGGCAAGACCACCGTCACCGAACGGATCCTCTACCTCACCGGCGCCACCCACAAGCGGGGCGAGGTCCACGACGGGACGACCGTCACCGACTTCGATTCCCAGGAACGCGACCGTGGGATCACCATCTTTGCGGCTGCGGTGAGTTGTTCCTGGGACGGCCATCGGATCAATCTGATCGACACCCCGGGCCACGTCGACTTCTCCGACGAGGTGGAGCGCTCGCTGCGGGTGCTCGACGGCGCGATCGCGGTGTTCGATGCTGTCGCCGGGGTCGAACCGCAGAGCGAGTCCGTGTGGCGGCAGGCCGATCGGCACGGGGTGCCGCGAATCGCCTTCGTCAACAAGCTGGACCGTGCCGGTGCCGACCTCGACGCGGCGGTCGCGTCGATACGGGCGCGGCTGCACACGGTCCCGCTGGTGGTACAGCTGCCGATCGGAAAGGAGGACGGGTTCACCGGGGTGGTGGATCTGCTGCGTATGCGGTCGCTGGTCTGGGCCGACGGCCGCGGCAGGTTCGAGGAGGGCCAGGTGCCGGACACCCTGTGGGATGAGGCGCACCGGCGCCGCCGACTGCTCGAGGAGACGGTGGCGGAACTCCATCCGGTCGCATTGGAGGAGTTCTGCACGGAGTCGACGGTCTCCGCACGGACTCTGGCCGCCGCGCTGCGCGACCTGACCCGTACCGGTGAGGGAGTTGTGGTGCTGTGCGGTTCGGCCTACCGCAATCGAGGAATCGAGCCGCTGCTGGAGGCCGTCGTGGCCTATCTGCCCTCGCCGCTGGATGTGCCGCCGGTACGCGGCACCCTGGACGGCGCGGTGCAGGAGCGGTCCGCCGACCCGGCGGCACCGTTCGCCGCGCTGGTGTTCAAGGTGAACTCGACCGCCACCGGGCGGCTGACCTATCTGCGCGTGTATTCGGGAACGATCCGGAAGGGGGACGCGGTGCTGGACGTGGGCGCGCGAGGCAACGAGCGAATCAGCCGGATCCTGCGGGTACAGGCCGGACAGCACTCGGACGTGGACCAGGCGGTGGCCGGGGACATCGTCGCGGTGATCGGACTGAAGGCCGCCCGTGCCGGGGCAACCCTGTGCACACCCGCGGCGCCATTGGTTCTCGAACCGCCCTCCGTTGCCGATCCGGTCGTCTCCGTAGCGGTCGAGGCCCGCAGAAGCATCGACGCCGAACGCTTGGTGTCGGCGCTGGCGCGTTTGATCGAGGAGGATCCTTCGCTGGCGGTCCGGACCGATCCCGAGACCGGTCAGACGGTGCTGTCCGGAATGGGGGAACTGCATCTGGAGGTCGCGGTGGAGAAGATCCGTCGTGCTCATGGGCTGGAGGTCGGCGTCGGCCGGCCGCAGGTGTCCTACCGGGAGACGGTCGTCCGCGGCGTGTCCGGGCTGGTGTACCGGCATGTCAAGCAGGACGGGGGTGCCGGCCAGTTCGCTCACGTCGTCCTCGATGTGGAGCCGCTGGAAGCCGCCGGTGACAACGACAGCGGCGGCGCAGCGGAGTTCGCGTTCCGGTCGACCGTCGTCGGTGGCCGGGTGCCGCAGGAGTACGTCCGTTCGGTGGAGGCCGGCTGCCGGGATGCCCTGGCCGAGGGCCCTCTCGGCGGGCACCCGGTGACCGGACTGCGGGTCACACTGGTTGACGGAGCCACTCACTCCAAGGACTCCTCGGAGCCGGCGTTCCGGACTGCCGGCCGCCTCGCGCTGCGGGAGGCACTGCGCAACAGCGTGATGGTGCTGCTGGAACCGGTGGTGGAGGTCACGGTCACCGTGCCCGATGACGCCGTGGGCGGGGTACTCGGTGACCTGGCGGCGCGGCGCGGCCGGGTCTCGGGCTCGACGGCGAGGGCAGGCACGGCGGTGATCACCGCGACCGTGCCGCTGGCGGAGTTGTTCGGCTATGCCACGCGGCTGCGCAGCCGGACCCAGGGCCGGGGAACCTTCACCACCCGGGCCACCGGCTATGCCCCGGCGCCGAGCGCGGTGCCCCGCGGGGCAGCGCCCCGGTAGAAGCAGGGATGGCCCGGCCCGTACGCGGGCGGGGCCATCGAAGGCGCGGGGTCGGTTGTGGCCGAAGCCTCCGACGTGCACGAGATCGAGGACAGCGAGGGCCGGGCTCCCCCGTGCCCCCGGGATCACCTACGACGACCCCGGGTGCGTGCGGAAGACGTTCCCCGGATTCCAGGAGGCGTTCGCGGAGTTCCGGACGGCGGCTCAGCGCTCGTAGACGCTGACCTCCCACAGCGCGATGCCGCGGCCCGTGTTCGACCGGCCCTCGCCGCTCAGGCGCACATAGCGCCCTTCGGCGGCGAGGCCACGCAGCTCGTCCGCGCCGCCGTCCACGGTCGCCGCGGTGTGCACGGTCGTCCAGGACGTACCGTCGTCCGACACCTCGACCCGGTACGACTTCGGGTACGAGGCGTCCCGGTTGAGGCGCACGCTGCCGATGGTGCGTCGTTCGCCCAGATCGATGCGCAGCCACTGGGAGTTGGACGCCTGGCTCTCCCAGCGGGTGGACGCGTCGCCGTCCACCGCGTATGCGGCCGCCCGGCTCGCCGAGATCTGCCCGGAAGCGGTCACCGGGCGGTTCACCGCCAGGTCGGGCAGCCCGATGTTCAGCACCCGGGACAGGAAGCTGTCCGCCGTACCGCCGGTGAGCTGCTGCGGGATCGCCGCCAGTGCGGCCCGTTGTTCGCGCAGCACGTCCGCGAGACGCGCGACCTCCGCCGTGTCGCCCGCCGCATCCGCCCGCAGCAGCTCCACCGCGGTACGGCCGGCCTCCCCGTACGCGCCGAGCTTCTCCAGCCACGGGCCGGCCTGCGCGGCGAACGCCGGGTCGCCCATGTCGCGCTCGATCCGGCCGGGTGCTTCCGCCAACTCGCCGAAGTAGTCGCCCAGTTCGGCCAGTGCTTCCGTGTCGCCGGGCTTCTCCCACACAGCCGCCACCAGAGCCTTCAGCCGCCCCGCGTCCGCCGTCGACGTCAGCGGCCCGCTCCGCGAGTTCTCCGCGAACACCTTCAGTGCCGGGTACGCCTTCCCGCCCAGCTCGCGCAGCGCCCGGTCCCAGGACGCCTCCGGATCGTACGCGGCCGTGTTCCAGGTGAAGTCCGCCGCCGTGAACAGGGCGATCAGGGACGGCGCGTGCTGGTTCATCTGGTTCGTGGTGATGCCCTCGACCGTGCCGGTCAGCGTCGGGTCGCGGTCGGTCAGCGGTCCCAGGTGGAGGCGGTTGGACGCGTAGTCGTTCACGGGGTAGTTGTCGAAGATCAGCATGTTGCGGTTGCCGTACGCAGCCTTCGCCGCGGTCGCCTGCGCGTTGGTGATCTGCGGGGAGACCACCTCCGGGCCGGTCCAGTAGATCGAGGTGTCCTTCTCCACCAGCTCGTTGTAGCGCTTCTTGTACGAGGACGGCGTCGCGTTCCAGTACTCGGTAGGGATGGTGATCAGCCGGCTGCCCGGGTGTGACCTGATGAAGTTCGTGTACACGTGGTTCGTGACGTATGCCTGGGCCGCCGCCTTCGGGTTCGCGTCGCCGCCGAACTTCGCGCGGTCCGCCGCACAGCTGATCGGGTTGGAGACATCGTCCCAGCCGAGCGAGAGATCGCGGACGCCGATGTCGTACAGCTGCTGGAAGCGGGCGAGGACGAGCTTCAGCTCCTCGGGATCCGCATGGCAGATGCCGTATCCGGGGGCGGTCGGCGCCTCCGGGCCGAGCCGGTAGATGAACCTGATGTGCCGCTGCTTCGCCTCCGCGACGACCGTCCGCAGCTCCTCCAGCCGCGCACCGCTGTACGGCTCGCGCCACTTCTGCGCCGCGTTGTGCGGGTCGCCGATACGCGGGTGGTAGAGGAACGTGTTCTGCTTGTGCGCGCCGAGAAAGCGGATCTCGCGCAGCTCGTCCTCGTACGACCACTTCGCGCCGTAGAAGGACTCCTGGCCGCCGCGGGTCGCGAAGTCCGGCCAGTCGCGGACGGTGGCGGAGACGACCTTGCGGCCCGTGAACAGCTGCCGGAAGGTTTCGGCGGCGTAGTACGTGCCTGCGTCGTCCACGCCGTCCAGGACGGTGCGGTGCCGGGAGACGGAGACGACATGCCCGCCCGGCTTCAGGCCCTCGGCGGCGGGCGAAGCGGGACGCGTGCCGACGTACACGGGGTACGCACCCGGGCGGGCCGCCGATGCCTGGGTGACCTCGCGCACGCCGGCCGCCCGCAGGGCCTCGGTCACGGTCGCCACGGCCTGCGGATCGCTCTCCGCGTCGCGCACCACCACGGCGCGCCGCGGCACCGGGAACTTCTTCCCGTACGAAATCTCGTGCGGGACGGGTGAGACGGTCGGTGTGTGGTCAACGCCCTTGCCTGCCGCTTGCGCCGCCTCCGCCGCACCGGCCGGCGGCGGCGCGAGCAGCCCCGCGGGCAACGTCGGCTGCGGGTCGTCCGCCGCCCGAGCCGGGACGGTGACCGCCGCCGTCGACAGCGCCGTGATCACCCCTATGAGAGCTGACCTCAAGAAGCGTTGCATGCCTACCTCCTCGTAAGGCCCGCCACATGGAGGCGGGCGGAGTGGGGAACCGACTGTCGTGGTGGCGATGCCGACTATGGCCGGAGGCAGCCGTCCTGGGCGCCGCGAGGCCCGCTGGAGGCCGTGGTACTTGTCATGACTGCCTCTTTCATCCGTCGACGTGGTCGAAGTGGGTGAGTGTGAGCAGTGCTTCGTCCGTGGGCAGCGTCCAGGTGCCGGTGGCTGCCGAGGCGGCCAGGCCGAGGGCGCCGCGCAGCGGTTCGCCGTGGAATGCCGCGAGGCGTACGCGGGGGCGCAGTCCTGCCGCCGCCGCGCAGCACGTCCACGCCCATGACGACCAGGTGCGCGATGTCCTCACGGACGGCTCGCACGGCCAGCAGCACCTGCTGGTCCTGGTCGGTGATCGGGTCGACGAGCTCGGGCACGCCGAGCTCGTCCAGGTCGTGCGTCGCCGGGTTGCGGGCCTCGGTCAGTGGCGGCGGGGCGTTCTCCCTCCCCGTCATGGTCGTTCCCTTCCTTCACCGGTGCCGTGCTCACTCACGGTCCGGTGCCGCTCGACCGCGCGGTGGGCGCGGCTCAGCGCGGAGTTGGTGGCATCCGGGCCACTTGTCTGAGCCAGGCGCACGTACAGGCAGTCCACAACGAAGAGTTGGCTGATGCGGCTGACGGTGGCCCCGCTGCGGAAGGGCGCCTCGCGTCCCGCGGAGCAAAGCACCAGATCGGCCAGTGCGGTGATGGGGGATCCGCTGTCATGGGTGAGCGCGAGGGTTGTCGCACCGCGCAGGGCCGCCTCACGCAGTGGGTCGAGAGTCTCCTGGGTGCGGCCGGAGTGCGAGATTCCGACAGCCACGTCGCCAGGCCGCAGATGTGCTGCGTTCATCAGGGCACGGTGCACATCGCTGAACGCGGAGCAGGGCAGCCCCAGATGCTGCAGCTTATACTCCATGTCCGCGGCCACGAGTCCGCTTGACCCGACGCCGTACACCTCGATCCGCCGGGCCCGGGCAAGCAGCCGGCTCGCCGCGTCCAGGGCTGCGGCATCGAGCTGTTCCACGCTGTCCTGGATGGCGCCGGCGTCCGCGTGCGCCATCTTGACAATGACCTCGGCGGCTGTGTCGTCGGGCTCGATATCGCCCCGCATGCCTACGCGCAGCCGCCACCCGGAGTGCGCGTGCTGCACCGCCGCGGCGAGAGCCAGCCGCAGCTCGGGGTAGCCGGTGAGCCCGATTCGGCGACAGAACCGGGTCACCGAGGTGTCCGACGCCTCGGCACGTCGGGCGACCTGGGAAATGCTCAGCTGGGCGATGCCGGCCGGATCTCCCAGCACCACCTCTGCTATCGCCTGCTCCTTCGTGGACAGTGAGGGCAGTAGTCCGCGAAGCCGGACCAGTACACCGGCGGTGCAGTCGTCCGGGCGGACGTCCTCTTCGCTCATGTGGAAGTTCCCCATCTCAAGCCAAGTTGGCGTGAATCTTCAACGCGCGGCACGTGGCTGTCAAGGGTCCTGGACGTCTGTCCATCCCATGGCGCGGTTCCGGTGTGGCGGGTCTCCGCATCGTTGACCGACGCCGGGAGGGCCGCACGGGAGCGGTTACCCGAGACACAGATCGCCCGGCTGAGGCGGGAGTTGGAACTGGCTCACTCCAGCGAGAAGAGCCCACAAAAAGCTATAGGATTCCCTCGGCCGGAAGGAAGGGCGGACTTGCCGCCGAAGATACGCCCGGCATTCACGAGGCCGGCCCGGACGCCCCGCGGTGACACCCGGACTCCCCAGCCGGCAGGCACCGGCCGATAAGCCACGAAGCGGTCAAATCCCTGCCAGGCAGGCCCTGCACGCTACCGCAGCCGGTACGACGAGGTTGCCTGGGCGCGGTCCACGCGTCGAGGCCTACAGGACGGCGGGCTTCAACCGGTCCCGGGTGGATCTCTCCCGCCCCACATCTTGACGCGCCCCCGATAGGCGGAAAATCATATAGGCCACACCCCAGCCACCCCGGTTCGGCGCCTTACGGAGGCTCGGGGAGCTACACCTCGGTGTCGAATCTCCTCCCCCTGGCTTCACTCCACCAACAGGCAATGAGACAGGGAAAGTTGAAAAATCTTGAAGGGGCCGACGCGCGACGATGAGCCCCAAGGAACGAAAGGAGCTGGCCTTGACCAGCAGCAATGGCATGACACGACGCAGAGCGCTCATGACGATACCGGCGGCCCTGGCCGCCACCTCCCTCAGTGGACCGGCGGCCGCCGACAGCTCAACCGGACCGTCCTCCCCCGATTTCCAGGCAGCGGTCCAGCCGATCGACCCAGCGGTGCAGATCTTCGGTACCGACGGCTGGTACACCTGGGGCGGCACCCCCATCCGCGGCCGTGACGGTGCGTACTACCTCTTCTATTCACGATGGCAGCACGGTTCGGCCGGCCGCGGCAGCGACCCCTCGGAGAAGATCTTCTACGGCTTCAGTGGTTGGATGAAGTACAGCGAGATCGCCGTCGCGGTCTCCCCGGGCCCCCAGGGTCCGTACCGGCACTTGCGGACCGTCGTGCAGGGGACAGGGGACCCCGGCCGCTGGGACCGCTACAACGCGCACAACCCGCACATCCGCCGCTTCCACGGCCGCTACTACCTGTACTTCATCGCCAACAACCCGGCGAACACCCCCGAGCCGTGGTACTCCAAGCAGCCCACCCTCTGGCTGAAGTACCACGCCGGCCAGCGCATCGGTGTGATCACCGCCCACACCCTGGAGGACCTGATCGCCGGCCGCGGTACCCGCAGCGACGTCCCCATCGCCGGCCCCGACTACATGAACACCTTCCAGATGACGGTCAACCCGTCCGTCACCGAGGCCCCCGCCGTGGGCGGTCGGCCCCGCTTCCTCATGACGTACAAGGCCTGGAATGCCAAGGGCGTCTACATCACCGTCGTCGGCCAGTCCGACCGTCCCGAAGGCCCCTTCCCTTACACCGCCACCGCCCTGGGCACGACCGAGACCCAGGCGGAGGATCCGTATCTCTGGTACGACCGTGCCGACCGCCGCTTCTACGCGATCGTCAAGGACTTCTATGCGGGAGCCGACCGGTCCAAGGCGCTCACTCCCCAGTACGGGGCGCTCGGCCTGGTCACCTCGACGGACGGCCTCGCATGGGAGCCGGCCGAGCACCCGGTGGTCTCGCTGAAGCAGTTGAGGCTCACCGACGGCTCGCTGATCACTCTCGGTTCGCTGGAGCGACCCCAGCTCCTCTTCGACCACAACGGCCGCCCGATAACACTGCACGCTGCCATGGCCCGCGGCGGCACCGCCGCTGGAACCCAGAACGTCGCCATCCCGCTGCGCTGGCCGTAAGAACGCAGTCCGTGACGCGAGACCGCGCCGGTACTCAACACCCGCGTAAATAAATGCGGTCGGGCTGCTTTCAGTACACCCTCCCCTTCTGATCGCTGCGACACTGAAGATGCACATGGGTTCTCACCGCCGCCGCTTCGGGCATCGCCCGCCGACCATGGTCTGCGCGCTCGCCCTGTCCGCCGGGATCCTCACCACCGGCACGGCTCTCGCGAAACCGATGGCTGTACCGCAGGAGTATTTCGTCGACTGATCAGGGGAGGCAGTCGCCAACGAGCACACAACCAGGCACGCGTGCCCGGCCGTTCACCTCGCTGGCACAGATCGACCAACGCACGCTGCGTCCGGGCAGTGAGGTCTGTCTCGCGCGCGGCACGACCTGTCAGGGCACCTTGGTGCTCGACGATTCGGGGACCGCGGCCCGGCCGGTCCGGGTCGGCGCCTATGGCGATCCGGACCGGCCTGCACCACGGATCGACGCGGCCGGTGCCCAGCAGGCCGTGCTGCTGTCCGACGCGGAATATGTCCGCATCGCCGACCTCGAACTCACCGCCGACCTGACCGGCAGCTTCACCGTGGATCTCCCGCAGTCCCGCACGTTCGACCAGATCCGTCCTGGCGAGGACATCGCCCGGGGCCAGCACGTCGAACAGTTCGCCGTCGACGCGTGGAACGGCTCGTACTCGGCTCCAGGCCGCCGCCCCGACCCCTCCGTTGGGCCGCCACTTGGATGATTCATCCAGCTGTCCACGCCAGGGGCGCGATCCCCGGAGTGCGGAGCGCGAATCTCTTACCACTTGGCGGATCACCGTCATGCCGGTGTCCCGCCGTGGAATCCGGGGTTGCCACTGGTCGGCTGTGGAAGAGTCCCAGTGCTCTCCCATCGCACCGCGCGTCCCGACAGGCGTGCACGAACCTGGCCGCCAACCGTGGTCTGATCCCCGAACCGCAGCCCGGCCCCACGCCGCTGGCCGACCCGCCCAACACGTCCGACCGGACCGATTTTTCGGACCCCACAGCGCAGCGAGGTTCCCGTGCCTGACATACCGGCGGCGCACGGCCGCCGCATCAACACGGCGCGCGGTCCGCCGACCTGGTGCCGCCGCTCACCCATGAAAGAGCAGCACAACCACACACACCGTCAAACGCAGTGATCCGACGTGGCGTCGAATTTCCGCAACCGCGTGGCTTTCGCACGCCCTTGTTCCCCCTCAGAGAAGGTCAACGCCTTGATGAGAGAGTCACAACCGGCTGGATCGACGAGATCCTCGGCCAGCCCGACCACCCCCATAGCCTACCGGCTGACACGCCGTCCAGTACGGACGGCCCTGGGGATTCTCACCGCGGCCTGTGTGGCCGGCACGCTCGGCGTCCTCCCCGTGGCCACCGCAGCGACACCGACAGCGCAGGCCGAACAGCCGCGGCAGAACAGCCCCGTTGTCGCCACACACAAGCTCACCCTCGTCACCGGCGAGATGGTGACCCTGGAGCGTCACGCCGACGGCTTCCAGGCGGCGACGGTCGCGCCCGCGGAGGACGGCACCCCGGCAGCGTTCTCCACCATGAAGGTGGGTGAAGAGGTCTACGTCATCCCCGACAAGGCCCAGCCCTACCTAGCCGCGAACGAACTCGACCGCGAACTGTTCAACATCACCAAGCTGGTCGAGTACGGCTACGACGACGCCCACCGCCCCGCCGTACCGCTGATCGCGACCTACGCCGGCGCGCCGGGCAAGGCCGGCAAGGCGCTCAAGCAGGCCGCACCGGCCGGTTCGGTGAAGGCCGACGAGCTGCCCAGCGCCAACGCCGTGGCGCTGCACGCGAGCAAGAAGAAGGCAGCGACCTTCTGGGAGGCGGTCGACGACGACAGCACGGCCGCCACGAAGGCACCGAAGCTCGCCGACGGCATCAAGAAGCTCTGGCTGGACAAGCCGGTCAAGGTGACGCTGGACCAGAGCGTGCCGCAGATCGGTGCCCCGGAAGCCTGGGCGGCCGGCTACGACGGCAGCGGCACCAAGGTCGCCATTCTCGACACCGGTATCGACTCCAGCCACCCCGACGTGGCAGGGCGGGTAAAGACGGCGCAGAACTTCACCGACGACCCCGACGCGGTCGACCACCACGGTCACGGCACGCACGTCGCCTCGACCATCGCCGGCTCCGGTGCCGCCTCGGGCGGCAAGTACAAGGGTGTGGCGCCGGGCGCCGACCTGTACATCGGCAAGGTCCTCAACAACGCCGGTGAAGGCCCCCAGTCCGGGGTCATCGCCGGCATGGAGTGGGCAGTGGACCAGGGCGCGGACGTCGTCAGCATGAGCCTGGGCTCAGCGGCCGGCAGCGACGGCACCGACCCGCTCAGCCAGGCCGTCAACGAACTCACCGAGTCCTCCGACACGCTGTTCGTCATCGCGGCCGGCAACACGGGTCCGACCAAGGGGACCGTGGGTTCGCCGGGCGCCGCCGAGGACGCGCTGACCGTCGGCGCGGTGAACAAGCAGGACCAACTCGCGGGCTTCTCCAGCCGGGGCCCGGTCAAGGACACCTTCGCGGTCAAGCCGGAGATCACCGCACCCGGCGTGGGCATCGTCGCCGCGCGCGCCGCCGGCACCTCGATGGGTACGCCGGTCGACGGCAACTACACCTCGGCCAACGGCACCTCGATGGCCACACCGCATGTGTCCGGCGCCGCGGCGATCCTCGTCCAGCGCCATCCGGACTGGACCGCCGACCGGCTCAAGCAGGTGCTCGTCAGCACCGCCAAGCAGGGCTCGTACAACGCCTACCAGGGCGGCAACGGCCGGGTCGACGTGCCCAAGGCGATCGACGCCACGGTCTACTCCAGCCCCGCCGTCGTCAGCATGGGCAAGAAGTCGGCCGAGAGCGCGCCGGTCACCAAGACGGTCAGCTACGTCAACACCTCCGGCGCGGACAAGACGCTGTCGCTCAGCCTGTTCACCCTCGGGGAGAGCTCGGTCCCGCCGAACGGCACGTTCACGCTCAGCGCCAACAGCGTGACGGTCCCGGCGAACTCCACCGCGAGCGTGACGGTGACCTACCACCCCGAGCTCGGCGCCATGGGTGACTACACCGGCCTCATCACCGCCACCGCGGCCGACGGCACCTCGATCCGCACCACCGTCGGCGCGACGAAGGACGTGCCCACCGTCGACCTCACCGTCAACACGATCGACCGGCACGGAAACCCGGCGACCGGCGAGCTCGTGGTGTTCGACCTGGACACGGGGGTCGTCCGCGAGGTCCTCCCCCAGGGCGGAACCAAGACGGTCGCACTGCCGCAGGGCCGCTACTCCGTCATGGGTGTCGTCTACACGAGGGACAAGGTCTCGAACCAGATCACGAGCCACACCCTCGCGGGCGACCCCGTGCTGGAGCTGAAGGCGGATCAGGCGATCACGCTGGATGCCCGGCAGGGCAAGGAGGTCAAGGTCGCGACGCCCAAGGAGTCCGAGCCGAACGGCTACAAGCTCGGGTACCGCCAGCAGCTCCCCGGCAAGCTGGGAATCGACTTCCTGAAGGGCGCGTCGAGCCCGCTCTGGGACCACGCCTATGTGGTTCCCACCGAGCCGGTGAAGCTCGGCACCTTCGAGTTCAACTTCCAGCAGCGCAGGTACTCGCCGGTGATCCGGGCGTCCTTCGCCGGACAGGGAGGCGCGCTCCCGCTCGAGCCCGTGATGTACGCGGCCCGGCTGTACGGCCCGAGCACGCTCCAGGCGGTCAACGCCGGCATGGGACGGCCGGAGGACCTGGCCGGCAAGGACCTCGCCGGCAAGCTCGCGGTCGTCACCCGCGACGCCACCCGGAAGACTCCCGACCAGATCGCCGCAGTGACCGCTGCCGGCGCCAAGGCAGTGATCATCGTCAACGACCGGCCCGGCCCCTTCGCCACCATCGTGCCGCGCGTCGCCCGCACCACCATCCCGGCCTGGAGCCTCACCCAGGACCAGGGCGCGGTGCTCTTCGGCCGGATGGCCGACGGTCCCACGCAGATCAACCTGCAGGGCATCGACAACCACCCCTACGTGTACAACATCGCGATGATGGTCCCCGGTGGCATCCCCGCCGACCCCGTCGACGCGGTCACTACGGAGAACTCGGCCGTGGTGAAGTCCCACTACCGAAGCACCAAGGGCACCTACCTCGGCGAGACCGACTCGGCGATCCGCCCGGGAGAGACCTTCATCACCCAGGTGCTGGACTACTTCGACGCGCCGACGGACCGGGAGGAGTGGTACTCCACCGGCAGCAAGTGGCCGACGATGAAGCAGATGGGTTGGTTCCACTCGGTCTACCCGGACCGCGCCGACATCATCCGCGCCGTGAAGGACCTGACCCGTTACTACAAGCCGGGCGCGCAGCACGAGGAGACCTGGCTGGGCGCGGCGAGCGGCCCCGCCGGACCGGAGGCCGCCTACGCTTTCCGCGAGGGTGACAATTTCAACCTCACCATCGCGGAGATGGGTGACAGCGAAGCGGGGCACTGGGGGCAGTTCGCCAACGACGCCGACAAGGCGACGGTGCGGGTGTACCAGAACGGCCAGCTCCTCAAGGAGACGCCTCGACTCTCGCTGACCAAGGTGCCGGTCAGCGCCGCCCCGGCGACCTACCGGATCACCATGGACACGGACCGCCCGGCGTGGTTCCCGCTGTCCACCAAGACCAGCACCGCATGGACCTTCAAGTCCGCCCGGCCGGCGGGCGGCAAGGAGAACCTGGCGCTGCTCTGGCCGAAGTACGGCCTGAACCTGGACGCGGAGAACACCACCCAGGGTGGCGACACCTACGGCTTCGACCTGTCGTTCGCGCTCCAGACCGGCGCCACTCCGGACATCGACGGGGTCGAGGTGGAGATGTCCACCGACGACGGTGCCACCTGGAGCCCCGCGACGGTGAAGACCAAGAGTGACGGCCACTACAAGGTGTCCGTGAGCAACCCGGCAAAGGGGTTTGTGTCCCTGCGCGTCAAGGCGCAGGACACCAACGGCAGCAAGATCGAGCAGACCCTGATCAAGGCCTACGCCGTGCGCTGACCCTCACGGCACACCCTTCCCGACCGCGCCCCTGGCAAGAGGCATGACCTTGTGCCAGGGGCGCAGCCCTCGGGTCAGCGCACGGCGACGCGGTCGCCTGTCTCACGAGGGAACCGAGATCAGCGGGTCAGGTGAACCAGCGACGTTGAACAACAAGCTCAGGCACCGTCGTTGTACCGGCTGAGTTGACGCTGCAGGCTGAGTTCCAGGTGGTCGCGCATGGCCTGTGACGCGCGTTCGGGGCTGCGCCGGAGCACCGCTCTCAGGATCCGGCTGTGCTCCATGGCCGTGGCCGGGCTGCCGCCCGTGACTGCACTGAGACGGAATAGGTGCAGGTGCGTGTGCAGCCTCTCCACCGCCGCGGCGAGCATGGTGCGCCCCGACGCGGCGGCGAGCGCGTCGTGGAACTGCTGGTCCAGCACCGCGAACTGCCCATAGACGGCGTAGCTGTGGCCGTTGTCGGGCAGGCCTTGCATCTCCTCGACCAACGACTCCACTCGGTCGAGTTCGGCATCCCCGATGTGTTCGGCGGCCAGAGCGGCAGCCCTGGTCTCCAGCAACAGCCGCATCTCGAACAGCTCCTCGACGCCCTGGCGGGTCAGGAGCTCGGTGGCGCGGTAGCCCGAGAGCGATCGCTTGACGACCAGGCCGTCGGCCTCGAGTCGGGCGAGGGCCTCGCGTACCGGAGTGGCCGATACTCCGAGCGAGCGCGAGAGCGCCTCGATGCCGACTCGGGCACCCGGCTGGATCACGTGGTCCATCACCATGGCCTTGACTGCTTCGTAGACGCTGTCCGTCAGCACCTCCCGTCTCGGGGACGCAGGGGCGCTGGGTGTTGCGCAGGTCGGCGTGACTCCTCCGACAGCATCCATGTTCGACGGCATGACTTCGATCTCCCTCCACCTCCAGCAAATCCTATGCGATTGAAAGCAGCTTTCGGCTTCCAGGCTTCCAAGCCCCGAGAGCCTCCACCCCCGGCGTCTCCGAAATCCCGAGGGGCCGCGACGCTTGAAGTGCAGGACATCACAGCACGTCAGATCGCGTGTGACACAAACCGGGAGAGAGGCTCGAGCCCTCCACCGATGGAGCTTGCGGGGATAGTTGCCGTACAGGTCTTGACGGGGCGGTCAACCCTCCCACAGGATCACGGGCAACGAAATCCTATTTGATTCGACTGAGGCAACCATCATGACCCGTCGTAGATCCGTGCTGTCGGCCGCCGTCACCCTCGCCCTTCTCGCCACCGCCTCGGCGGCCTGCACCGTCAAGAATTCGGACGAACCGGGGAAGGCCGGGGCCGCTTCCGCCAAGCCCGGCAGCGGAACGGCAGAGCTCGCCGACGGCTCCGGAACCAAGGTCGCTCTCGTACCCGGCGGTGCCCACCCCTACTTCCAGCCCTGGAAGCAGGCCGGCGCGGATGCCGGGAAGACGCTCGGGCTGGGCGACGTCACCTTCGACGAGACCGCCGAATGGGACCAGCAGAAGCAGAACAACCTGGTCTCGACGCTCGCCGCTCGCGGCTACAACGCTTTCGGCATCTTCGGGGTGTCCCCGACCGACATCAACACCACCTTCGCCGACCTCAAGTCCCAGGGCTTCGCCGTGGCGTCGCTCGGCTCCTGCCCCGCCGGCGGCAAGAACGAGGCCGACTTCTGCCTGTCCACCGACGTCGAACTCGCCGCCTACAAGGCCGCGCAGGCCGCCATCGAAGCGATGGGCGGCAAGGGCGCCCTCGTCCATCTGACGGGCAACAACGTCGACGCCAACACACAACTGCGCAGGAAGGGCGTCGAGAAGGCGGTGAAGGAGACCGGCGGCAAGGTCACGCTCCTGCAGACCATCACCGACATCGACAAGGACCTCCAGACCGCGCAGAAGGCGGTCTCCGACCTGCTTGCCGCCAAGGGCGCCCAGATCCAGGGCATCGTCTCGACCGCCTACAACCCGGCGGTCGCCGCGGCCGAGGCCGTGCGCGAGTCCGGCTCGAAGGCCGAGGTCGTGGCCATCGACGACGACGCCAAGATCCTCAATTCGGTCAGGAACGGCTCCGTCAGTGCCACGGTCGTGCAGAACCCCGTCGGTCAGGCGGAGATCGGCAGCTGGGCCCTCGCGCTGCTGCAGACCAAGCAGTGCACGATGACGAAGCCCGGACAGATCGTCGACTCCGGTTCCTTCGTCGTCACGAAGAAGAACGTCGTTGACTACGACGGCGAGCGGCAGGCGAAGACCGCCGAGCTGAAGAAGCAGTTCGCCGACGACTTCCTCTCCTGCGGCTGAGCGCCCCGGCCACGGATCACAGAAAGCCGGCATACGACATGACCATCATCACCAACGCCACGGCCCTGCTGGCCGACATCGCGGTGGAGACCGACCGCACCGACGCGGTGCAGTCCTTCGTGAAGCAGGAGACGATCCTCGTCCGCCTGACCACGGCGGACGGCATCGAGGGAACCGGCTACGCCTACACGATCGGCACCGGCGGAACCTCCGTACTGGCCCTGCTGCGCGACCATCTCCTGCCGCTCCTCGCCGGGAAGGACGCACGCAACGTCGAAGGGCTCTGGCAGGAGCTGTTCGGCCTGACCCGCGCGACCACCACCGGAGCCATCACCTCGCTCGCTCTCGCCGCGATCGACACGGCCCTGTGGGACCTGCGCTGCAAGCGGGCGGGCGAACCGCTGTGGCGGCTGGCCGGCGGCCACCGCCGACAGGTCCCGGTGTACGACACCGAGGGAGGCTGGCTCCATCTCGGCACCGAGGACCTGGTCAAGTCGGCCCTCGCGGCCAGGAACGCACAGTGGGCCGGCGTCAAGATCAAGGTGGGCAAACCGCACGTCGCCGAGGACGCGGAGCGGCTGCGTGCCGTACGCGAGGCCGTCGGACCGTCCCTGCACATCATGACGGACGCCAACCAGTCGCAGTCGCTGTCCTCCGCCGTTCAGCTGGCCGCCGCCCTCGAGCCCTACGACCCGTACTGGCTCGAGGAGCCCATGCCCGCGGACGACCTCAGCGGTCATGCACGGCTGGCCCGCTCGACCAGGATCCCGATCGCGGTCGGCGAGTCGATGTACTCGCCGATGCAGTTCCGGAACTATCTGGAGACCGGTGCCGCCTCCGTGGTGCAGGTCGACGTCGCCCGCGTCGGCGGTATCACTCCCTGGCTGAAGGTCGCCCACCTGGCAGAGACCTTCAATGTCAAGGTCTGCCCGCACTTCCTGATGGAACTTCACGTCAGCCTCGTCGCCGCGGTCAGCAACGGCGCGTACGTGGAGTACATCCCGCAGCTGCGTGCCGTGACCCGCACCGAACTGACCCTGCGCGACGGACAGGCCGTGGCCCCGGACGAGCCGGGCATCGGCATCGACTGGGACATGGACGCCATCGACGACCGGAGGGCGTCATGAAGACGGCCGTCACTCGCCCCGACAGCGAGACGGACCGCCCCACCGACGGAGCACGCCCCGCGCACCGGCTGCCCATCTGGGTCAACCAGCGGCTGGGACTGCTCGTGCTCATCGTCGCGCTCGGCGCACTCTTCGGAGCCCTGCGCCCGGCGTTCTTCGACGAGCGGCTGGTGCTCTTCCCGCTCCTGAGGGACATTTCCACACTGACGGTGGTGGCCCTCGCGCAGATGGTCGTGCTCTCCGTCGGGCACATGAACCTGGCCGTCGGGCGCATGGCAGCCTTTGGCGCCTTCTTCGCCGGATTCGGCTACGACCGGCTCGGCCTGCCTCTCCCGATGGGCCTCGTGCTCTGCCTTGCCGCCGGCTGCGCCATCGGGGCTCTGACCGGCTGGATCATCGCCCGCACGGGCGTGAGTTCCTTCGTCGTGACGCTGGCCATGGACTTCGCCCTGCTGGGTCTGGTCTCCCTGCTGTACTCGGCCTTCACCGAGAACGCCGCGTTCACCACGCGGCCGGACGGGCTCGCCGAGCTGCGTTCCTACTCGCTCGCCGACATCTGCCTCGGGCCCGTCTGCGGCTCCCCGGCCGTTCCGCAGATGGCCCAGTTCACCGTGCTGGCCCTCATCGGCCTCGGCTTCCTCTACGCCCGCACCCGTATGGGCCGCGAGCTGCTGCTCACCGGTGCGAACCCGGCCGCCGCCGAACTGTCCGGCATCCCGACGGGACGCAGGGTCGTCCTGGCGCACGCCCTGTCCGGTCTCCTCGCCGCGCTCGCCGGTTTCATGGCCGCCGTGGGCACGGGCACGTTCCGCGCCTCCATCGGTGACGACTTCATGCTCCCCTCCTTCCTCGGTGCGGTCCTCGGCGGGACGCTGCTCACCGGCGGCGTCGTCTCGGTCATCGGCGCCCTGCTCGGCACCTCCCTGGTCGGCGTCATCCGCAAGGGCCTCGACCTGCTCGGCGTCGGTCTGGAAAGTCTCAACATCTACCTCGGCTGCGTACTTCTGCTGGCTCTGTCCGCGGACCGGGTGCGCACGGTCGTGTCCTATCGCAAGGTGGTGCGCTCCACATGATCCCGCTCCGCGAACGGGGAGCCGCGGCCCTGCCGGCACTGCGGCGCTTCTCCCGCTCCACGACGACGACCCTGCTGTGCGTGGTCCTCGCGGGCTACGTGGCGCTGGGAGTCGCCTCGTCCGGCTCTTTCTTCGAGGGCCCCTCCGTCCGTACATTCCTGCAGTACCTCGCCACACCGATCCTCATCGGGCTGGCCCAGATGGTGGCCCTGTGCGTGGGTCAGCTCAACCTGGCCGTCGGTGCGCTGGGCGGCTTCAGCGCCTGCCTGATGGGCGTGCTGATGGCCGACAGCGGTGTGCCCGCGGGAGTCGCCGTCCTCGTCGGCGTGCTGGCCGCCACGCTGATCGGCCTGGTGACGGGCGTGTTCATCGTCGCCACGCGCATCAACGGCTTCATCGTCACGCTCGGCACCATGACCATCCTGCTCGGAGCGCAGTACCGGCTGTCCGGGACGCGCACCATCGACGGATACTCCGCCACGCTGCGCGACCTCGGCCGCGCCGCCCCGCTGAACATCCCGCTCGTCTTCGTCACCGCGCTCGTCGCGGCGGCCCTGCTCGCCGCGTTCATGTACCGCACCGTGGCCGGCCGCCGACTGCTCGCCGCCGGCGGCAATCCGGTCGCGGCCCGACTGTCCGGCATCTCCACCGACCGGCAGATCGTGCTCGCCCACACCCTGTCGGGACTGCTCGTCGGCATCGCCGCGCTGACCGCCACCGCATCGCTGCCGGGCGTCAACCGCAGTGTGGGCGGCGACTGGCTGCTGCCCAGCTTCGCGGCACCCATCATCGGCGGCGTCGCTCTGACCGGCGGCTCCGTGGCGATCCTCGGCACCGTGCTCGCCGCCTTCGTCATGCGGCTCATCGACACCGCGCGCGCCCAGTTCTCGCTCGACCCGAGCTGGGTCAACTTCCTCATCGGAGTGGTTGTCCTCGGCACGGTCGTGGGCGGCCGCATTCACCAGGCCCGTCTCGTCAAGAAGGGCGGGGCGCCCGGACGGCCCGCGCCGCCGCAGAGCGACGCGCAGCCGGCCACCGCGCTGCCGACCACCGGAGGTACCCCATGAGCGACGTGCTGCTGGAATGCGACGACATCGTCAAGGTCTTCCCCGGTGTGCGCGCCCTCGACGGCGTGCGCCTGAGGCTCACCGCCGGGTCCGTGCACGCCCTGCTCGGCGAGAACGGCGCCGGCAAGTCCACGCTGATCAAGGTGATCACGGGTGTGCACACGCCCGACGGCGGCAGGCTCACCTGGCGCGGCGAGGAGATCCGTCTGCGCTCCCCCCTGGAAGCCACCCACGCCGGGATCGGTGTCGTCCATCAGGAACGCAACCTGATCCCCGACTTCTCCGTCGCGGAGAACATCACGCTGCAGAGTCCGCCGTCGCGCCGCGGTCTGGTCGACCGGAAGGCGATGACCGCCCCGGCCCTCCACTGCCTGGCCGAGCTCGGCCTCGACATCGACCCGCACCAACCGGTGCGGGAACTGTCCGTGGCCCAGCAGCAGTTGGTGGAAATCGCCAAGGCTCTCTACACCGAGAGCAGGGTGCTCCTGCTCGACGAGCCCACCGCCTCCCTCTCGCCTCAGGAATCCGAGCACCTCTTCGACGTGGTGCGGCGGCTCACGGCACGCGGTACCTGCGTCGTCTTCGTCAGCCACAAGCTGGAGGAAGTGTTCGCCATCTGCGACACCGTCACCGTCCTGCGCGACGGCCGCTCCGTGCTCGAGTCGGCGCCACTCGCCGAGCACACCCAGGACGACGTGGTCACCCTCATGGTCGGCCGCGCCCACGCGGTGACGGACATGACCCCGCGCACCGTTGACATGTCCGCCGCCCCTGCGCTCTCTCTCGACGGGCTCTCCACCGCCGCCGGCCACGAGGACGTCTCGCTCGACGTCCGCCCCGGGGAGATCGTCGGCCTCTACGGCCTGGTCGGCGCGGGCCGCAGCGAACTGGTCAAGGCCGTCCTCGGCCTGGACCGCGTCACGGGCGGCGAGATCCGGGTGTACGGCGAGGCTGCGAAGATCGGCTCCCCGCGCGAGGCCCTCCACACGTACGGCATCGGCTATCTGACCGAGAACCGCAAGGAGGAAGGCGTCTTCCTGGAGCAGCCCATCGTCCGGAACATCACGGTCACGGTGTGGAAGAAGCTCGCCCGTGCCCTCGGACATGTCTCGTCCCGCCGGGAGAAGGAGATCTCCGAGGACCTCGTCGCCCGCCTCGGCATCCGTGTCTCCGGTCTCGAGCAGCATGCCGGTGAACTGTCCGGCGGCAACCAGCAGAAGGTCAGCCTGGCGAAGTGGCTCGCCGCCGACACCCGCCTGCTGGTCGTCGACGAGCCGACCGTCGGCGTGGACGTGCGCACCAAGCACGCCTTCCATGAACTGCTGTGGGAACTGGCCCGCGGCGGTCTGCCCATCCTGCTGATCAGCAGCGACCTGGCCGAAATGATCACGTTGGCCGACCGGGTGGTCGTCATGGCCGATCACCACGTCCGCGGCGAGGTGGAGAACGACCACGACTACGACCGGATGAGCGGGAAAATCATCCGCATGATCCACGAAAGCAGCTCCGCCCAGCCCGCTCGGAGCGGCACCGCATGAGACGCGTCGCGCAGGTCATCCGTGTCCGCCCCGAGAAGGTGGACGAGTACCGCGAACTGCACCGCGAGGTGCCCGAGCCCGTCCTCGACCGGCTGCGGCGCTGCCACATCGCCGACTACTCGATCCACCTGCTCGGCGACCGGCTGTTCAGCTATTTCGAGTACCACGGCGACGACCTCGCGGCGGACCTGGCCCTGATGGCCGCCGACCGGGCCACCCGGGACTGGTGGCAGCTCACCGCCCCCTGCCAGCAGCCCGTCGACGAAGCCGCGCCCGGCGAGTGGTGGGCCTCCATGGAGCAGGTCTTCCTCATGGAGTAACGACCTCGCCCGTAGAAGACCCCGACCCACCCCCGCGGTGTCCGAGCACCGCGACCGCAAGGAGAACCACGTGAAACTGCTGCGCCTCGGCGCCCCGGGCCACGAGCGCCCGTCCGTCCTCGCCGACGACGGACGCACCTACGATCTGACCGGCCTGACCGACGACATCGACGGCGCGTTCCTGGCCGCCGGGGGCATCGACCGGGTCCGCACGGCCCTCCGGGCCGGCACTCTGCCCGTCCTGGACCCCACTGGACTGCGCATCGGCGCACCGGTCGCCCGTCCCGGCAAGGTGGTGTGCATCGGCCTCAACTACCGCGACCACGCCGAGGAGACCGGGGCCCCCGTACCGGAGCGGCCGGTGGTGTTCATGAAGGACCCCGGCACCGTCGTCGGTCCCCACGACACCGTGTTGGTGCCGCGCGGCTCCGAGAAGACCGACTGGGAGGTGGAACTCGCGGTGGTGATCGGCCGCCGGGCCCGCTACCTGGAGAGCCCCGCCGACGCCGTCGGCGTGATCGCGGGCTTCGCGATCAGCAACGACGTGTCCGAACGCGCCTTCCAGCTCGAACTGTCCCCGCAGTGGGACCTCGGCAAGTCGTGCGAGACCTTCAACCCGTTCGGCCCCTGGCTCGTCACGGCCGACGAGGTACCGGACCCGCAGGCGCTCGGCATGCGCCTGAGTGTCAACGGCGTGCCGAGGCAGAACGGCACCACCAAGAACATGGTCTTCTCCGTGGCGTACCTCGTCCAGTACCTGAGCCGGTTCATGGTGCTGGAGCCCGGCGACGTCATCAACACCGGAACACCGGCCGGGGTGGCCCTCGGTCTGCCGGACACCCCCTACCTGCGCGCCGGCGACACGGTGGAGCTGGAGATCGACGGACTCGGCAGCCAGCGGCAGACGTTCGAGGATGCGTGAGGGCGGCATGAACAGCAGCCGCACGGCACGCATCACCGAGGTCGACGTGATCGACATCCGTTTTCCCACCTCGCGCGAGCTCGACGGCTCCGACGCGATGAACCCCGACCCCGACTACTCGGCCGCCTATGTGGTCCTGCGGACCGACGCGGGCAACGGGCTGGAGGGCCATGGCTTCACGTTCACCATCGGACGCGGCAACGAGGTGCAGGCGGCGGCGATCGCCGCGCTGCGCGGCCATGTCGTCGGCCTGTCCGTCGACGCGGTGTGCGCCGACCCAGGATCGGTCAGCCGTGCCTTGAACGGCGACAGCCAGTTGCGCTGGCTCGGGCCGGAGAAGGGCGTGATGCACATGGCGATCGGCGCCGTCGTCAACGCGGTGTGGGACCTCGTGGCCAAACGTGCCGGCAGACCGGTCTGGGAGCTTCTCGCCGAGGCCGAACCCGAATGGCTCGCCGACCAGGTGGACTTCCGATACATCGAGGACGCCCTCAGCAGGGAGGAAGCCGTCGCCCTGCTCCGCAAGGGGAAGGACGGCGCCGCCGAACGCAAGACCCGGCTCCTGGCACACGGTTACCCGGCCTACACCACGTCACCCGGCTGGCTCGGCTACTCCGACGAGAAACTGGTCCGGCTCGCCCGGCAAGCGGTCGCCGACGGCTTCACCCAGATCAAACTGAAGGTCGGCGCCGATCTGTCCGACGACATCCGCCGTCTGCGGGCGGCACGCGCGGCCGTCGGCCCGGACATCCGGATCGCGGTCGACGCCAACCAGCGCTGGAACGTCGCCGAGGCCGTCGAGTGGACCAACGCGCTCAGCGACAGCACCCCCTACTGGATCGAGGAGCCGACCAGCCCGGACGACATCCTCGGACACGCCGCCGTACGCAAGGGGGTGACCCCAGTCAAGGTCGCCACCGGGGAGCACGTGCAGAACCGCATCGTCTTCAAGCAGCTGCTGCAGGCCGGCGCGATCGACGTCCTGCAGATCGACGCGGCAAGGGTGGGCGGCGTCAACGAGAATCTGGCCATCCTGCTGCTGGCCGCCAAGTACGGTGTCCCGGTCTGCCCGCACGCCGGCGGCGTCGGACTGTGCGAGCTGGTGCGCCACCTGTCCATGTTCGACTACGTGGCACTGTCCGGGACGACCGAGGACCGGGTGATCGAGTACGTCGACCACCTCCACGAACACTTCAAGGACCCCGTGGTCGTCGCAGGCGGGCATTACACGGCCCCCACCGTTCCCGGATTCTCGTCGGAGATGCACCCCGCATCGATCGACGCATACCGCTATCCGGACGGCGCTTTCTGGGCTGCCGACCTCGCCGGCCTCACCGAGGTCACCGAAGAGAAGAAGAGGACGAACCGATGAGTGAACTGACCGGGCTCAGGGCCCTGGTGACCGGTGGCGCGTCCGGCATCGGAAAGGCCACCGCCGACCTGCTGGCGGCACGGGGCGCGGACGTCGCCGTGCTCGATCTCGATGCGTCAGGGGTGGACAAGCCCCTGCGCGGGTACACCGCGGACGTGTCCGACGACCCCTCCGTACGGTCCGCCGTCGCAGCCGCGGCCGCCGACCTCGGCGGCATCGACATCCTGGTCAACAACGCCGGCATCGGCGCGGTGGGCACGGTCGAGGACAACGACGACGCCCAGTGGCACCGGGTCCTCGACGTGAACGTCCTCGGCATGGTCCGCACCACGCGCGCGGCCCTCCCCCATCTGCGCGGCTCCGCACACGCCGCCGTCGTCAACACCTGCTCGATCGCGGCCACGGCCGGGCTGCCGCAACGTGCCCTCTACAGCGCCAGCAAGGGCGCGGTCCTGTCGCTGACGCTGGCCATGGCGGCGGACCACGTCCGGGAGGGGATCCGCGTCAACTGCGTCAATCCCGGTACGGCGGACACCCCCTGGGTGGGCCGCCTCCTCGATCAGGCGGCCGACCCGGCCGCCGAACGGGCGGCGCTCAACGCCCGCCAGCCCATGGGCCGGCTGGTGACGGCCGAGGAGGTCGCCGCTGCCGTCGTGTACCTGGCGAGTCCCGCCGCCGCGTCCGTCACCGGCACCGCTCTGGCGGTGGACGGCGGGATGCAGGGCCTGCGGCTGCGTCCGGAGGGGCAGTGATGCGAACGGACGAAAGCGGTGCCGGGCCGGCACTGCCGAGCCGCACTCTCGGCCGCAGCGGTGTCCGTGTGACCGCCCTCGGCTTCGGCGCCGCCGCTGTCGCCGGCCTGTACGAGGCCGTGGGCGAGGACGAGGCGGCGACCGCTGTGGACGCGGCCTGGGATGCGGGCATCCGCTACTTCGACACCGCCCCGCACTACGGGCTCGGCCTGTCGGAGCGCAGACTGGGCGCGGCCTTGCGGGCCAGGCCCCGGGACGAGTTCACCGTGTCCACCAAGGTGGGCAGGGTACTCGTCCCGTACGACGGCGGCGGTGACGACCGGGCCGCCGGCTTCGCCGTACCGGCCACCCACCGGCGTATGTGGGACTTCAGCGCCGACGGGGTACGCCGCTCGCTGGAGGACAGCCTCACCCGGCTCGGACTGGACCGCGTCGACCTCGTCCTTCTGCACGATCCGGACGACCATGAGGAGCGGGCGTTCCGGGAGGCGTATCCGGCACTCGAGGAGCTGCGGTCGCAGGGAGTCGTCCGCGCGATCGGCGCGGGCATGAACCAGAGCCGGATGCTGGCGCGTTTCCTGACGGACACGGACGTCGACGCCGTGCTGTGCGCGGGGCGCTACACACTCCTCGAACAGGGCGCGTTGGATGCCCTGCTGCCCGCCGCGGAGGCAGCGGGCAAGAGCGTGATCGTCGGGGGCGTGTTCAACTCCGGGCTGCTGGCCGACCCGGAACCGGGTGCCAGGTACGACTACGCCGCGGCCCCCGAGGACGTCCTGCGCCGGGCCGTCCGGATGCGCGAGATCACCGAGTCGCAGGGCGTGCCGTTGCGTGCCGCCGCGCTCCGCTTCCCCTTCGGGCATCCGGCTGTCGCCTCGGTGCTCGTCGGGGCGCGGTCGGCACATCAGGTCCGTGACGCCGCGGAGCAGTTCCACCGGCCCGTCCCGGACACGGTGTGGCAGGCTCTGCGGGCGCAGGACCTGCTGTCCGGCGGTGTACCTGTACCCGGGAAGAGAGTGCCATGACCGTCATCGATGCCCATCACCATCTGTGGGACCTCGGCGTACGCGACCAGGAGTGGATCAGCGGCCCCGAACTCGCCCCGCTGCGACGTTCCTTCATGCCGGCGGACCTCGAGTCGGAGATCGGGGAAGCGGGGGTGGCGGCCACGGTGCTCGTGCAGACGGTCACCCTGCCCGAGGAGACTCCCGAGTTCCTGTCCCTGGCTGCGGGCAGCGACGTGATCGGAGCGGTCGTGGGATGGACCGATCTGACGTCGCCCGGCGTCGCCGGTGAACTGGCACGGCTGCGCTCGCTGCCCGGCGGCGGGTTCCTGCGCGGTATCCGCCACCAGGTCCAGGGGGAGCCGGACCCCGACTGGCTGACGCGGCCCGAGGTGCTGCGCGGTCTGCGCGCGGTCGCGGAGGCCGGGCTCGTCTACGACCTCGTCGTCCTGCCGCACCAGTTGCCGGCGGCGGCGAGGGCGGCCGCGGCCGTCCCCGGCCTCACCTTCGTCCTCGACCACTTGGGGAAGCCGCCGATCGCGTCCGGGCAGCGGGAACCGTGGTCAAGGCACGTACATGAGCTGGCCGCCCTGCCGAACACGGTGTGCAAGCTCTCCGGCATGGTGACCGAGGCCGACTGGCCGTCGTGGACGATCGAGGGCCTGCGGCCGTACGCCGACACCGTGATCGACGCCTTCGGCCCCCGGCGGCTGATGTTCGGCTCCGACTGGCCGGTGTGCACCCTCGCTGCCGGCTACGGCGAGGTCGTGGCCGCAACTCGGGAGCTCACCGCCGCCCTCACCGCGGCCGAGCAGGACCAGGTGTGGGCCGGTACCGCCCGGCGCGTCTACCGGATGGACGACGTCGGCTGAGCCGGCGGCGGGGCGCCGACCGGCCGGTCACTCCTGTTCGAACCGGCCGAGCTGGCGCTCCAGGCTGCGGTTGAGATGGTCCGCCATCGCCTCGGCGGCACGGTCGGCCCTGCGGCGCAGTATCGCGCGCACCACGCGCTCGTGCTCCGCCACGGTCGGATCGCCCTCGCTGTGCAGGCTGCTCAGGCGGAAGATGTGCAGATGCGAGTGGAGCCGCTCCACCGCGTCCGCGAGCAGGGGCCGGTGGGCGGCCTGAGCGACGGCGTCGTGGAAACGCTGGTCCAGGGCGGCGAAGTCGCGGTAGGACGCGTACGGTCCCACGGGACCGGGGTGGGACTGCATGTCTTCCAGGAGCCCCTCGATGGAGTCGAATTGCGAGTCGTCGGCGTGGCGGGCGGCCAGTGCGGCGGCCCTCGGCTCGAGGAGCAGCCGCATCTCGAACAGTTCCTCCACCCCCTGCCGGGTGAGCAGTTCGGTGGCCCGGTAACCGGACAACGAGCGCTTGACGACGAGTCCGTCGGCCTCCAGCCGGGCCAGCGCCTCGCGTACGGGGGTCGGGGAGACGTTGAGCGTGCGTGCCAGGGCTTCGATACCGACCCGAGCGCCGGGGGCGATCTCATGGTCCATGACCATGGCCTTGATGTCCTCGTAGACGCTGTCGGACAACACCTGGCGGACCGGCGGCGCGGACAGCCTCGTCGTCCCGGCCACGTCGTCGCAGACGGACGGGTCGTGTGCCGGCATCCGGGTCTCTCCTCTGTGCTCCAGGGCTGTGCTGTGAGGTGTTGCGGTCACCGGCAGTTTACGGCCTCGCCCACGATTGGCAGTGGGAGAAGGAGCGGCGTCCGCACGGCAAGGACGAGGGGCGGCGCGCGGCGGAGGGACTCTACCGGGACACGGTCATGGTGCACCGAGCGGACGTCAGATTTTCGCCGTCAACAGCGAAGGTGACCGTTACGGCGTAGTTCCCGGGCGCGACGGCGGATCCGGCACTGAGGCGGACCGTTTCCGAAGCCTCGAGCGGGCCCGAGGCTCGCAAACGGCCCTGGGTGCGCTCGGCGGTGAGTCCCTGAGGCGTGATGAGCGTCCAGGCCACGTCATGCCCCTGGAAGTCGACGTCCTGGGCGGTGATCGTCACATCGGCGGAGCCACCCTGCCGCACGGTGAACCGGATCTGCGGCAGGTAGCCCCATGCCGGGGAGCGGTACTCCTTGGCGATCTGCGCTCGGGTGACCTGTTCGCCATAGCGCGGGGTGGTGTAACTCGATTCGAGCTGAATGCCGTTGAAGCGGTGCCGCTGGGTCAGCCGGCGGTACAGAGCCATTGCCTGCTGCTTGCCGACCTGGTCGTTGGCCTGGGTGCAACGGCTGATGTCGATGTCGGCCAGGGCGAGTTCGCAGCCCCAGGCCAGCCGGTCGAGGACGAGCGCGGCGGCGCTGGTCCCGGCGGTCTTCGCGCGTGCCGCGGCGACGTCGGCCGCGGCAGCCCGGTACTTGGTCCGCAAGGCCACGCCTTGGCCGGGCGTGTCGAGGACGGTCGGGTCGTCCGAGGTACGCAGCAGGTAGTCGGCCATCTCCTGCGCTGCGGGCCCGAACCGCGCGGGCAGGTAGCTGCTCGTGAAGTCGTCGTAGGTCAGCGCCGGATCCCAGGCGCTGCGGGCGCCGAACAGATGGACCGCCTCGAACTGCAGCCAGTTCGCCGGCTCCGCGTACATACCGATGCCGTTGACGCCGACGCCGCGGTACATCTCCGCGTCCTGGGCGAGGACACCGATCGGGTTGCCGAGCTCGCGCCAGCGGTAACGGCGCGAGTAGTCGTAGATCGCCAGTGTGCCCGGGTGGGTCGCGCGCCAACGACGCAGCACGTCCAGGTGGTACGCGTTCACGGACGAGGACGGATCGCCGATCGAGACGGTGTACGTGCGCAGAATTGCGGCGAAGTCGATGATCACGTCCGGGTCGAACGCGTACCCGGCCGTGGGCGGGTCCAGGGCGGGTATGTACGCGATATGTTCGACCGGGACGTCGAGTCCGGCGTCGGCGAGTGCGGCAACGAGGCTGTTCACAACGTGGACTTCGGCGTTGGTGACGGTGCCGAACTCGGCGAGGGTCGCCCTCGGCCACGTCGCCCCGTCCGGCGGCCAGCAGTCGAATATGGCGATCTCGGGCCGGGCCCGCAGATAGGTGACGACCTCGGCGACATACTGGGACACCGCCGCTTCGTCGTGCACGTTGAAGACATTGGCCCCGGGGGTGTAGTACTGCGGGTGGTCGGCCCGGCGGAGAAACGCGTCGTACCCATGGCCGCCGACTTCCACGACGATGCCACGCTTGGCGAGTTCCGGTGCCATCCCTGCCGCGAAATCCTCGTAGCGGGTGACCCGAGCCCCGTAGTAGTCGTACGGAAAGACCAGGATGTTGAGCCGCTGCTTGCCCATCCAGTCGATCAGCGCGGTGAGGCCGGCCTGGCTGATGCTCCAGCCCTCCTCGATCGCTTTGCGCCGCACCGGCCAGGATGGAGTGACCAGGCTGGTCTGGGAACGGACTGTGATGTCTCCGCTCTGCGGTACGGTCTCGGCGGCACCCTGGTAGTAGCTGAACTGCGGTGCGAAGAAGCCGACTCCGAGCTGCTCCAGCAGGGCGTATGTCGCGTACACCACGCCGCGGTCGCCCACGCCGGTCAGCAGCACGCCGTGCGGGGTGGCGCTGACCAGGTAGCTGTCCGTCACCCGGTCGCGCAGCTGCGCGTCGGCCTTGGCCGGCCACACCGGCGGGACGCCGGTCGCTTGGCGTCGGTTTCCGGGTAGCACGAGCACTCCGGAGGTGGCCGTCTGCGACTGTCCGGGCCGTGCGCGCAGGATCTGGAGGCGGGCTCCGCTCATCCGCTGTACATAGTCGGCAAGTTCAGAGGCCGCGAACTGTGCGGTGGCGCCGCCCCACCACAGCACAGTCGCCTTGCCGTGGCCGTTGCGGACGAGCGCGAAGGCGGCTTCGGACCCGCTGTCCTCCGCCGCCCGGGCAGGCGCCCCGATCGTTGTCGCGGCGACCGATCCGGCCGCGCCGACAAGGAATGATCGACGCTTGACGTGATTCATGGCAGCTCCTGGGATCGGGCATCGTGTCACGGGCGTGTCTGTTGGCGGGCTGGCCGGCGCCTTGTGCAGGGACGTGCGGTCTTCGCCGTTGGCAGCGGAAGCCCGTATGACCGACGGGCTGTGCGGGGGTCCTGCGGGGTGTGCGGCGGGCGGTGGCGGACCAGGACCCCTTGCCGGTCGCGGCATTAGCTTTCTTCCGAAATCGGATCGTATTGAGAGCGAAGTCAGGCCCGCAAGAGGTCTGCACGAGAACCCCGTCTCCGGCGGCTGCAGCGGGTCTGTGCTTCTTTCGTTGCGATGTCTGTTGCCTGAAGGTCAGCCAGGCATCGGGGTCCGCGGCAACCATGCGCACCAGCAGTGCTACCGCATTCGTGCATGCCGTCGGAACGGAGGATCCGGTCAGCCCGAGGCTCACCCGCCACCGCCGAAGGAGCACCCGCCGCGCTGCGGGACATCCGGCCTCGCCGCGGAGCCTTTCTTCCCATCTTTGCCCGAATAGCGAGCAAGGATGCATCATGCTGCGGTGACCCCAACTCCTGCCCGCCGCAACAGGGCGGCCTACGACGATCTCGTTCTCGCCGAGCTTCGCCGGTCGGGGGCACTCAGTCGCGCCGAACTGAGCCGGCGCACCGGTCTGCCCAAGACCACGCTGTTCAGCATCGTCGCCGGACTGCTGGAAGCCGGTGTCCTGGTTGAGCAAGCCGCCGACGACACCGCGGGGCGCGGGGTCGGTCGACCCGCGACCCGCGTCGTGCTCAATCCTTCCGCCGGCCTGTACGTGGGGCTGGACATCGGCCGCAGCCGGATGCACCTGGTCATCGTCAATACCTCCCACGAGGTGGTGGCGAGCGGCATGTGCGACCTGCCGTCCGCCGTGCGCGCCGACGTAGCGGCCCCGGCGGCGGATCTGCTGCGGCGAGCCGTCGGTGAGGCGGCGGTCGACCCGTCGACGCTGGTGGCGGTGGGCGCGGGCCTCGCCGGAATCGTCGGCGTCGAGTGGAAGCCCGAGGAGACCGAAGCGCTGCGGGCGCGCATCGCCGAAGAGTTCGGCGTGCCGGTGGTGCTGGGCAACAACTCCCGTGCCGCGGCCCTGGCCGAGGCGACCTGGGGCGCGGGACGCTCGGTGGAGGACCTTGTGTATGTGCGCTGGTCCACGGGAATCGGCGGCGGTTTGGTGGTCGGCAGTCGAGCTGTGGCCGGGGCGCACGGGTGCGCCGGTGAGATCGGCCATGTAAGCGTGGATCCGGACGGGAAGCCCTGCCACTGCGGTGGCCGCGGCTGCCTTGAAGGAGTAGCCGGAGGAGCGGCGCTGCTGGAGCAGTGCGCCCGACACGGACTTGTCCTCGCCGACCTGGACGCGCTGGTCGCCACCGTCCGCAACCTTTCCTCGACCGCCGGCCGGGTGGTCTCCACTGCTGCGGACCGGTTGGGCAGGGTGCTGGCCGGGACTGTGGCGCAGCTGAATCCCTCACGGATCGTCGTCGGAGGCGAGTTGGCTCAGCTCGGTTCGCTGGTCCTGGACCCGATCCGCGAGGCGCTCGACCGGTTTGCCCTGCCTCACGCCGCGAGGCGAGTGGATGTGGTGCAGGCGGATCTGGGAGTCAATGCGGCGGCTCTCGGGGCGGTGGCGTTGCTGCTCCGGGAGGAGCCGGAGAGGTCGTAAGGGAGCGGTCAGCGATCACCGGGTGCCAACCCCTTGTGAGCCAGACCCCCCATGAATATGATCCGGTCCTGGAAAAAAGAGCCGCCCGAGAGCTCTCGGCTGCCTCTTCCTGCGCCCGGTCTGACGCTGCTCCCACTCGCTCCTCCTCCGGGAGCCGATCGGAAGGTCGTCTGCCTGTGTCACCCCGAACACCGACATGATCCTGGCCGACATCATCAGGTCGAAAGCGACCGAGTAGCCCCGAGCTTCCGGTGATCACGGTCGCCAGTCCGTACTGCAACACGCTTGACCCCCGGAGACGAGGCGCGGCTGCAGAAGGGCCGAGATCCGCCTGATCAAGAATTCACGATTCGGGTTTGCATGCACCCGGTAGGAGAGGTGTACGTGTTTCATCCCCCTTCCGCGCGACCGTCCCGCCTCAGATCGCTCCCCGTCGCGTCGACCACGACGGTCGGACGCGTCTTAGCGCTGATCACGGCACTCGCCGTCGCCGCACTCTCGCTGGTCGCTGTGCCGGCCGCGGCCTCCATCCCCGCTACCGCCGCCAAGGACCCCGTCCCGGCCACGAAGGCCGCTGACGCCACCTCGCCCGGCCAGCACCCCACCAATCAGGTGTGCGCCAAGCCGTCAAAGGCCGGCGAGATGTCCTGCCTCGCCATGGTCCGCACGGATGTCGTCGCGGCGAAGGTTCTTCAGGCTGATGCCGCTCCCGTCGGTTTCGGTCCGGCCGACCTGCGAAGCGCGTACAACCTGCCCGACGCCGGCTCCACTGAGACGGTCGCGATCGTCGACGCGTACGACAACCCGAACGCCGAGGCGGACATGGCCGTCTACCGTCAGCAGTACGGGTTGCCGCCATGCACCACGGCCAATGGCTGCTTCAAGAAGATCGACCAGCGCGGCGGCACGGACTATCCGTCACCGGACCCCGGGTGGGCCGCGGAGATCGCACTGGACATCGACATGGTCAGCGCGGTCTGCCCGAGCTGCAAGATCCTGCTGGTCGAGGCCGACGACAACGACATGGAAAACCTCGGCGCGGCCGTGAACCAGGCGGTCGCCCAGGGCGCCAAGTACGTCTCCAACAGCTACGGCGGCCGCGAAGGTTCCGACCAGAGCCAGTTCGACGAGGCCTACTTCAACCACCCCGGTGTCGCGATCACCGTCAGCAGCGGTGACTACGGTTACGGCGTCTCGTACCCGGCCTCGTCGCCCTATGTGACGTCGGTCGGCGGCACTTCTCTGGTCAAGAACGCCTCCACCAACCGCGGTTGGACCGAGAGCGCATGGAGCGGCGCGGGCAGTGGCTGCTCGGGGTATGCGTCCAAGCCGTCGTTCCAGAAGGACACCGGCTGCGCGCGTCGTGCGGTCGCGGATGTGTCAGCGGTCGCCAACCCGAACACCGGTGTCGCGGTCTACCACGGCGGCTGGCAGGTCTTCGGCGGCACCAGCGCGTCCGCCCCGATCATCGCCTCGGTCTACGCGCTGGCCGGGAAGCCGGCGGCGAGTTCGGCGCCGAACTCCTACCCTTACGCCCAGCCGTCCGCGCTCAACGATGTGACCTCCGGAAGCAACGGCAGTTGCTTCCCCAACGGCTACCTGTGCATGGCGGGGCCGGGTTATGACGGGCCGACCGGTCTCGGCACTCCGAACGGCGTCGCCGCCTTCCGTTCCGGGCCGCACGGCACCGTGACGGGTACCGTCACCGACGGCACCGCTCCGCTGGCGGCAGCCAAGATCACCGCGGGTGACGTCACGGCGATGACGGACGGCCAGGGACGCTACACCTTGAGCGTGCCACCGGGGACGTATGACGTCAGCGTGAGCAAGTTCGGATACGCCGGCAAGACCGTTTCGGATGTCACGATCGCCGACGGCCGGACGGTGACGGAAGACTTCGCGCTGACCGCGAAGCCGCGCGTCGACGTCACCGGCAAGGTCCATGACGGTTCCGGTCAGGGCTGGCCGCTGTATGCGACCGTGCGGGTCAAGGATGAGCCGACGGCGGTCGCCTATACCGACCCCAAGACGGGGAAGTACACGCTGAGTGTGCCCGCCGGGAACACGTACACCCTGCAGGTCGACCCGTTGTATCCAGGTTACAAGCGCAACTCTCGGGATGTGCCGGTGGGTTCGGCGGATGTGAAGCATGACGTCGACGCGTCGGTCGACCAGACGACCTGCAGCGCGGCCGGCTACGGCTTCCACTACGCCGGCGCCACCGAGTCGTTCAACAGCGGCACCACGTCGCCGGGCTGGACCGTCGACGACAAGGTGGGCAACGGTCAGACCTGGGTGTTCAACGATCCTGGCAGGCGCGGCAACAGGACCGGCGGGAAGGGCGGCTTCGCCAACGTCGACAGCAGCTACTACGGTCACGGAAAGACCCAGGACACGTCGCTGATCAGCCCGGTTATGGACTTCAGCCAGCGAAGCCACCCGATCGTGTCCTTCCGCACCGACTACTTCGGCTTCTCGTTCGGCCAGACCGGGGACGTCGATTTCAGCGTCGACGGCGGCCAGACGTGGACCAACGTCTGGCACCACACCAAGGACAGCGCCCGGGGGCCGCGGACCGAGGTCGTGGACCTCTCCCAGGCCGCCGGTAAGGACAACGTCCAGGTACGTTTCCACCTCACCGCCAGTTGGGGATGGTGGTGGCAGGTCGACGACGTCTTCATCGGCGACCGCACGTGCGACCCGGCACTGGGCGGCCTGGTCGTCGGCCGGGTGACCGACAAGAACACCGGAGCCGGGCTCAACGGCGCCACGGTGACCTCGGCCGACAAGACCGCGGAGAAGACGACCTCGGCGGCGACGCCGAACGACCCGAAGCTGGGCGACGGCTTCTACTGGATGTTCTCCTCGCTCACCGGGGAGCACAAGTTCTCCGCCACGGTGGGGAATTACTACACGGCACAGGACATCACCCTCGACGTCGCCCCCAACCGGGCAACCGACGGCACGGTCGCCCTGCCCGCACCGCGGATCGCGGTCAGCCAGGGCCGGCTCAGTAAGACCGTCGGCTGGAAGGGCCGGGGCAGCTCCACCCTGACCCTGAAGAACACCGGAACCGCCCCGGTGACCGCCAAGATCGATGAGCTGCCGGGCGTCCACCAGCCCGCCGCGAAGCAGCAGGGCGCTCCGTTGCAGGAGGTGAAGGGAAAATACAGCCCCCTGCGATTCCAGCCCGGCAGGACCACGCAGACAGCCGCCGCCAAGCCGTCCGTGACGCCGTACGAGGCACCGTGGACGACGGTGCCCGACTACCCCGTGCCGATCATGGACAACGGTGTGGCGACCATCGACGGCAAGGTCTACTCGGTCGCGGGAGTCGACGGCACGCATATGCTCAAGAATGCCTACGTCTACACCCCGGGCGCCCAGGCGTGGAGTGCCCTGCCGAATCTGAGTGTCGCCCGCGAGGCGCCGCAGGCGGCTGCCTACGGTGGCAAGCTCTACGTCTTCGGGGGCTGGGGCGCGGACTCGTCTCCGGTGGCCAAGACCGAGATCTACGACCCGGCGACCGGCACCTGGTCCACCGGCGCCGACAACCCGAAACCCTCCGCCGGCGCCGCCGTGACCGTACTGGACGGCAAGATCTACATCGTCGGCGGCTGCGGTCCGTCCACCTGCGGCACGACGGACGTACAGGTGTACAACCCGGCCACGAACTCCTGGAGTTCGAGCAAGGCCTACCCGGAGTCGATTGCCTGGCTCGGCTGCGGCGGCATCGAGGACAAGCTGTACTGCGCAGGTGGGATGTCGGGCAGTGCCGCCACCAAGCACGCCTACAGCTTCGACCCGGCGTCCGACAGCTGGACTCCCGTCGCCGACCTGCCGATCGACCTGTGGGGAATGGGCTACTCAGCGGCAAATGGCAAGCTCCTCGTGTCCGGCGGCGTGATCTACGGCTCCACCACGATCACCAACCGGGGCTTCACCTACGACCCGGGTTCCGACGCCTGGACCGCGCTGCCCAACTCCAACCAAACTCGCTACCGCAGCGGCTCCGCCTGCGGCTTCTACAAGATCGGAGGAACTACCGGAAGCTTCGTCGCCTTTACCAACTCGGAGCTGCTGCCCGGCTTCGACCAGTGCGCCGACACAACCGATGTCCCCTGGCTGTCGGCAAACAAAACCGACGTGACGCTTCAGCCGGGCGAGAGCGTTGACGTCACCGTGAGCTTCAACGCGGACATCGCCGAGATCACCCAGCCGGGCACGTTCACCGCGCAGCTCGTGATCAGCGCGAAGACCCCGTACGGGATCGCGCCGGTGCCGGTGGCACTCACGGTGAAGCCGCCCAAGACCTGGGGGAAGATCACTGGAACGGTCACCGGAGCCGACTGCGCCGGCACGCCGAAGCCGCTGGCCGGAGCGACCGTGCGGATCACCTCGAAGAAGGCGGGGAGCTACACACTGACGACCGACCGGAGCGGTCATTACGCGCTCTGGCTCGACGTCAGAAACAACCCTGCCACGGTGACCGCGTCCAAGGACAGTTGGGCGTCGCAGTCCACATCGGTCGAGATTGTGCCTCGCAAGGCGGTCACGGCCGACTTCTCTCTCAAACCCGACCACGCCTGCACTGATTGACCCCTTGTGCGGGGCCGGCCAGGCCCCGCACACGCAGGCGGGGCCCTGCCACCACTCCGATGATGCCATTGGCTGATCCGGGCTCGCGTGATATCGGTCCCCAAGACCTGGTTGGTCTTGGGGACCGACGTTGTTGTGGGGGTGGGTCCGACACCGACGGGCCGGGTGCCAATTCTTCCAGTTTCTGTCCTAATGCCGGGGCACGGGAGCATCATGGCATCGTGACCACTACCCCGAACGGCCGTCCGCGCACGGCCCACGACGACCTTGTCCTCGCCGAACTCCGTCGCTCCGGGGCTCTCAGCCGGGCCGAGCTCGGTCGCCGTACCGGACTGCCGAAGACCACCCTCTTCGGCACGGTGGCCGGGCTGCTCGAATCCGGTGTCCTCGTCGAGCAGTGCGCGGACCTCTCGGTCGACCGCGGCCGGGGCCGGCCTGCCGGAAAGGTCATGCTCAACCCGTCGGCGGGCCTGTACGCCGGCATCGACGCCGCCCGTGGTCGCATGCGGCTGGTCATTGTCAATGCCTCCCATGAAGTGGTGGGCAGTGCGACCCGCGCGCTGCCCGCCGCTCCCGACGCCGCAGTGGTGGGCCGAGCAGCGACAGACCTCATGCGCCAGGCTGCAGAGGAGGGCTCGGTAGGCCTTTCGACCCTCTTGGGCATCGCCATCGGCCTCCCGGGCATCCTGGGCGTCGAGCTCGCCGAGGGACACGTCGAAGAGGTACGCCGCTTGGTCGGCGAGGAGTTCGGCGTTCCCGTCTTCACCGGCAACAACTCCCGCGCCGCCGCGCTGGCAGAGGCGACCTGGGGGGCCGGCCGCAACGTGGAGGACCTGGTCTACGTTCGTTGGTCCGGCGGGATCGGCGGAGGGTTCGTGATCGGCGGCCGCGCGGTTGCCGGGGCGCACCAGGGTGCCGGTGAGATCGGCCATGTGAGCGTGGACCGCAACGGACCGGTCTGCCACTGCGGGGGGCGGGGCTGCCTCGAACTCGTCGCGGGCGGCGAGGCCTTGCTGGAGCAGTGCGCGAAGCGGGATCTCGTGCTCGATGACCTCGACGCCTTGGTGGACGCCATGCGGAACCTCTCCCCGACGGCGCATCGTGTGGTCTCCGCCGCGGCGAGGCAGATCGGAGCGGTGTTGGGCGGGAGTGTCGCGCAGTTGGACCCCGCGCGGATCGTGGTCGGGGGAGAGCTGGCACAGCTCGGCTCGCTGGTCCTGGACCCGATCCGCCAGGAGATCACTCGGTTGGCCCTCCCGCTCGCCGCACGGCAGGTGGAGGTCGTCCAGGCGGACCTGGGGGTCAACGCGGCCGCGCTCGGCGCAGTCGCCTGGCTCTTGCGCGAGGAGCCCTGTCCGGCATGACGGCCGTGCCCCGGGCCTGGCAACCGTGCGACGGGTGGTCAAATGACTGCAGGCCCCCTTGTGGGACACGTTTGGGCCTCAATATGATCCGGCCCGGGAAAAAATCATCTGTCCAGTGCTTTTGACGCTCCTCTCACGTCGCCCGGTGCCGCGCTCATCGCCTCCCGTCGAGGGGGCTGATCGGAAGGGTCATGCCTGTGCCGCCCTGCAGTGTTCTGTTCCTGATGACCGACCAGCACCGGGTCGACACGTTGGGCTGCTACGGCAACCCCGTCGTCAGCACTCCCGCGCTCGACTCCCTCGCCGCGGAGGGCACCCGGTTCGACAGCTTCTACACGCCGACCGCTATCTGCACTCCGGCCCGCGCGTCGCTGTTCACCGGGCAGCACCCCTTCCGGCACGGCCTGCTGGTCAACCCCGAGCGCAACGGAGGCGCCCGGGACGAGGTCGAGGACAGCGCCCCGGTCCTGTCCGCGCCCCTGCTGGAGGCGGGCTACGACCTCGGACATGTCGGCAAGTGGCACATCGGCCGGACCCGGGGGCCGGATTTCTACGGCATGGACGGCGAGCACCTGCCCGGTGCCCTCAACCCGTTCCACCACCCCTCCTATGAAGCGTGGCTCGATGCCAAGGGCTACCCCCGCTTCGCCGTCAAGGACGGGGTCTTCGGTGCCGCGCCCAACGGCATCGGCCGCGGCCACCTGATCGCCGGGCGCCTTCAGCAGCCCGTCGAGGCCACCATGGAGGCCTACCTCACCGGCCGGACCCTGGAGCTCCTCGACCGCTACGCCGACAACTGGCACTCCGAGGGAAAGCCGTTCATGCTCTCCTGCCACTGGTTCGGTCCCCACCTGCCCTACCTGATCCCGGACGAGTACTACGACATGTACGACCCGGCATCGGTGCCCCTGCCGGCCTCGATGGCCGAAACCTTCACGGGCAAGCCGGACGTCCAGCGCCGCTACGCCGAGTACTGGTCGGCCGACTCCTTCGACGGCGACGCCTGGCGCAAGCTCATCGCCGTCTACTGGGGTTACGTCACGATGATCGACCACCAGGTCGGCCGGCTCCTCGACGCCCTGAAGGAGCGCGGGCTGTGGGACGACACCGCGGTGGTCTTCACCGCCGACCACGGCGAGTTCACCGGCTCCCATCGGCTCAACGACAAGGGCCCTGCCATGTACGAGGACATCTACCGCATTCCGGGCCTGGTCCGGGTGCCCGGGTGCCCCCCGCAGGTCCGCGACGACTTCGCAACCCTGATCGATCTGTACGCCACCCTTCTCGACGTGGCCGAAGTGCCCGTCCCCGACGACTGCGACGGCCGGAGCCTGCTACCGGTGCTGAGCGGGGAGCCCGCCGACGGCACTCGTGAGGAGGTCGTCACCGAATTCCACGGCCACCACTTCCCCTACTCGCAGCGGATGATCCGTGACCGTCGCCACAAGCTCGTCTACAACCCCGACAGCGTCAACGAGCTCTACGACCTGGACGTCGACCCGCACGAACTGCACAACGTCCACGACGCGCCGGCCTACGCCCACGTACGCCGGGACCTGACCACCCGCCTGTACCAGGAGCTGCTGCGCCGCGGTGACCCTGCCTACACGTGGATGAGCTACATGTCCGACATCGGCTCGGATCGTGCGCCCGACGTCGACGGCGTCGCGGACGAGGTGGCATGAGCAGCGAGACCACGCCTGCCGAGGACCGCCGGCAGGCGGCTTGCCGACTGGAGGACCCCCTGAGGGGTGACAACTCCATGTCCGCGGGCGCTACCCGCGGGGGAACCGTTCCGGCCGCCGGGGCGACGGTCCGCCACCGGCCGCGGGGCAAAGGGGTCGACACCCGTGGGCTGCTGCTGTCGGCCTGCTCCGCGCTGCTCGGTCTCCTGGTGTGGATCGGACTGGCCCACAGCGGCATCCAGGGCTTCCCGGGCCCGCCGGCGGTGGCCGACCGCGGATGGCAGCTGATCCGGGACGGCATCCTGCTCGACGACCTCGCGGCCAGCCTGCGGCGGGTGCTCACCGGCTACGTCATCGGCGTCGCCGCCGCGATCCCCGTGGGGTTCGCGATGGGCTGGTACCCGATCGTGCGCCGGCTGGTCGAGCCGTGGCTGCAGTTCTTCCGGATGGTCCCGCCACTGGCGATCATCCCGCTGGCCATCGTGTTGATGGGCATCGACGAGACGCCCAAGATCTTCGTCATCTTCCTGGCCGCGTTCCTGTCCTCGGTGGTCTCCACCTTCCAGGGCGTGGTCTCGGTGGACGTCACCCTGGTCAACGCCGCCCGCGTGCTGGGAGCCGGGGACCGCCGCGTCTTCCTCGGCGTCGTGGTCCCTGCCTCCACCCCGTTCATCCTCGTCGGAATGCGGATCGGTCTCGGCGCTGCCTGGGCCACCGTGGTGGCGGCCGAGCTGATCGCGGCACAGAGCGGCCTTGGCTTCCGCATGCAGCAGGCCCAGCTCTATTACGACCTGCCCACCATGTTCGTCCAGTTGATCACCATCGGCGCCGTCGGCCTGGTCCTGGACCGGCTGCTGCTGTTGACCGAGCGCAAGCTGACCGGCTGGCAGGAGAGGAGATAACCCGTGCCCGCCATCAAGTTCAACGACGTCTACCGCGACTTCGACACCAAGAACGGTGGCTTCATCGCCCTCGACCACGTCAGCCTCACCATCGAGGACGGCGAGTTCGTCACCGTCGTCGGCCCGTCCGGATGCGGCAAGAGCACCATGCTCAACATCGCGGCCGGCCTGCTCGAAGCCGCCGGCGGAACGGTCACCGTGGACGACCGGCCGGTGAACGGCCCCAGCCCCGAGCGCGGCGTCATCTTCCAGCAGTACGCGCTCTTCCCCTGGATGACCGTCACCGGGAACGTCGAGTTCGGCCTCAAGGTCGCAGGAGTCGACAAGCGCGAGCGGCGGGCCACCGCCCTGCGGATGATCGACATGGTCGGTCTCACCGACTTCGCCGATGCCCTGCCCAAAACCCTCTCGGGCGGCATGAAGCAGCGGTGCGCCATCGCCCGCGCCTACGCCGTGAACCCGAAGGTCCTGCTCATGGACGAGCCCTTCGGCGCACTGGACGCCCTCACCCGCGTCCGCCTCCAGGACTCCCTTCTGGAGACCTGGAGCCGGGATCGGCGCACCGTCATGTTCATCACCCACGACGTCGACGAGGCCGTCTACCTCGCAGGCCGCGTCGCCGTGATGGCCGCGCGCCCCGGCCGCATCCAGCAGATCATCCCGGTCGACCTGCCTTACCCCCGCACCGAGGAGATGCGCCTGTCCGCCGAGTTCGCCGAACTGCGGCGCCAGGTCTGGAACGCCGTCCACCACCAGCCGACCACAGTCGAAGGAGCTGACTCTTGAACCGCAGGACCGCCGGCCTGAGGGCGGCCACGGTCATCCTCGTCCTGGCAGCATCCGCCACCGGTTGCAGCAGCGGCGTCGCCTCTTCCGGCGGCGCGGCCGCCACCCCCGTCAGCCTCGGCTACATCGCGGACTACAGCGGCTCCGCAGCCTTCGCCGTCGCCGCCAAGCAGGGCCTGTGGGCCAAGCAGGGCCTCAAGCCCGACCTGAAGGTGTTCACCAACGGTCCCCTCCAGGTCCAGGCACTCGGCGCCGGCGACCTCGACTTCGGCTACGTCGGCCCCGGTGCCTTGTGGCTGCCCGCCTCCGGCAAGGCCGAGATCGTTGCGGTCAACATGCTCGGCCAGGCCGACCGGGTCATCGCCCGCCCCGGCAGCGGCATCACCAAGCCCGCCGGCCTCAAGGGCAAGAAGGTCGCCGTCCCCGACGGCACCTCCGGCGACATGATCCTCAACCTCGCCCTGGAGCAGGCCGGCCTCAAGCCCGGCGACATCACCCGGGTCTCCATGGACCCCGGCACCGTCGTCACCGCCTTCTCCTCCGGACAGGTCGACGCGGCCGCCATCTGGTACCCGCTCATCGACACCATCAGGAAGCGGGTCCCCGACCTCGTCGAGGTCACCCGCACCCAGGACTTCTACCCGAAGCTGACCTTCCCCAGCGCCTTTGTCACCCGGCCCGGGCTGCCCGCCGACAACCCCGCGCTGGTCAAGAAGGTCACCACGGTGCTGCGCGAGGCCGACGACTGGATCGCCGCCCACCCGCAGGACTCCGAGAAGGTCACCGCCGACTTCCTCAAGCTCCCGGCCGACCAGCTCGCAGGGTCCACCAAGTACGTGAAGATCATGTCCTCGGCCGACCTGGCCAAGCTCACCCAGGACGGAACGGTCGACGGCTGGTTCAACAGGCTCGCCGACGTGTTCGTGACCATGGGCAAGCTCAAGGCCCCCGGCGACGCCAAGGACTACTACCTCGGCAGCCAGTACCAGGCCGCCACGGCCAAGTGACACAGCAATGCAACGGTCGGCAGTCCTCGCCGCCGACCGTTGCACCGAGCCGCTCCCGAGATGGAAAGGGACGCCGTGGTCCTCATCGGCATCGAGCCCGTCCAACCACCGACCGATCCCTGGCCAACGGCCAAAGGCGCGACCGGCCACGCCTGCTGCGGACCACACCGCAGCAACCGTTCACCGGCGGCCCCCTCACCCCTCGCCCCCGCGCCCTTCGCCGCCCCGCACCGAGAACCCAAGGACATCCTGCGCGGCATGGCTGCCGTCCCCGGCGGCACCTTCTGGATGGGCGGGGACGACCCCGACGCCTTCCCCGAGGACGGCGAAGGCCCGGTACGGCAGGTCGGCCTGCGCCCCTTCCACATCGACGTCCACGCCGTCTCCAACGCCAAGTTCGCCACCTTCGTCAAAGCCACCGGCTACGTCACCGAAGCCGAACGCTTCAACTGGTCGTACGTCTTCCAGGGCTTCCTCCACCCCGACGCGCGGCGGCACGTCCTCGATGGCACTGTCCCCGGCGCCCCCTGGTGGCGAGCGGTCCAGGGCGCCTTCTGGCGAGCCCCCGAAGGCCCCGGATCCTCCATCGGCAACCGGCCGAACCACCCGGTCGTCCACATCTCCTGGCACGACGCCAACGCCTACGCCACCTGGGCCGGCAAGCGCCTGCCGACTGAAGCCGAATGGGAGTGCGCAGCCCGCGGCGGACACGAACGCCGACGCTTCCCCTGGGGCGACGAGCTCGACCCCGACGGCCGCCGCCGCTGCAACATCTGGCGCGGAGACTTTCCGCACAACAACACCGCCGCCGACGGCTACCGCTCCACCGCGCCCGTCAACGCCTTTGCACCCAACGGCTACGGCCTCCACAACACCTCCGGCAACGTCTGGGAATGGTGTGCCGACTGGTTCAGCGCCGACTGGCACGCCCCCGACACCCCCGCCACCCGCAGCGACCCCACCGGCCCTTCCGGCGGCCACGTCCGCGTCATGCGCGGCGGATCCCACATGTGCCACCCCACCTACTGCAACCGCTACCGTCTCGCGGCCCGTACCGGCAATGCCCCCGACAGCTCTGCCGGCCACACCGGCTTCCGCTGCGCCTACTGACTGAGGGTGGCCGGCTGAGCTGATCAGCTGCGAACCAGGCTGCACCGCCCCGGAGGTTTTCACCATGTACCCGGAGCTTCAGCACCTCGTTGACTCGCTGGCGACCCAGCTGTCACGCCCGGCGACCGTCGAGGACCGTCGACAGCGGCTGGTGGTCTACAGCCGGCACAGCGAGGTGCCCGACGCCGTACGCCATGCTTCGATTCTGCAGCGCTGTGTATCCGGCGAGGTGCTGGCATGGCTGCGACGGTTCGAGCTGGCCAAGGCGCGACACCCGGTCCGCATTCCCCACAACCTCTCGCTCGGCATGCTGCCGCGGTTATGCATACCGATCCGGCACCACGACCTTCTCCTGGGGTATCTGTGGCTCATCGATGCCGACGAGTCGATGGGCTCGGAGCAGATCGCGCTGGCCGAAACCGCCGCCCAAGGCCTCGCTCTCGCGCTCTATCGTGAGGTGCTGACCGGCGAACTCGCGTCGAACCGGGAGACAGAGGCGATCAGGAACCTGCTGCTTTCCGGCAGCGACGTCCAGGCCTATGCGGCGCGCACCCTCATCGACAGCGGGCACTTCGACCCCTCCCTCGGCGTTGTCGTGCTGGTGGCACGGCCGGTGCTCACCCCCGGCACGGAGCCGGATGACCAGGTGCGGCTCGCCCTCGAGCATGCGCTCGTCAACACCCGTCACCGGCTGCCCGCAAGACACGCCGTCCACCTTGTCTCCTACAGCGACGGGTTGCTTCTCTTCGGTACGGAGGGAGAGGTCGACGAGCCAACGGTGAACCGCTGTGTGTCCCACCTCGACCACGCCCTGCAGACCGCTCTGTCCGGACTCGAGCAGGTGTCATCATGCGTGATCGGCGTCGGACAGCCACGGTCGGAGTTGGCGCAGGCACGTGGCTCCTATCTCGAGGCCGGCCAAGCCGCTCGTATCGCTGCTTCGATGCCTGACGTCGGCCGGATTGCCCGATGGTCCCACCTCGGCATCTACCGGGTACTCGCGCAGCTGTTCGGTCAGGACCTCGGCGAGCTCGTGCTTCATCCCGGGCTCGAGCGACTTTTCACCAATCCGGAGGCGCTGCCTCTGCTTCAGACGCTGGAGACCTACCTCGATCTCTCCGGGAACGCACTTGCGGCCTCCGAACGCCTGAAGCTGCATCGCACGTCGCTGTACTACCGCATTCAGCGTTTTGAGCACTTGGCAGGCGCCAACCTCAAAGACGGCAACGAACGTCTCTGCCTGCACCTCGGACTGAAACTCGCGCGGTTCACCGGCCGCTACCGGCCTGTCGGCTGAGCCCTACGGCCTCGACGTGGCTCCCGCCCGCTGTGGGCGGGAGGCAGCCGAGAAGGGTGACGGCCCCGCCATCGGATCGGTGGCGGGGCCGCGATCTGTCCGTGCGGGGTCGGGCCCGGGCACGACCCCGCGCGGAGTGTCGGATCAGGGGCAGGTGCGGTCGGGTTCGAGGGAGAAGTCGGCCATGGTTGCCGTACCCTGCTTGACCTTGACCGATCGGGTCTGCGACGCCCAGCCGTCCTTGGCCGCGATCACCGTGAGCGGGTTGTTGCTGACGTCCAGCCAGAGCACGTACTGACCGTTCCGGTCGGTCCTCAGCGTGTAGCTCGCCGTCTTCGAACTGATCCGCACGGTCGCTCCGGTCAGCGGCGCCGACGTGCCGGTGCAGCCGACCCCGGTGACCGTCCCGGTGATCTTTCCCCAGGTCTTGGGCGGGTTCACCGTGAGCGCCACCGGGACCGACGGGATCGCCCCGTACGGGGTCTTCGCGCTGACCGTGAGCTGCGCGGTGAGCGTGCCCGGCTGGGTGATCTCGGTGACGTTCGCGTCGAAACTCACGTTGATGTCAACACTCTCGCCCGGCTGGATCGTCACCTCGGTCCTGTCCACCGAGAGCCAGGGGATTCCGACACACTGGTCGTAGCCGGGCAGCAGCTCGGAGTTCTTGACCGCGTTCCACCCTTCGGTGGCGCCTCCGATCTTGTAGAAGCCGCAGGCGGAGCCGCCGCGGTAGACGGCGTTGTTGGAGTTGGGCAGCGCAGTCCAGGTGTCGGAACCCGGGTCGTAGGCGTAGCCCCGGTTGGTGATCGTGGTGAAGCCGTCGGTCACGCCGCCGGACACGAGGAGCTTGCCGTCTGCCGTCGAGTAGCCCATCCCCCACGAGTCGATCGGCAGGTCGGCAACGGCGGTCCAGCTGTGGGACGACGGATCGTAGCTGTAGGCGTGCTTGGTGGAGCTGCCCGACGACGCCCCGCCCGCGCAGTACAGCTTGTTCGCGATGGCGCCGCAGCCGAGCCAGGAAATCGGCTCCGGATACGCCATGCCCGAACTCCAGGAGTCCGAGGCCGGATCATACGCCTGCACGTCAGTCCTGCCACAGTCGGTGCCCGTGCAGCCGCCGATGATGTAGATCTTGCCGCCCAGCACGGTCACGGCGGCGGCCGCCCACGGCTTCGGGTTGTCGGCGCCAGTGGACCAGGCGCCGGTCGCCGGGTCGTAGATCTCGGTCTTGGCCACCGGTCTCTCGTAGGTGTCCCAGCCGCCGAAGACGTAGATCTTGCCACCGTAGGCGGCTGCCTGCGCCCCCGAACGGGCCATGCTCAGTTTCGGCAGGGCACTCCACGCCTGGGCTGCCGGGTCGTAGGCGTAGGCATTGTTCAGGAATTTGGTGCCGTCGAATCCGCCGACCGAGTAGACCTTGCCGTCGAGGGTCGCCACAGCGCTTTCCATGACCGGTACGGGGTAGTCGGCCACCGTCGTCCACGGTGCCTCGTACGGCATCGCCGAGGGCTTGGCGGCCGCCGGCCGCGTGGTCTTGCCGGGCCGGATCCGCAAGGGGCTGTAGTGTCCCTTCACCTCCTGCAGCGGAGCACCCTTCTGTGCCGCGGCGGGCTGGTGGCCGCCCGGCTGCTTACCGATTTTGACGGTGGCCGGGGCAGATCCGGTGTTCTTCAGGGTCACCGTGGAGCTGCCCTTGCCCTGCCAGTCGACGCTCTCGCTGACCTGGGCCGGGACCGCGATCCGGGGTGCGGGCAGGGCGAACGTGCCATCCGTTGCCTGATGCGGGGCCACGTTGACGGTGATGTCGTGTGCGCTGTAGGAGTTCCCCGCCGTGGCGGAGAACGTGTGCTCCCCGGTGAGCGAGGAGAACATCCAGTAGAAGCCGTCGCCCAGGTTCGGGTCCTTCGGCGTCGCCACCGAAGTCGTCTTCTCCGTAGGCTTGTCGGCCGACGTCACCGAGGCGCCGTTGATCGCGTCCCCGGTGTTCTTGTCGGTCACCTGGCCGACGACCAGGCCGCCCGGTGCCGGGTCGCACGTGCGATCGCCGAGGAAGACATCGTCGACCTGCCACCACCACCCATAGCTGGCGGTGAAGTGGAACCTCACCTGGACGTTGGCCTTGCCGGCGGCCTGGGACAGGTCCACGAGCTCGGTCCGCGGCCCCCGGACGCTGTCGGTGGTGTGGTGCCAGACGTTGGTCCACGTCTGGCCGCCGTCGACGCTGAGATCGACGTCCCCGGTCTGACCCGCGAGGCCGAAGTAGTCGGTGCGGAAGGACAGGGACGGGTGGGTCCGCCGGCTGAAGTCCATGACCGGGCTGATCAGCGAGCTGTCCTGTGAAGTGCCGCGGCCGTAGCGCGAGCTGTCGATGACGGCGAAGCCGCCGGACCCGCCGGTCTTGTTGCCGCGCTTGGCGGGGTCGTTGAACACCCAGGTCTGGCCATTGCCCAGCTTGTCGTCGACGGTCCAGCCCGATGGCGTGGTGGTGCCGTCGAACGACTCGGTGGCGCCGTCGTAATGGAGGCCGTACCCGGCCGCGCTGCAGGTCGTCTGGTCGACCGACGCGTCGACGTCATGCGTCACATCGGCCGAACCCACCTGAATTTCCCGTGAGTTGCGCTTGTAACCCGGGTACAGCGGGTCGACCTGCAGGGTGTAGGTGTCGGAGACGGGCACACTCAGCGTGTACTTCCCTGTCTTGGGGTCGGTGTAGACGACCGCCGTCGGCTCATCCTTGACCCGCACGGTCGCATACAGCGGCCAACCCTGACCGGAACCGTCATGGACCTTGCCCGTGACGTTCACGCGCGACTTCCCGTTCAGTGCGAAGTCCTCGGTCACCTTCTGCCGGTCGGCGACTGCGACATCCGAGACAGTCTTGGTGGCGTACCCGAACTTGCTCGCACTGACGTCATACGTTCCCGCCGGCACGGTCAGGTTGTAGCGCCCCTGACCATCCGTCATCTCTGTGATGTCACCCACGGTGATCTCGGCCGCGGCCAGCGGAGCGGTGCCGTCGGTGACGGTACCCGTGACGGTGCCGTGCGGCCCGGAACGGAACGCCGAGACGTTCATCAGCAGGTTGGGGGAACCGGTGCCCGGGGCTGTCACCACTCCGGTGGTGGCTGAGGAGGTCAGCGCCTCTGCTACCTGCGATGGGGCGGCGGTGGGGTTGTCGGCCAGGTAGAGCGCGGCTGCTCCGGCCACGTGCGGGGACGCCATCGAGGTGCCGGAGATGGTGTTGGTGGCAGTGTCGCCGGTGTTCCACGCCGACTTGATGGCTGTCCCGGGCGCGAAGATGTCCAGCGTGCTGCCGTAGTTGGAGAAGCTGGAGCGGGCGTCATTGCTGGCGGTGGAGCCGACGGTGAGGGCCTCGCTCACGCGGGCCGGGGACGAGGTGGCGGCATCCGTGCTGTCGTTGCCCGCCGCCACGGCGTAAGTTACCCCGGAGGCTATGGAGTTACGGACAGCTGTGTCCAGCGCCGTGTCGGTAGGGCCGCCGAGGCTCATGTTGGCAACCGCGGGCTTGACGGCGTTGGCGGTCACCCAGTCCACACCCGCGATCACCCCGGAAGTGGTGCCGGAGCCGGAGTTGTCGAGCACACGTACCGCGACGACCTTGGCCTGCTTGGCCACACCGTACGACGAGCCCGCAACCGTGCCGGCGACGTGCGTGCCATGGCCGTTGCCGTCCTCGGCGATGTTGTCGCCGTCCACCGCGTCGTACCCGTAGCCGGCACGGCCGCCGAAGTCCTGGTGACTGATGCGCACACCGGTGTCGATGATGTAGGCCGTGACTCCGCCGCCCGCCGTACCCGGGTAGGTGTAGCTGCTGTCGAGCGGCAGGGCTTGCTGGTCGATCCGGTCCAGCCCCCAGGAGGGCGGATTGGGCTGAGTGCTGGTCGGGTCAGTACCGGTCGCCTTGACGACCTGGTCCTGCACGACGGACTCCACGGCCGGATCGGCGGCGAACCGCTTGGCCTGTTTCTCCGTCAGCTCGACGGCATAGCCGTTGAGCGCCGCGTCATACGTCCTCTTGACCTTGGCACCGTACTTGGCAGCCAGCGCCTTGCCCTTGCGCGAGCCGGCGTCGGCTTCCTTGCCGAGCACCACGATGTACCGATCCTTGATGGCACCGGGCGCACCTGCACTCTCGATCGTGCCTTCGGCCTGACTCGCCGCCGCCGCGGGCAGCGCCGGACCGACGCCCAGCGTCAAGGCCGCAACAACGACCGCGGCCGCGCCCTTGAGGCTGCGCCGGGTACGTGACATCACTCGCATCACAGGGCCTCCTCTGCGACGACAGCGAGCGTCACGATCAACGCGCCGACGCGTCCGACCGTTGTGGTTGACGCAAGCGGACGCGATCTGAGGCGGGTTGGTTGAGGGGAAGGGGGATGAGACATGTACAGCTCTCCTACGGGGTGCATGCAAACCCGAATCGTGAATTTCTGATCAGGCAGATCTCGGCTCAGTCGCACTTCTTCGCCGCGGCTCGTCTCCGCGGCCCAGCGTGCTGCAGTACGGACCGGGGTCCGTGATCACGGGGAGCTTGAAGCCCCAACTCGGTCTCATTCGGCCGATGATGTCGGCCGGACCACACCGGGCTTTCCGCCGCCGTCACCGTCCGAGGCGGATTCCACGAGCACTAGCTTTCGCCACCACGAATACGATGACGAAACGCCAAGAACATACTTGTTACCGTGCTTCCGGAAGATGGATCACTCGGACGAGGACGAAACAATCCAGCCTCGAGGCGGTGCTCGGGAAGACGACAGGTTCAACAGGGTACGGTGCACGAGACTTTGTTCGTCCCCTCTGCCGGACAACGGGTTTGCGCGGACCTTACGGCCGGCGGCACAGCTCCGTCATCGGTTGAATGTCGGGACGATCCCGGCGCGAGCCCGACGAATGTCGAATCGTGCAGACGCCCGACGGCTCGGTATCCAGCGCGGCATCACCCCCCGGTCGATCGCCGACCGCCGAAAGCGTCCCGGCCCCGCCATGGGAACGGTGGCGGGGCCGAGAACTGTCCGTGCGGGCCGGGGCCGGGCCCGGCCCGCACGGAGCATCAGATCAGCTGCAGATTTCTTTGAGAGAGAAGTCGGCCGTGGTTGCCTTGCCCGGCTTGATCCCGACCGATCGGGTCTGCGGCTCCCAGCCGTCCTTGGACGCGGTCACCGTGACCGGGTTGTCTCTGACGTCGAGCCAGAGCACGTACTGGCCGTTCTTGTCGGTCTTCAGGGTGAAGCTCGCCGTCTTCGAGGCGATCTGCACGGTCGCTCCGGTCAACGGCGCCGACTTGCCGGTGCAGCCGACCCCGGCAACCGTCCCGGTGATCTTTCCCCAGGTCTTGGGCGGGTTCACCGTGAGCGCCACCGGCACCGAGGGGATCGCCCCGTACGGGGTCTTCGCGCCGATCGTGAGCTGCGCAGTGACCGTGCCCGGTTGGGTGATCTGGGCGAGGCTCGCGTCGAAACTCGCGTTGACGTCGACGCTCTCGCCCGGCTGGATCGTCACCTCGGTCTTGTCCACCGAGAGCCAGGGGACATCGCCTGTGGCGGCGCACTGGTCATAGCCGGGCAACAGCTCCGAGTTCCTGGAACCGTAGTAGTTTCCGGCGGAACCCCCGATCTTGTAGAAGCCGCAGGCGGAGCCTGCGCGGTAGAGAGTGTTGTTGGAGTTGGGCAACGCGGTCCAGGCATCGGAACCCGGGTCGTAGGCGAAGCCCTTGTTGGTGAGCACGCTGGAGTGATCGGTTACGCCGCCGGACACGAGCAGCTTGCCGGCCGACACCGAGTAGCCCATCCCCCACAGCTCGATCGGCAGGTCAGCGACGCGAGTCCATCTGGCGGTTGCCGGGTCGTAGCTGTAGGCGTGCGTGCTGGCCGGGCCTTGCCCGCCCGCGCAGTACAGCTTGTCCTCGATGGCACCGCAGCCGAGCCAGGAGACCTTCTCCGGATACGCCGTGCCCGAACTCCAGGAGTTCGCCGCCGGATCGTAGACCTGCACATTCGTCTTGCCGCAGTCGTTGCCGATGCAGCCGCCGACGAGGTAGATCTTGCCGCCCAGCTCGGCCACGCCGGCGCCGGAGCGCGGTTGCGGGTTGTCGGCGCCCGTGGACCAGGTACCGCTCGCCGGGTCGTAGATCTCGGTCTTGGCCACCGGCCTCGTGTAGTTGTCCCAGCCGCCGAAGGCGTAGAGCTTGCCACCATGGGCGGCTGCCTGCGCTCCGCCCCTGGCGACGCTCATGTTCGGCAGAGCACTCCACGCCTGGGCGCCCGGGTCGTAGGCGTAGGCCTTGTTGACGAAGTACGTGTCGTCGAATCCGCCGACCGAGTAGACCTTGCCGTTGATGGTCGCCACAGCGTTGTCCATGACCGGCATGGGGTAGTCGGCCGCTGTCGTCCACGGTGCCGCGTACGGCGTCACCGACGGCTTGGCAGCCGCCCGTGCGGTCTTGCCGGGCCGGAACGGCAGGGGGCTGTAATCTCCCTTCACCTGTTGCAGCGGAGCGCCCTGCTGCGCCGCGGCGGGCTGGTTGCCGCTCGGCGCGACCGGCCACTCACGGATCTTGGTGGTCACCGGGGCGGTTCCGGTGTTCTTCAAGGTCAGGGTGGAGTTGCCCTGGCCCTCCCAGTCGACGGTCGCGCTGACCTGGGCCGGGACCGCAATCCGTGGTGCGGGCAGGGCGAACGCGGCGTCCGTTGCCTCGTGCGGGGCCACGTTGACGGTGATGTCCTGTGGGCTGTAGTAGTTCCCCACCTTGGCGTTGAACTTGTGATCCCCGGTGAGCGAGGAGAACATCCAGTAGAAGCCGTCGCCCAGCTTCGGGTTGTTCGGCGTCGCCGCCGAGGTCGTCTTCTCGGCGGGCTTGTCGCCCGAGGTCACCGTGGCGCCGTTGATCCCGGCCCCGGTGTTCTTGTCGGTCACCCGGCCGACGACCAAACCGCCCGGCAGCGGGTCACAGGTGCGGCCGCCGAGGCGGACGTCGTCGACCTGCCACCACATGCCCCACTTGGCGGTGAAGTGGAACCGCACCTGGACTTTGGCCTTGCCGGCGGCCTGGGACAGGTCCACGACCTCGGTCCGCGGCCCCCAGGCTCTGTCGTTGGCGTGGTGCCAGAGGGTGTTCCACGTCTGGCCGCCGTCGACGCTGAGATCCACGTCTCCGGTCTGGTACACCATGCCGTTGTAGTCGGAGTGGAAGGTCAGGACCGGTTGGGCTTCCTGGCTGAAGTCCATGACCGGACTGATCAGCGAGCTGTCCTGTGAACTGTCGCGGCCGTGGTAATCGCTGTCGATGACGGCGAAACCGCCGGACCCGCCGGTCCTGTTGGGGCGATCGCGGGGGTCCTTGAACACCCAGGTCTGGCCGTTGCCCACCTTGTCGTCGACGGTCCAGCCCGTCGGCACGCTGGTGCCGTCGAACGGCTCGGTGGTGCCGTTGTAGTGGAAGCCGTACCCGGCGGCAGTGCAGCTCATCGGGTCGATCGACGCGTTGACGTCATGCGTCACATCCGCCGAACCCACTGGCACATCCTGCGAGTTGCGTTTGTAACCCGAGTACAACGGGTCGACCTGCAGGGTATAGGTGCCGGAGACGGGCACACTCAGGGTGTACTTCCCCGTCTTGGGGTCGGTATAGGCAACCGCCGTCGGCTCGTCCTTGACCCGCACGGTCGCATACAGCGGCCAGCCCTGACCGGAAGCGTCGTGGACCGTACCGGTGACGTTGACACGCGACTTGGAGCTCAGCGCGAAGTCCTCGGTCACCGTCTGCCCATCAGCGATCGCGACACCCGAAACGGTCTTGGTGGCGTACCCGAACTTGCTCGCACTGACGTCATACGTTCCCGCCGACACGGTCAGGGCGTAACGCCCCTGACCGTCCGTCATCACCGTGGCATCGCCCACAGTGACCTTGGCCGCCGCCAGCGGAGAAGTGCCGTCGGTCACCGTACCCGCGACAGTGCCGCGCGGCCCGGAGGGCACGGGGCGGAACGCGGCGACCCCGTTCGGGGTGCCGAGCCCGGTCGGCCCGTCATACCCCGGCCCGCCGTTGCACAGGTACGCAGCCGTGCAACTTCCGTTGCTTCCGGACGTCACATCATTCAGCGTGGCGGGCTGGGCATACGGGTAGGAGCTGGGCGCTGAACCCGCCGCCGGTTTCCCGGCCAGCGCGTAGACCGAGGCGATGATCGGGGCGGACGCGCTGGTGCCGCCGAAGACCTGCCAGCCACCGTTGTAGACCGCGACACCGGTGCTCGGGTCGGCGACCGCGGACACATCCGTGATCGTACGGCGCGCGCAGCCGGTGTCCTGCTGGAACGACGGCTTGGACACGAACCTCGAGCAGCCGCTGCCCGCATACCTCCATGCGCTTTCGGCCCAGCCGCGGGTGGTGGAGGTGTCCTTGACCAGCGAGGTGCCGCCGACCGCCGTCACGTACTGCGACGCGGCCGGGTACGCGACGCGGTAACCGCTGTCACCGCTGGCGAAGGTGATCGCGACACCGGGGTGGTTGAAGTAGGCCTCGTCGCTCTGGGGCTCGTCGGGAGTCTCGGTACTGCCCCAGCTGTTGGAAACGTACTTGGCGCCCTGGGCGACCGCCTGGTTCACGGCCGCGCCGAGGTTTTTCAGGGAGTTGTCGTCGGCCTCGACCAGCAGGATCTTGCAGCTCGGGCAGGTCGCGCTGACCATGTCGATGTCCAGTGCGATCTCCGCGGCCCACTGGGAGTTCGCCGGTGGATAGCTGGTGGCGCCGCGTTGATCGATCTTCTTGAAGCAGCCGTTGGCCGTGGTGCACTGCGGCAGCCCGTACTGCTGACGGTAGACGGCCAGGTCCGCCTCGGCGTGCGGGTTGTCGAACGCAGCCACGACGGCGACCGTCTCGGTGGAGCCGGCGTCGGGCAGGTTGTACGCGCTTCGCAGGTCGGCCGGGCCGAAACCGGCGGGAGCGGCATCAGCCTGGAGACCCTTCGCTGCGACGACATCCGTGCGGACCATGGCGAGGCAGGACATCTCGCCGGCCTTTGACGGCTTGGCGCACACCTGATCGGCGGGATGCCGGCCAGGCGAGGTGGAGCCGGCGGCCTTCGTGGTCGGGACGGGATGCTTGGCGGAGGGGGTGGAGGCGGAGGCCGCGGTCGGCACAGCGATCACCGTGGCCGCGGCGACGGCGAACGCCACGAGCAGCGTTAAGACGCTTGAGACGCGTCCGACCGCCGTGTCCAACGCGAGCGGACGCGATCTGAGGCGAGTTGGTCGAGCGGAGCGGGGATGAGACATGTACACCTCTCCTACGGGGTGCATGCAAACCCGAATCGTGAATTCTTGAGCAGGGCAGATTTCGGCTCAGTCGCACTTCTTCGGCTGCGATTCGATTCCGCGGCCCAGCGTGCTGCAGTACAAACTGACGTCCGTGATCACGGGGAGCTTGATGCTCCATTCCGTCTCGTCCGGCCGGATGTTGTCGGCCGCGATCATGTCGGGCTTTCCGTCGCCGACATGGCCCAAGACAGACTCCACGAGCACGTGCTCACGAATCGCATCCTCACAGGAGAACACGGGCTGCAGGAGGCCCTTTTCGATGATGGGCCGGCAGGTTCCTGTGCCTGAGCGCCCGTCGTCGGCAGGAAACTGGTTACTAGGGCTGTCGCCGCTCCGAATATGATGACGAAACGTCAAGAATGTGCTGTGTCATGCCACCAGAAGATGGACCAACCGGACGCAGTCGGCACTTTCTGCCCTCGAGGCGGTGCTCGGGGAGACAAAGGGTTCGACAGGATACGGTGCACGAGAATCTACTCGTCCCTTCTGCCGGACAACGGGTTTGCGCGGACTTTACGGCCGGCAGCACAGCTCCGTCATCGGTTGAATGTCGGGACGATCCCGGCGCGAGCCCGACGAATGTCGAATCGTGCAGACGCTCGGCGGCTCGGCATCCGCCTGACTGTGCAAGCGTCTCGGCCCCGCCACCGGATCGCCGGCGGGGCCGAGACCTGTCCGTGCGGGCCGGCCCCGGCCCGCACGGAGTGTCGGATCAGGTGCAGGTGTTCATGAGAGTGAAGTCGGCCGTGACCGCCCTACCGCCCTTGATCTTGACCGATTGGGTCTGCGGCTCCCAGCCGTCCCTGGACGCGGTCACCGTGAGCGGGCTTTCGCTGGCATCGAGCCAGAACACGTACTGACCGTTCTGATCGGTCTTCAGCGTGTGGCTCGCCGTCTTCGAGGTGATCTGCACGGTCGCTCCGGTCAGTGGCGCCGACTTGCCGGTGCAGCCGACTCCGGTGACCGTCCCGGTGATCTTCCCCCAGGTCTTGGGCGGCTTCACCGTGAGCGCCACCGGCACCGACGCGATCTGGTACGGGGTCTTCGCCCTGATCGTGAGCAGCGCGTTGAACGTGCCCGGCTGGGTGATCTCGGCGACGTTCGCGTCGAAACTCACGTTGACGTCAACGCTCTCGCCCGGCTGGATCGTCACCTCGGTCTTGTCCACCGAGAGCCAGGGGACATCGGTCGCGCAATAGCCGGGCAGCAGCTCGGATTTCTTGGTCGCGTCCCACTGGCCTGGTCCGGTGATACCTCCGATCTTGTACAAGCCGCAGGCGGAGCCGCCGCGGTAGACGGTGTTGTTGGAGTTGGGCAGCGGGGTCCAGGTGTCGGAACCCGGGTCGTAGGCGAAGCCCCGGTTGGTGATCGTGGTGGTGCCGTTGGTCACGCCGCCGGACAGGAGGAGCTTGCCGTCTCCCACGGAGTAGCCCATCGCCCACAGGTCGATCGGCAGGTCGGCGATGGGAGTCCATTTGGCGGTCTCCGGGTCGTAGCTGTAGGCGTGCTTGGTGGTGGTATTGCCCGACACCCCGCCCGCGCAGTACAGCTTGTTCGCGATGGTGCCGCAGCCGAGAAAGCCCCACGTTTCGGGGTAGGGCGTGGCCGAACTCCAGGAGTCCGACGCCGGGTCGTACACCTGCACGTCGTTCCTGTAGCAGCCGCCCGAGCAGCCGCCGACGATGTAGATCTTGCCGCCCAGCACGGTCACAGCGGCGCCGAAGTACGGTTTCGGCATATCGGCACCCGCGGACCAGGTACGGCTCGCCGGGTCGTAGATCTCGGTCTTGGCTATCTTGCTGTACGCATCCAAGCCGCCGAAGACGTAGATTTTCCCACCATAGGCGGCCGCCTGTGCCGCCTCACGGCCGACCTTCAGGTTCGGCAGAGCACTCCACGTCCGGGCGACCGGGTCGTAGACGTATGACTTGTTCGAGGCGGGAGTGTATCCGTCGCTTCCGCCGATCGAGTAGACCTTGCCGTCGAGGGTCACCACGGCGTTGTCCAGGATCGTCGTGGGGTAGTCGGGCACCGTCGTCCACGGCGCCGCGTGCGGCGTCACCGAGGACTTGGCGGCCGCCGGCTGCGCGGTCTTGCCGGGCCGGAACGGCTCAGGGCTGAAGTGTCCCTTCACCTCCCGCAGCGGAGCACCCTGCTGCTTCGCGGCAGGCTGGTGGCCGCCCGGCCACTCACCGATATTGGCGGTCACCGGGGCGGTTCCGGTGTTCTTGAAGGTCAGGGTGGTGCTGCCCTTGCCCTGCCAGTCGACCGTCTTGCTGAGCTGGGCCTGGCTGACCTCGAGCCGTGGTGCGGGCAGGACGAACGTGCTCGCCGTTGCCCGGTGCGGAGCCACGTCGACGGTGATGTCCTGTGCGCTGTAGTTGCTCCCCGCCGTGGCAGTGAACTTGTGCTCCCCAGTGAGCGAGGAGAACATCCAGTAGAAGCCGTCGCCCAGGTTCGGGTCGTTCGGCGTCGGCAGCGCGATCGCCTTCTCCGCGGGCTTGTCGGCCGAGGTCACCGTGGCGCCGTTGATCCCGGCCCCGGTGTTCTTGTCGGTCACCTGGCCGAGGACCAGGCCGCCCGGTGCCGGGTCGCACGTGCGGTCGCCGAGGAAGACGTCGTCGAGCTGCCAGAACCACCCCAAGCCGGCGGTGAAGTGGAACCGTACCTGGACATTGGCCTTGCCGGCGGCCTGGGGCAGCTCCACCATCTCGGACCGCGGCCCCCGGGCGCTGTCGCTGGTGTGGTGCCAGACGTTGGTCCAGGTCTGGCCGCCGTCGACGCTGAGATCGACGTCCCCGGTCTGGCCCGAGTAGCCGAAGTAGTCGGAGCGGAAGGACACGATCGGGTGGGTTCGCCGGCTGAAGTCCATAACCGGGCTGATCAGCGAGCTGTCCTGCCTGTTTCCGTAGCCGTATTTCGCGCTGTCGATGACGGCGAAGCCGCCGGACCCGCCGGTCGTGTTGCCGCGCTTGCCGGGGTCGTTGAACACCCAGGTCTGGCCCTTGCCGACCTTGTCGTCCACGGTCCAGCCCGATGGCGTGGCGTTGCCGTCGAACGGCTCGGTAGTGCCGTCGTAGTGGAGCCCGTATCCGGCTGCGCTGCAGGTCGTCCAGTCGACCGACGCGTTGACGTCATGCGTCACATCCGCCGAATCCACCTGCACATCCTGCGAGTTGCGCTTGTAGCCCGGGTACAACGGGTCGACCTGCAGACTGTAGGTGTCGGAGACGGGCACACTCAGCGTGTACTTCCCCGTCTTGGGGTCGGTGTAGGCGACCGACGTCGGCTCGCCCTTGACCCGCACGGTCGCATACAGCGGCCAGCCGTGACCCGAACCGTCATGGACCGTACCGGTGACGTTGACACTTGGCTTCGCGGTCAGCGCGAAGTTCTCGGTCACCGTCTGGCCGTCAGCGATCGCAACACCCGATACGGTCTTGGTGGCGTACCCGAATTTGCTCACGCTGATGTCATAGGTTCCCGGCGGTCGCACGGTCAGGGCGTAACGCCCCTGACCGTCCGTCATCACCGTGGCATCGCCCACAGTGACCTTGGCTGCCGCCAGCGGATTGGTGCCGTCGGTGACGGTACCCGTGACGGTGCCGTGCGGCCCGGCACGCAAGCCCGTGACGTTCAACAGCCGGTTGGGGGAACCGGAGCCGGGGTCGGTCACCACTCCGGTGATGGCTGAGGAGGTCAGCGCCTCTGCGACCAGCGACGGGGGGGCGGTGGGGTCCTGCGCCAGGTAGAGCGCGGCGGCTCCGGCCACGTGCGGGGACGCCATCGAGGTGCCGGAGATGGTGTTGGTGGCGGTGTCGCCGGTATACCACGTGGACGTGATGGCTGACCCGGGCGCGAAGATGTCCACCTTGCTGCCGAAGTTGGAGAAGCTGGAGCGGGCGTCGCCACTGGTGGTGGAGCCGACAGTGATGGCCTCGCTCACGCGGGCCGGGGACGAAGTGGAGGCATCCCTGTTCTCGTTGCCGGCCGCCACGGCGTAGGTGACCCCGGAAGCTATGGAGTTGCGGACAGCGGTGTCCAGCGCCGGGTCGGTACCGCCACCGAGGCTCATGTTGGCCACCGCGGGCTTGACGGCGTTGGCGGTCACCCAGTCCACGCCCGCGATGACGCCGGAGGTGGAGCCGGAGCCCTGGTTGTTCAGCACGCGTACCGCGACGATCTTGGCCTGCTTGGCCACACCGTACGACGAACCTGCGACCGTTCCGGCGACGTGCGTGCCGTGGCCGTTGCCGTCCTCGGCGTTGTTGTCGCCGTCCACAGCGTCGTACCCGTAACTGGCCCGGCCGCCGAAGTCCTGGTGACTGATATGCACACCGGTGTCGATGATGTAGGCCGTGACTCCGCGGCCCGCCGTATCCGGGTAGGTGTAGCGGCTGTCGAGCGGCAGGGCTTGCTGGTCGATCCGGTCCAGCCCCCACGAGGGCGGGTCGGGCTGATTGTCGGTCGCCTTGACGGTCCGGTCCTGCACGACGGACTCCACGGCCGGATCGGCGGCGAACCGCTTGGCCTGCTTCTCCGTCAACTCGACGGCGTACCCGTTGAGCGCCGCGTTGTAAGTCCTCTTGACCTTCGCACCGTACTTGGCAGCCAGCGCCTTGCCCTTGCGCGACTTGGAGTCGGCTCCCTTGCCGAGAACCACGATGTACCGATCCTTGATGGCACCGGGGGCGCCCGCGTTCGCGATCGTACCTTCGGCCTGACTCGCCGCCGTCGCGGGCAGCGCCGGACCGATACCAAGCGTCAGGGCCGCGACGGTGACCGCGGCCAAGCCCTTGAGGGTGCGCCGGGTAGTACGTGACATCACTGGCATCACAGGGCCTCCTCTGCGACGACGGCGAGCGTCACGATCAGCGCGCCGACGCGTCCGACCGTTGTGGTTGACGCAAGCGGACGCGATCTGAGGCGGGTTGGTTGAGGGGAAGGGGGATGAGGCATGGACAGCTCTCCTACGGGGTGCGTACAACCCCACATCGTGAATTTCTGATCAGGCAGATCTCGGCTCAGTCGCGCTTCTTCAACCGCGACTCGTCTCCGCGGCCCAGCGTGCTGCAGTACGGACTGGGGTCCGTGATCACGGGGAGCTTGAAGCCCCAACTCGGTCTCGTTCGGCCATGATGTCGGCCGGACCACACCGCGCTTTCCGCCGCCATCACCGTCCGAGGCGGATTCCACGAGCACGTGCTTTCGCCACCCCGAATGCGATGACGGGGAAAGCACCTATTGCCGCGCTTCCAGAAGATGGATCAACCGGACGGAAGCGGCTTTTTCCAGCCTTGCGGTGGTGCTCGGGGAGACGAGGGATTCGACAGGCTACGGTGCACAAGGCTTTGCTCGCCCCTTCTGCCGGATGACGGGTTTGCGCGGACCTTACGGCCGGCGGAACAGCTCCGTCATCGGTTGAATGTCGGGACGATCCCAGCGCGATCCCGACGAATGTCGAATCGTGGTCGCCTTCAAGCCACACCGTGTCGCGGGGGCAATGCTCGAGATTTCCGATTCCCCAGTGCCGGCGCCCACCGCGGCGAAGTCGCGGTGGGCGCCGGTGCAGTATCAGGATCCCGTAGGTCTGCTCGACTCAGCCAGGACATGGTCCGTTCGATCCTTCAACGGTGCCAGCCCAACGCGGAGGGTCTTGGGCTCGGTCCTACGCCTGAGCGGTGGGATGGTCTACGTGGAGGGTAAGACGGGAGATCCGGCCGGATTGGATGACGGGACCGTGCTGGACTCCCCCACTGATGGCGTTGTACACGTCGGTCCGTTGTGTATCCGCGTTCGCGGCCCTCTGCAGGGATGTGAGCAAATCGCGCAGGTCTTCGCCAGTCGCGGAGCCTGCCTGCAGAAGATGTTGCAGGTAGGCGTGCCACTGATTCCTGCTGTCGCGGATCGTTTGCTCATTACCTGCGGCCTCGGCGGCGAGCAGCCGGGTTCGGGCGGTATCCAAGTCGGCAATCGCGGTGCTGTCCGGACCAGTGCGCGAGAAGAATCGTCCGACGATTTCGCGGGCGTGCGTCCAGGAGTCGGTGACCATGAGCGAGACCAAGGTGGTCGCTCCCGATGCGGCGAGAGCCGCCAACTCACTGTCCATCGGTTGTCCTCTCGAACGGCGAGGCTGCGGGCGTCTCATCGGTTGTGTCCTGTGCGGAGGCCGGCGGCTCGCCGGCGTCCGGTGTGAAACTCGCCGGGGGGTCGAACCTGCGCAATAGGTCCTCAGCAGTCTCGTGCTGGTCCTGTGTCCTGATGACGTCGGCGATCTGCTTGACCAGCATCGGCCTCCGGTCGTCTCCGTCCGTGAAACCCATGCTGTTGAGAAAGGCCTCGAAGTGGTCCGCGGGCATCGGCTCTTGCTCGAAGGGAGGAGCCGGGTCCTGCAGCAGGTCCGGACCGGGCCGTTCCCCGTGCGGCCGGGGCATGAGATCACGCAGCCGTTCCGGCACGTCGGTGTCGTTGGCGGCAGACGTGAGCTGGGCGAGCAGACCGAGGTCGGCCACGGTCCTATCCACATGGTCATCGTTCTTGGCGAGCCACCAGACGACCGCGCTGCCGGTGTCTTTCAGTACGTCTTCGCTCAGGTACTGACGCTTGCTCTGCTCGTACTTCCGCTGGTGTTCCCACACCGCCTTGTCCTTGCGCACTTCGGCCAGTCGGTTCAGCCGCTCCTGGTCGTGTTCGCGCAGGACGAGCGTGATGTCCTCCGCCATGGCTTGAAGATGCCCGGTCGGGTCTGGGCGCATCCTGCTGAGCGCACCGCTCAATTCGTGCTGCACCAGGGAGGGCCGGCCTGGCTCCCGCTGCTCGGTGATCAGGCGGGCTCGTTCCAGAACCGCTTCGACCGCAAGTCCCGCTGGATTGAGGAGGGGTTCGTTGCCGGGTGCTTCAAGGGGGTACCACCGCACCGTCGCCGAGAACAAGAAGTCGTAGTCATCCCAGTTGCTGGGCAGCGCCACATGCCTGACGTGTAGTTCCCTGCGCTCGATAGGGGGGTCGGTGCGCTGTTCTTCGACGTCGACGTGCAAGGGCCCACGCCGTACCGCGGCGATCTTGAAGGCCATTGCGGGAACTCCGACGAGAAGTACGGCCAGTACGGGCCACGCGAACACAGGCCACTCCTGCATCAGGCCGAGGATGGTCAACAGCAGGCCGCACAAGGTGGTGAGGAAGATGGTCGTCGTCTTGCAGCCGGTAGTCACAGTGTGGTCCCCCTGGGTGATGCCGCCCGCGGCGGCGTGGCTTGCGGGCCGAGGCCCTGTGCTGCGGAGATCTTCTGGAGCAGCCGGTCGGTGGTCGCGGTAGCTCGCTCGTCCCCCGCAGGGGAGTTGCGCTCCGCGGCTCGGGCACTCGCGTACAGCGCGGCGAAGGTGGCGCCGCGCTTACCCTCACACCGGTCGGCCGCGCCGACGATGAGGTCCAGCAGCAGGTCACCGTGGCGTCCGCTGTCGGACGCCACGTGCAGCCAGCGTTCCGCGTCCGGCTGCCACTCTGCACGTGGCAACCTGTCCAGTACCGCATGCCAGCACCTGGTCACGGAGTCCTGCACCCCCCTCTCTTCTATCAGGGCGCGCGAGTTGTCGTAGGAGGCGATCAGTGGTGCTGGGTCACAGGCCTTCAGGAAGATGCCTGGTTCGGAGAGGGCAGAGCGTGCCAGTCGGTCGAGCAATCGTCGGCGCAGTCGGCTGCTCGTTGCCACCAACTCGCACAGTGCGTCCAGGGCGCGAGTGCTGTCGCGCTCGCGGCGAGCCAAGTAGTACAGCCGGAGCATGGCCTGATCCGGGTGGCTGGAGGCGATGACGTCCGCGCAGACCTGGACGAGTACCTGCGCGAACTCTCCCTTGAGCTGCTTGGTCGCACACCACTGGTAGATCCGTCGGCGGAAGCTCCCGCCGTGTGCGGGGTCGTTGAGTCCGCAGGTGAGTGCGTGGACGGCGGCCTCCAACTGGCCCCGGCTCGGCGTCGTGGCGCTCCAGTCCTCGGCCAGGGACGCCAGGCCGTCCTCGTGTCCGGTTCGCAAATACTGTGCGGCCAGCCGCGCTACCAGGCCGTCGCGAAGCTCCTGGGTGATATGTGGTCCGGTCAGGTCCACGCTGCGCACTGTCCAGGTGCCGAGATGCCGACGCAGGTCGGGCATGTGGTCCCAGAAATGAGCACGGACCGCGGTGTCGTAGTCCAGCTCCATGAACCGTGCGTGTCCGCCTGGTCCGGTACCGGCAGAGATCTCCTCGAGCTGCTGGGCGAGATCCTTGCGTTGAATCAACGGGAGTTCGTCCAGTGGGTACTTGACCGTCTTGAGCAGGAGTTGGGCTGCCTCGTGGATGACGTCGGCATGAGCACCGTGCAGCATTGCCAGGGTGATCAGCAAGGCCCGCTGCGGTCCCTCGCGTAATTCGGCGACGAGTGTGGCGATCTCCTTGCGCCGGTCGTCCCTCGCTCTGTGAGCCGTCGCACACCACTCAGCGAATCCGGTGCCGGCGCGAGCTGCCTCGCGGGCCCGGCGCACCAGGTCGGCGAAGGTCGCGATCTCCCGCATCGGCCTCTGCTCGCCCAGGAATTCCTTGGCCGTCGGGACGGACTCGGCTTGCATGTACTGCTCGTACGGCACGCCATATACGCGGAGGTGACGTCGGAAGACCCGCGCAGGTTCCGGGCGTTCGATCGCGACCCGGCAGAACTGCAAGTCGGAGTCGAGGGTGCTGCCGTGCGGCATGACGACCACGAGATGGGCGTGCTGGTCGTGTACGGCCTTACGGAGGGCGGAGAGGTCCGACTGGGCGGCCGGCCACCGGTGGGGGTCGGCTGCCGACAGGTCCAGCAGCAGCCGGTCGCCGGCTCCGACCAGTTCCCGGTCCCTCAGTGGCAACTCCTCCTCTTCGTCCGGGAGAAGTTCATGGAAGACGCCGGTGTCCTGGTGGTATTCGTGCAGAAGGACCCGTGCCGTCGAGGTCCGGCCGCTTCCCGGGGTGCCGTCCAGGATGACGGTGCCGGTGTCGGCCAGCTTGTGACGGGCCTCTCCCATGCCGGCCGGGGCGACCAACACCCTTCGTAACCACGACAGTTGATCTTCGGCAATACGCCGGAATGCGAATCTGTCCGCTCCATTCAGCTGCTCGCCGAGAGTGACGTACATGTCGCCACTGCCGGTGTGCATGGGGCCTCGGGGACTGTCGACCCGTGTATTGGAGTACCCGTTCACCCGTCATCGCCCTCGCGTCGGTCGGACTCGCCGAACTGGTGTCGGATGTCGCCGTGATGGTCGCCCTCGAAGTACGTCATCCCGTTGCCCGCGAAGTGCCGACCACCCGATACGTGACGCGAGTTCTGGTAGATATTTCCCTTTCCTGTGTGTACGGGCCCGTTGGATCCTTTGATGACGGTCCCACCGACGTCTCCGGTGAAGTCCCGGCTCTGTACGGCGGTTCCGTTGACGTCTCCGGTCGAGTTCGCCACAGAGCCGAGCGCAGGCGAAGATGTGGCATCCCGGTCCAGGTCGCGCAGCCCGGCCACATCAGCCACCAGGTCACCGAGGCGCTTCAGTCCCGTCTCGGTGTCGTGCCCGTCGAACGGAATGGACTGAAGGTCGGCCAACCTCGCCAACTTGTCCGGCAGTTCGGATCTGTTCAGCCGATCCGTCTTCCGGCCGTCCAATACAGGGACAACCGGGATCTCACAGGTGAACGCCTCCACAATCTCCTTGCGTACCCAGTCCTCCGGGTCTCGCAGCCGGGCCTGGAAGTTCGTCCAGTCAGGGCCGATGACCACCAGGACCACGGAGCTGCGGCGCAGACCGGTCAAAAGGGCGTCGGGGTAGGCGTCGCCCGGGGAGATGGACTTCGAGGCGCGGAAGATGCGGTCTCGCCCGAAGCGGCGCGACAGCTCGTGGTCGATCAGGGCCGCGGTCTTTTCGCCGTCGCCCGTACGGTAGTTGATGAACACATCGTTCATGGCGATACTCCTCGTCAGGTGGTGGGGAAGTGCGTCAACGTGCCGAGCCGGGCAGCCATCCGGCGTACCGAGGCGTGATCGACGTGGCGGCCCAGGACGCGGGCGAGGTGCCGGAGATCGATCGTGACGGTCGCGGAGCGGACCGCTGCCACTCCGTCGAGCAGCGGCGCCGTCAACGCACAGGCCTGGTCGATCTCACCGGCGGACGCGAGAGCGAGCGCTCGGCGTACGCCGTACCGCGCCTGCGTTCTCACCGCCTCGGGGGAGATCTGCGCGAGCTGCCGGGTCAGTTCCTCCGCCGCCTCCTGCGGTCGGCCGAGGTCGAACAAGCACCACCCGGTGACCATGCCGACCGAGTCGGGCAGGTGCATGCTGCCGATCACCGGAGTATCGGCATCACGTTCCTGGCGAGCCAGCAGTGTGCGGGCCCGGTCCAGAGCACGGAAGCACGCGTCGCGCTGTCCGGCGAGTGCGTGCCCCTGCGCCTCGCGCTGCGCGGCCAGCCCGCGAATGCGCGGTGGGAGCGTGTCCTTCTGTGCGCGTTGTGCCAGGGCGACTGTCTGCTCCGCGTCCTCCTGGTACAGCGTGACCAACGCTCGGCGGACGAGCGCGTATCCGGCGAGCGCCTGGTCACCAGCCGCAGCCGCGAGATCGACCGCGCGTTGCGTCCACCACAGTGCCGCCCGTTCGTCTCCGGTCTCCTGCACCAGCCATCCGATGTATTCGGCGTACCGGGAGCCGAGTGCCAGCAGCTGCCGGCGCGTGCGGGGATCCGCGTGCACGGACAGTTCTCGCAACGTGTGCGTCTGCGCGATCAGGCCCGGCAGCAGAAATCCGGGCTCCACGCTCTGGCCGAGCCGGCGGTAGTGCGTGAACAGTGAGCGGGACGCTTCGAGCATGCCGCCCCCGGCTGCCGGAGAGACTGACCCCTGACCACCCGCACGCCAGCTCATCAGCGAGGCAGCGCCGGCACTGACAACCTGTCGTCGGCCCACGGGCTGGAACCAGCTCGGACCGCCCGCAGACAGCTGCATCATCCACTCCTCCTCATCGAACCCGCTGGTCAACACTGCCTCTGGCGCGCCGGCAGCGGGCGCGGCGACCAAGGCGATCAGCGCTCCGTCGGCTTGCAGGGCTGCGTCGCACAGTCGAGCAAGATCGCGGCTGGGCGCTTTGATTCCTCGTTCGACCTTGCTCAGCTGCGCCTTGCTGTAGTGCACGGCGGCAGACAGCGCGGTGAGACTGAGGCCGGCTTCCAAACGCCGTTTCCTCAGCTCCTCACCAAAGTCGGTGGACGGCTGCGGCACGGAAAACCTCCATAACCGTCCATCCAGGTAAACGGGATTGCCACACGAAAGCGTGCGGCAACCCTGGCTGGACGGACAAGGCGAACGGTGCTGTTTCCCGTTTCCTTTCCCGCGGATGCGAGGCGGTATGAGACTGATCGCTCGGAGTAGGCACAGACCTCGAGGTGGGGCGCCAGTCTCCATGTCGAAAGGGGTGCGGGTGGAAATCCGTTGAGATGCACCAGCGTTCGATGCAGTACGTAGCAGCCGCTGGAACGGCTCGGACGTATCGCGCTCGCTGACCTGGTGTGCCACAGGCGCGGCCGACGCACCCTGCCCATCTTCCGGATGCTGATGCACCACGAGAGACGGCGAGAAGAAGAGCTTCTCGGAGAAGGACTTCGCCGCATTGCCGGATGCAGCTCACCAGCAGCCTGGCATGCCCGTCGTTCCGGTGTGGGACGACTCCCCCTGCATGGCTCAGCCTGCGACTGCCAAGTCAGGCATTGCGCCTCGCGACCACTGGCAGCCGCGTGGAGTGCTCCTATCACGCACAAGCGCCTGGTCGAGCAACATCTCCGTACTGCCCGCTATCGCCGCGTACCGCCACTCCCCAATCGACAAAGGGGAGCCACACGACACCCAGTACCTCAGCCGCACCCCCTCTGACCTGCACAGAACCCGGCGATCACGTTCAATGTCCTGATGTATTGACCATCCAGACATGGAGCCCTCACAGTCAAGGGGGCACTGAAATCGAACAAGTGGTCGCCTATTCACGCAGCAGGCCCGCCGCTGTGGGAGCACGGCCTTCTCGACCGTAGCGGGCGACCACGGTCAACATCGATTGACGCCCTCGATCACGGCTGGGAGCGATGGGAGCACGGGGAGCGAACGAGGGCTCCCGGACTGCTTCGACCAACGCATCGGGGGCCCTCCAAAGAGAGCCCCCGACCTGCGGAAACATCCGACATCGCTGTCGGGACGACAGGATTTGAACCTGCGACCCCTTGACCCCCAGTCAAGTGCGCTACCAAGCTGCGCCACGTCCCGATGCCCGCCTGACCTGGGGTTTTCCCTGGCCGAACGCGCATGAGAACAATACCGCACTTCGACGGGTGGTCACGAACACCTTTACCGGCTTGACCTCAACCAAACTTGATGTTCAACGCTGAGTTCATGACGAACATGACTGCTGCGCCGACAGGCGACTACCACGACATGGACCGGCTGATGAGCCTGATGACGGGGGACGAGAAGCACGGCCCCGCCGCGACCTCCACGCTGGATGCCCTCTGGGTGCTGTACGACCGGGTTCTGCGGGTGACACCCGGCACCGCCGACGCACCCGACCGCGACCGGTTCCTGCTGTCCAAGGGGCACGGCCCGATGGCGTACTACGCGGTCCTGGCCGCGCACGGCTTCTTCGGCGAGGAGCTGCTGTCCGGGTTCGGCGCGTACGACTCACCGCTCGGCCACCACCCGGACCGGACACTGGTGCCGGGGGTCGAGATCGGCAGCGGGTCGCTGGGGCACGGGCTGCCGCTGGCCGTGGGGAGCGTGCTCGGCCTGCGGGCGCAGGGGCTGACCTCCCCGAGGGTGTGGGTGCTGATCGGGGATGCCGAGCTGGACGAAGGCAGTGTCCACGAGGCGCTCGCCTACGCGGGGCCGGCCGGGCTGGAGCAGCTGCACACCGTGGTGATCGACAACGCGTCGGCGTCCTACGGACGGCCCGGCGGGATCGCTGCGCGGTTCGAGGCCGCGGACTGGTCGGTCGACTCCGTCGACGGACGGGACCACGAAGCGTTGTACGCGGCTTTCACGGCACCGCACCCTGGCCGGCCGCGGGCCGTGGTCGCGCGTGTCGACCCCAAGGACTGAAACGCACCCGGCGAGAACCGAAGACGCAGAAACCACGAAACGGGAGAAGGGCATTTCTCATGGACACGATGCGCGACCGCTTCATCTCGACCACGTCGCAGCTGCTGGACGAGAACCCGCGCCTCGCGCTGGTGCTGGCCGAGATCAGCCGGGACGGCTTCGACCGGGCCCAGCGGGCACACCCGGACCGGGTCATCAATGTCGGAATCAGGGAACAGCTGCTGATCGGGGCGGGCGCCGGGCTGGCGCTGACCGGGCTGCGACCGATCGTGCACACCTTCGCCAGCTTTCTGGTGGAGCGGCCGTTCGAGCAGGTGAAGCTGGACTTCGGCCATCAGGGTGTGGGCGGGGTGCTGGTGAGCGCCGGAGGCTCGTACGACTGGCCCGCCGGCGGCTTCACCCATATGTCACCGGGCGATGTCGCGCTCCTGGACACCCTCGACGGCTGGACGGTTCATGTCCCGGGCCATCCCGACGAAACCGAAGAGCTGCTGCGGCAGGCTGCGGCCGGGGACGGCCGGGTGTACGTACGGCTGTCGCTGCAGTCCAACGACCGGGCGCGGCCGGTCGGCGGCGGGACCGGGTTCACCGCGGTGAGGGAGGGCGGGGGCGGGGTTGTCATCGCGGTCGGACCGATGCTCGACAACGTGCTCGCGGCGACCGACGGCCTCGATGTGACCGTGCTGTACGCAACGACGGTGCGCCCGTTCGACGCGGCCGGGCTGCGGCGGGCGGTCGGTGATCACGGGACCGCCGATGTGGTCGTCGTCGAGCCGTATCTGGCGGGCACGTCCACCGCAGCGGCCAATGACGCGCTCACCGAGCTGCCGCACCGTGTGCTGGGTCTCGGGGTGAGGCGGGCCGAGCTGCGCAAGTACGGAGAGATGGACGAGCACATTGCCGCGCACGGCCTGGATGCGCGGGGGCTGCGGGCGCGAATCGGGGAGTTCCTCCACCGATGACCGGGCGGTGGCCCTCGGACCGGGGGGGCGATCAAGAAGCGGCCGGTGTCTGTTCGTGGACCGGCAGCCGGGGCCCGTCCGGTCAGATCCCGATGCTGTTGTCCTCCCGCCGATGGATGTGCCCGACGAGTTCCTGTGCCAGGGACTTGATCGTGTCGAGCCCTGCCCTGCCCCACGGGCGAGGCACGGTGTCGACCGCGCAGACGGCCCCCAGGGTGATGCCCGTGCGGTCGATGAGGGGCGCGCCGAGGTAGGAACGGATGCCTATTTCGTCAACTACAGGATTTCCGGCGAATCGTGGGTAGTCACAGACGTCCTCCAGGACGAGCGCCTTGCGCCGCACGACGACATGCGGGCAGTAGCCGCGGTCGAGGGCCATATACCGGTCGCCGCACCCGCTGCCCGCGGCCGTGACGCCCAGGTCGAAGCCCTTGTGCGTGCCGGCCGGGGTGTGCAGTCCGGCGTAGAACTGCCGATTGCCGTCGATGAAGTTGACCATCGAGAAGGGCACCTCGGTCAGTTCGGCCACCCGGTCGGCGAAGGCGTCGAAGCTGTCGAACGAGGCATCGGCACGTTCTCCGAGGCCCAAGGCCCGTAGCCGCTGGGTACGGACGAGGGCATCGCGGTCGACAGGCGTGAGCAGCATTCGGCCGCCGGAATATCGGGTCACCGGTGGGCTCCGAAGCCGGACAACGGGGCCGGGGCGGAGGTGGCGTTGATCAGGTGCTGGACCAGTGTGACCAATGCCCCGGTGCCGGAGCTGGCGATCCGGGCGTCGCAGAGCACGACCGGCACGTCCGGCCCCAGGTCGAGCGCGGCCCTTACCTCCTCGGGCGCGTAGCGGTAGGCGCCGTCGAACTCGTTCACCGCAACGATGAATCCGATGCCGCGCCGTTCGAAGAAGTCGACGGCGGCGAAGCACTCCGCCAGTCTGCGGGTGTCCGCGATCACGACCGCCCCCAGCGCACCATGGGACAGCTCGTCCCACATGAACCAGAAGCGTTCCTGGCCGGGGGTGCCGAACAGGTAGAGCGTGTGCTGCTCGTCGAGCGTGATGCGGCCGAAGTCCATCGCCACGGTGGTGGAGGTCTTGGACTCGATGCCGTCGAGGCTGTCGGTGGCGGCGCTGACCTGGGTCAGCAGCTCTTCCGTGCTCAGCGGTGCGATTTCGCTGACCGCGCCGACGAAGGTCGTCTTGCCGACGCCGAAACCGCCTGCCACCAACACTTTGAGCGCGACAGGAAAGCTTTCGAAGCCGCCGGATTCATTGGCTCCACCGGATCCGGCGGCTCTACCGACGTCATGACCGCCACCAGAGTCGTAAGTTCCACCGGAGTCGTGCACATCGCCGGATTCATAGGCGCCACGGGCGTCGCCGTAGCCCTCCCGATGGCCATGCCTTGCATGCCTTGCATGCCTTGCATGCCTTGCATTGCTTGCGTGGCTTGCATGCCCTGAGTGGCTTGCATGGCTTCCGAAGCCTTCGAAGCTTGCGCTGTTCTCGTACGCGGCGGAGCTGCCGAAGCCGTCAGAGCTGTCGTCGTAAGCCATCGAGCACTGCCTCCAGCAGAGATCGGTCGGTGGGCATGTCATGGAAGGCGGGCGGGTGTGCCGTGAGTGCCCCGCAGTCCACCAGGTCGGAGACGAGCACCTTGGTGACGACTGCGGGCAGCCGCAGGTGGGCGGCGATCTCGGCCACCGAGGTGGGGCCGCCGCACAGCCCCAGCGCGACGGAGTGCTCGGGACCGAGATGGATCTGCGGCTCTGTCCCGGTGGCCATCACGAGGGAGAGCAGGTCGAGCACGGTGGTCGGACGGGTACGGCCGTTGCTCACGGTGTACGGGCGGATGAGCCGGCCCGCCGCGTCGTCGAGCAACGGCCCGTCCTGCGGCACCGACACCCTCACAGCCCCGTGACGCCGGGTGCCCCGGCCGCTTGTCTCACCGGAGTCATCAGATAGGGCCGGACGCTCTTGACCAGCATGGTCATCTCGTAACCGAGCACCGCCGCGTCCGCCTCGCGGCCGGCGAGTACGGCGAGGCAGGTGCCCGACCCGGCAGTGGAGACGAACAGCAGCGTCGAGTCGAGCTCGACCACCACCTGTCGTACGTCGCCGCTGTCGCCGAAGCGCGCGCCGGCACTGCGGCCGAGCGAGTACAGGCCGGCTGCCAGCGCCGCCATGTGGTCGGCGCTGTCGGCGTCCATGCCGTGGAGGGATTTCACCAGCCCGTCGGCGGAGAGAAGGACTGCGCTGCGTGTGTACGGCACGCGCTGGACCAGTCCGCTCAGCAGCCAGTCGAGGTCCGAGACCTGACGGGACGGCATATCGGTCGCCATGGTGCTCTACTCCTTGGAGGTGTTCGCTTCGAGGGGGTCGGTGGCCGAGGCCGCGTGCGGATCCGGGGCCGGGGCCGGGCGGTGCGAGGCGGCGGTCCCGGTGAGTCCGCGGACCGGCAGTGGTCCGGGCGAGGTCTGGGGGTGCCAGTTCTGCGGGGCCGCCGTTTCAAGGCCCGTGTCCGGGACCCGGTCGGCGTCCGCCTCGGATTCGCCACGGGCCTCCGCGAGTTCGATGCCCCGCCGGAAGGCTGCCATGACTCCCGGGTCGTGCAGGGCTTGTTCGTCCTCGGTGCGCGGGGCCGGTGCCTCCCTGAGTTGCGGAACCAGGTGCTCCTGGTTGGCGCGCCTGGGGAGTTGTGGCCTGCCCGTGGTGCCGCGTACGACTCCGGGCTCGGACCGGGGTGCCGCGGGGGCGTCGTTCGTGCGTCGGATTCCGGGGCGGGCCGCGGCCGGGGTGGGACGGTCGACGCGCTCGGCGCGCAGTGGGAGCGGTGGGGCTTCGCCCTCGCGTCTCGCTTGCTGGGGTGGTTGATGCAGGCGGAGCGGTTGAGCGGGCACGTACGGCTGCCGATCGGCACCCGGCTGCGGGGCCGGTGACGGGCCCGGACCGAGGTTCAGGATCGGGTTCGGCCTGCGATGGCTTCCGGTGTCGTCCTCGGCCGGCGGGTGGTGTACGGGCCCCGAGGGCGGGACCGGAGCAGCGTCGGCCGCGGCCGGTGCGTGCCCGTCCACGCCCAGCAGGGATTGCGGAAGGACGAGTACGGCCTGAGTGCCTCCGTAGATGTTGCTCTGCAGCCGTACCGCGATGCCGTGCCGTCGGGCGAGTGACGCGACGACGAACAGGCCGATCCGGCCGTCCTGCAGGAGATGAGCCACATTGACCTGGTCGGGGTCGGCGAGCAGGGCGTTCATCCGCTTCTGCTCATTGCCCGGCATGCCCAGGCCCCGGTCCTCGACTTCCAGGGCCAGTCCCGCGGTGACCTGCTGGGCACGGAGCAGCACTTGGGTGTGCGGGGCGGAGAACACGGTGGCGTTCTCCACGAGTTCGGCCAGCAGATGGATCACATCGGCCACGGCGTGTCCGCGCAGCGTGCCGTCGATCGGCGGTACCAGTTTGACCCGCGGATACTGCTCGACCTCGGCGATCGCCGAGCGCAGCACCTCCGTCACGGTGACCGGGTTGCTCCACTGGCGCCGGGAGACGGCGCCACCGAGGACGGCGAGGTTCTCGGCGTGCCTGCGGATGCGGGTGGCCAGATGGTCGACATGGAAGAGGCCCTTGAGCAGATCGGGGTCCTCGACCTGGTGCTCCAGCTCGTCGAGCAGCTGGATCTCGCGGTGTACGAGCGACTGCAGCCGACGGGCGAGATTGACGAAGACCTCGACTTTCTGGTCCTCGACTTTCTGGTCCTCGCCGGTGTGGTCGAAGAGCCGGGATGCCTGCACGACCGCGGCCACGGCGACTTCCTGCTGGCGGAGGAGTTCCTGCGCGAGCAGCTCGAAGGCATCGCTGCCGGGCGCAACGGGCTGCACGGGCCCCCGTGCGGGCACGGGTTCGCCGTTGCGGAGCTGTTCCACCACCCGCTGGAGTTCGGCCTGGCCCTGTGCGCTGGCGCGGCGGAGCGCCAGGCAGCGGCCGGAGACGGAGGTGGCGACGCGGTTGGCGGCGAGGTACGCGGCCAGCACGGCGGCGACGGCCAGTGCGGCGGCCCCGCCCAGTGCGGTCCACAGCTCGGTGGACGGCCGGGCTCCGGTTGAGCGGACGGTGAAGATGACCGCTGCTGCTCCGCTCAGCACTGCGGCGACGGTCGGCAGCACCGCGGTGCGCAGAAGTTGCGGGCGCATACGTGCCTCGAGGGACGGCTGTGCGGCGCGCGGCCTGGCCGTGGCCGAGTGGGAACGGGCACCCGGTCGGCCGTGCCGTCCGCCCTCTCGGCGTTCCGGTCGCTCTTCGGGTGCGCGAAGTTGAGACATCAGTGTCCTCGGTACGTGGGGCACCAGGAATCGGCGTTCATGCGGTGGTACCTACGGTGGTCGGTCAGGCTCGGTTCATCGGTCGGGCAGGCTCGAAGACATGAACCCACCGTTGATCACCAGACACACACAGTAGTCGTCAATTACGCATGTGCGACGGTCGGTTGTCGAACTTGCCCGCCATTCGTCCCGCTCCGGTATGACCTCTCGCACGAGAGACCGATTACGTCGCATTGACACCTGGTCGGCCTGCACCTGATGGGCCCACCGGAGCGAACCCTCTCCGGGGCCGCCGAGTGCCGATCGGCACGTCGGCGACCGTCCGCTCGTGATAGCCGTGCACCCGCAGCGTCCGGCCGCGCAGTTCCCGGATCATCTTCTTGCCCGTGGCCGTGCCTTGCCCTCGTACGGCTGTTCTCCGAGCGTGGCAGGAGCCGACTGTACCCGGTACGCCGGGTACAGCCGGCTCCTGGCCACCGTCATGCGGCGCTTTGACGCCGCAGGTGCGGGCCGTCAGAGGCGGCGTGCCACGAAATCGGCCACACGCGTGCCGAGTTGTTGGCCCGCGCGGTTGTCGAGGGAGGTGTGCTGGCCGGACCAGAGCCGGCTGAGCCATGCTTCGGTGGCGGCTTCCTGGAAGCCGGCGAAGGTTCGGGTGACGCCCTTCGATGTCACCGCGATGCGGTGGTGCGCACCGTAGAACCCTGCGAGCGTCGTTGCCGCCGCCTGGCTGAGGGCGCCGTGAGCGCCCGGGTAGGACGGATCCGGAGCGGTCGGCAGCAGGGGGTTCCAGTGGGGATCGCCGACGATGCGCGGGTTGTAGTGCGTGCCACCGAGCCGTATGGCGGTCACGGGCCGCCATACGCGGTAGGCGTACTTGGCGTCGTACATCGCGATCGTGGTGTCGGCGAGGGACAGGTCGAGCCTGGCGAAGACCTTCACCGCCTTCTCCAGGCTTGCGTTCTGGGAGGTGACAAGGTCCTGCGCGACCTGGTTCCAGACGTTCCAGACAGGCGCTGCCGCCCAGAACTTCCCGGCCGCGGTCTGATCGGGAGTGCGGGTGGTACTGGTCTTGCTCCCCAGGCTCTTGACCTCGTTCAAGGCGGTGGCGTACGCGGCGGTGCTCACGGCCGGCGGCGCTGCCGGGCGGAACTGGCTTCCGTCGGCCAGCACGAACGGCTTGACCGAGCCCCAGTTGGTGAACACCGGTGTGGGGAAGTCGGGCGGTGTGGGCCGGTAGTCACCGGCCTTGTTGCCGGGGCTGAACGGCGGCGGCTTGGCCGCGGACCCGTCATGGGACCGCAGGCTGACCAGTCGGCGTGCGACCGCGGCTCCCACGCGAATGCCCGCCTGCTTGCCGGAGCCGTCGGGAATCGCGGACAACTGGCTGCTCAGCCGCCGGTCCACGCTTGCGCGCTTGGCCGGGTACAGGGCGACCAGCACATCGTGGGCCGCCTGGTTCGCTGCGGCATCCGCACGGGCGCCTCGCGGCGCCGCCACCGAGAACAAGTAGGCCGGTTCGGCCCGCGTGATCGACACCACCGCGTTGTACTCGGCGGCCTGGAGGAGCGCGAAGCTGCGTGTGGGGTGGACGGTGGACGGTTGGGCCTTCGGGTCGCTCAGGATGGTGATGAGCTCGCGGTTCCACTCCACGACCGACATCCCGGACCCTGGGGTGGCGGCGCGCAGGGTCGGCAAGTGAGCGCCGGTGGTGGCGGTGAACCCGAAGGCCGGGCTGGTGAGTCCGGCTGCCAGCGCGGTTCCGATCAGTACGGCGAGTGTCTTCTGCTTTCCACCCATGTTCTGTGGCTCCTTATCGCTGATGGCGGGCTGTGGCAACCGGTGGTCATACACTTCGACCACTGGGGCCGCTGCGGACCGGACGGTCAGCGGACACCGCGGATCGAGCAGGGTGTCCGCAGCACGTGCCGCAAAGAAGTACTCCGGGCAACTGCTCCGGAGTTCAACTGGGATGCGAGGCCAGTTCCCGTCTGCCTGATTCCTGTGCTGGGGCAGGTCGTTGGAGAATCGCGACTGGGCTCACCGGGATACCGGCCCGTGAGGCGGCACGCATCATCCACACCGAAGTTTCGGAGGGCTGACCGGGCGCGAATGGTTCTGCAACCTGATCACCTCTTTGTGTCATCAAGGCCGCCTGCCGGTTAAAGCCTGCGGGTACCCGTTCCATGCCGCAACTCCGGCCTTGCGGTCATCTGCCTGCCGTAGGCTACGCCGGTTGCTGGTTCGGAGCACGACGTGCCCCGCCTTCCCGCACGTGGTATGACGGCCGGCGTCCGCCGCTACCGCCCCGGCGTGCTGTCGCGCACGACCGGCTCCGCAGGGAGCAGCAGCCCGCTCGTCGGGGCGGCGGCGGGGTCCTCGACTGCGGTGATCAGCCGGTCGACGAGGGCATGGGCGATGGCAGCCAGGGGCAGGCGCGCGCTGGTGAGGGCGGGCTGGAGCAGCGTGCAGAGCGGGATGTCGTTGAAACCGGTGACGGCGACGTCGTCACCGACGGTGAGGCCTGCGGCGCGGACGGCCTGGTAGGCGGTCAGGGCGAGCCAGTCGCTTGCGCATACCAGGGCGGTCGGGCGGTCGGGGCCGGTGAGCAGGCGCTGGACGGCGTGGGAAAGCGCGGCCGGCTCGTCGTCGGGGACGCCGACCTCGTAGGCGCCGTCGGGGGCGGCGGCCGCGGCCTGCAGGAAGCCGGCCCTGCGGTCGGCGAGCCAGGGCAGGGACGCGGCGGAGCCGAGGTAGCAGATCCGGCGGTGGCCCTGGTCGAGCAGGAGTCCGACCAGGGCGGCGGTGGCGGCGGTGGAGTCGATGTCCACCCAGTTCTGCGGGCGGCCGGGGGCGGTTCGGCCGAAGGCGGCGAACGGGAATCCGGCCTCGGTCAGCACATCGACGCGGGGGTCGTCGTGGACGACGTCGGAGAGAACGAACCCGTCGACCTGGCGGGCCGCGATCAGTCCGTTGAAGGACCTGGCGACCGCTCTGGCGCCCTGCTGGGGGTCGGAGCGGAACACCAGGATGCGGTGGCCGACCGCGTCGGCGGCGGTCACCAGGGCCTGGAGGAAGCCGCCCATCAGGGGGTTGGGGTCGGCGGGGTTGTCGGCGGGGGCGGGATAGCCGATGACCTTGCGGGTGCCGGTGCGCAGGCTGCGGGCGGACTGGTCGGGCTGGTAACCGAGTTCGTCAATGGCGGCGGTGACCCGGGCGAGGGTGGTGGCGCGCAGCCGGTGGGGGGCGTTGAGGGCGTTCGAGACGGTCTGGCGGGAGACTCCGGCCGCGCGTGCGACGTCCTCGATGGTCACCGGTCGAGCGGTCATCGTTCCTCTGTGGTCGGCGGGCTGGGGGCGGTGGGTGGCCGCCCCCAGCCCGCAGTTGTCAGTGCTCGCGGGTCAGGGTGAGCAGGCCACCGGGCGGCACGGTCACCGGGTTCACCCCGGCGACGAGGTCGAGCACGGTCTCGGACAGGATCTCACCACGGCAGTCCTGGACGCGCGCGAGGGCCTGTTCCGGTCGGGTGGCGGTCAGGAGCACCGCAGGGTCGCCGTCCGCGTTGGCGACGAGCAGGGTCTGCGGGCCGTCCGCGGCGTGCCGGTCGGGGAGGGCGACGGGCAGTGGCGCGTAGCGTGCGACCACGGTGGTGTGTTGGTCGTGGGCGCGGACCAGGGGGTAGCCGAGGTCCGGTCGCGCGGGTTCCAGGACGCCGAGTTGGAGGACGTCGGCGTACTGGCGGAAGACTCCGAGCCAGAAGCGCAGGGTGGCTAGCTGGTCGGGGCTCTGGTCGGCGAGGTCGACGGAGATCTGCGGCACCGAGAACAGGGCGTTGACGAGGTGGACGGCGATGGCCTCGGGCGTGTCGGCGGAGTTCCACATGATCATGTCGGCGTGGACGGCGAGCGGGCCCGCGGTGAGCCGGCAGTCGACGGTGCGCTGGCGGTTCTCGGCGGGGCTGAGCGGGCAGTCGGTGGCGCGGATCATGGTGGCGTACGGCCACAGCCCGGGGCTGACGTACGGCTGGCGGTGCTCGACGATGATGTCCGGCCGGGTGCGGCGCAGGCGGGCGTCGAGGTCGGCGAGCAGTTGGAGCACGCCGTCGTGGACGGCGCTGTGGTCGGCTCCGGCCGGGGCGGGCGGGGGGTCGGTGACGGCGAAGCGGTCGATGAAGTCGAGCTTCAGACCGTCCATGTCCCACTGCTCGACGGCGCGGGAGACCCTCTCGACGAGGTAGGCGCGGACCTCGGGGTGGCGGGGGTCGAGCACGGCCGCTTCCAGGTCGGGCTCCTCGCGCAGGATCATGTCCTTGAAGCGGTCCCAGGCGTCGTTGTGCCGGCCGATGAACGGCAGTGCGTACCACAGGAGGTAGGCGAGGCCGAGCCGGTGGACCTCGGCGACGTGGGCCGCGGGGTCGGGGAAGGCCGCCGGGTTGGGCTCCCAGTCGCCGCAGTGGCCGTAGCCGCGGGCGCGGTCGGTGGTCTGCCAGCCGTCGTCGACGATGATGCTCTCGCAGCCGACGGTCACGGCGAGGGCGGCCTGGCGTTCGACGGCGGCGGTGTCGACGTTCTGGTGGAGGCTGTACCAGGTGGAGTAGGCGGGCATCCGGGCGGCGGGGGCGGTGCCGGGGTGGTGCAGGCCCTCGGCCCACCATGCGGTAACGGCCTGCAGGGTGGCGGCGAAGTGGCGGCCGCTGAGGTCGATCCGCAGCCGCAGCGGCGGCCCGTCCGCAGTGAGGTCCTGTTCGACGGCAAAGGCGAACTCGCCGCTCTCCTCCACCACGCCGGCGCCGACGCGCACGGGTGCGGAGGTCTCGCCCGCGGCTGCGGTGCACAGAGCGCGGTCATCGGCGCCGATCAGACTGGCGAGGGGGGCGCCCAGGGCCAGCGAGACGGTCCGGGGGGCGATCCAGGACGGCGGCAGCCAACGGGAGGCGTTGGTGTCCGGGGTCCAGTAGGCGGTTGCCGCGACGCAGGGGACCCTCCATTCGGCGCGGACGGTGGCCGCGGCCGACACCGTGACCTCGATCAGGACCACGCCGTCGTCGACCAGGGTGACGGCGGTCTCCAGCCGGTCGCAGCCGAGCCCGGTGAGGTAAACGGTGAGCGGGGCGTCGGCAAAGTGACGCAGGCCGGTGGCGAGCTGCCGGTGGACGACGGTGTCGGGGGTGGCCACGGCCGGCGTGTTCGGGCGCCACACCGGGGCAAACTGCTGCGGATCGGCGTCCGGCTCGGCGGGCATGTGCGTACTCTCGGCGCCGGGGTGCGGTTCGGTGGTCATGGTGTGGTCACTCCTTGGTGGCCCCGGCCAGCAGGCCGGAGATGAATTGGCGCTGCAGGACGAGGAAGAGGGCCATCACGGGGACGGCGGCGATGCCTGCAGCGAGCAGGACCTGCGCGTAGTTGGTGGTCGACAGCCCCTGCAGGGTGGCGGTGGCCACGGGCAGCGTGTACATCTCGGGGCTGCGCAGCGCGATCAGCGGCCAGACGAACTGGTTCCAGCTGCCGAGGAAGACGAACAGCGCGAGCGCCGCGATGATCGGCCGGTTGACCGGGATGACGATCTTCCACAGCACCCGGAGCTCGCCGGCGCCGTCGACGCGGGCCGCGTCCAGGAGTTCGTCGGGCATGGAGCGCAGGGCCTGCCGCATCAGGAAGATGCCGAACGGGGTGACCAGACCGGGCAGGATGACGGACTGGTAGGAGTCGATCAGGCCCAGTTCCATCATCATCTGGAAGATCGGGATCAGCATCACCGTGTCCGGGATGACCAGGGTACTGAGCAGCAGGACGAAGAACAGGTTGCGCCCGCGGAACTCGAACTTGGCGAAGGCGTATCCGGCCAGCACCGAGACGGCGACGGCACCGATCGTCTGGACGCCCGCCACCACCAGGGTGTTGAGCAGGACCCGGGTGAGTCCGATGGACTCCTCCAGCCCCCGGAGGTTCTCCATGAGGTGGCCGCCGGGCAGCAGTTTCGGTGGCCAGGAGAACACGTCCTTGTCCTCCTGGGTCGCGGCCATGGCGAGCCAGTAGAACGGACCGACGCAGAGCGCGAAGGCGCCCGCGAGCAGCAGCGTGAGCAGAGGGCCACGGGGCTTCACCGGCGCTCTCCCATCAGGCGGACCTGCAGGATGCCGAGCACGGACACGATCAGTGCGAGCACGTAGGCGAGGGCCGAGGCGTAACCGAAGTCGAAGTATTTGAAGCCGTTGTTGTAGAGGTACATGGTTACCGTCATGGTGGCGTTGTCGGGGCCGCCGCCGGTGAGGACGTACGGCTCGTCGAAGAGCTGCAAGGTGCCTATGGTGGAGAGCACCACGGTCAGCAGCAGGATCGGCCGCAGCTGGGGAAGGGTGATGGAGACGAAGCGGCGGATCGGTCCGGCGCCGTCGACCATCGCGGCCTCGTACAGCTCGGTGGGAATGCCCTGCAGGCCGGCGAGGTACATCACCGCGTTGTAGCCGGTGTAGTGCCAGGTGATGACGAGGACGACGCCCACACGGGCCCAGAAGGGGCTGCCGAGCCAGTTCACCGGGTCGATGCCGAGCAAGGAGAGGACCCAGTTCAGCAGTCCGGCGTCGCGGTTGAGGATCACGGAGAACATCACGCCCGCGGCGACCAGGCCGGTCAGCGAGGGGACGAAGACACCGAGTCGCCACAGCGGGCGCAGCCAGACCTTGGAGGAGTTGAGGGCGAGGGCCATGAGCAGGGCCAGGCCGAGCATCAGCGGCACCTGGACGACCAGGATCAGCGCGGTGTTCTTCAGCGCGGTCCAGAACAGCGGATCGTCCAGCAGGCGCCGGTAGTTGGCGAGTCCGGCGAAGGTCCGGTCGTCGCCGCTGCCGGTGGTGAGGCTGATCCAGAACGAGGAGACAATGGGGTACGCCTTGAAGATCGCGAAGCCCAGGACGGCGGGCATGATCAGCAGGTACGGGGCGGAGCCGCGGGTCAGCAGCCGGCGCCGGCGCGGGCGGGCGTGGCCGGTGTGCTTGGAGGTGCCGCGGCCGGCCGGGGTGGCGGGTGCGCGTTCGGACAGGGCGGAGGACATGGTGGTCAGGCCGCCTGCTGCCGGCCGGTCTGCTGCGCGAGCCGTTCGGCGGCGTCCCTGAGGGCACTGGCCGGATCGGCGCCCTTGACCAGCACCTGGCTCTGGGCATCGCTGGCGAGCTTGAGAGCACGGGTGTAGTCGCCGGTGAAGTTGGTGGCTTCGGATCCGGAACTGAGCGAGTCGACGAAGGACTTCAGCACCTTCTGGCCGCCGTAGAAGGGGTGGGGCGCGCTGAACCTCGGATCGTCGTACGCCGCGCTGAGGGCGGGGAAGACGCCACCGGAGGTGAACATCCGGTTGATCTCAGCGGGCTTGGTGAGCGCGTACTCGATGAAGCGCCAGGCGGCCCGGCGGCGCTTGCTCGATGCGGAGACGGTCAGGTAGGTGGAGTTGACGATGGCGCTGCGGCTGCCCCCGGGAACGGCGGCGGGAGGCTGCATGACGCGCCATTTCCCCTTCTGGTCGGGGAACTTGGCGGCCAGGTACTCGACGGCCCAGGCGGGGTCCGGGGCGGTGGCGAGCTTCCCCTGGCCGAGCAGGCGCTTCCTGGTGCCCTCACCCGCGGTGTCGGCGAGCAGGCCGTCGTCGTTGAGCCGCTTGATGACGGTGAGGGCCTGGACGGCTGCCGGGGAGGCGAGCGTGATCTTGCCTTCCTGGTCGAAGTAGAAGGCGCCCTGGAGCTGCATCAGGTTCTGGAAGAAGTCCATGTCCGGGGTGGTGCCGGGCTTGTCGAGCCCGAGCAGTTGGGCGCCGGAGGCGGTGCGGATCTTCGGCCCGGCGGCGATCAGGTCGTCCCAGTTCCTGATGCCGTCGGGGTCGACACCGGCCTTGTCGAAGTAGTCCTGCCGGTAGAACAGCCCGAGTGGGTTGACCTCCCACGGGAGGGCGTGGGCGGCCTTGTCCTTGCCTATGACGGTCGGCCACAGGCCCTTGGCGAAAGCGTCCTTGTACCGGTCGGCGCCGAGCCTGGACAGGTCGGCAAGGCCGTCGGGGAACTTCTCCAGGTAGCCGGGCAGGTAGTCGACACCGATGTGCAGGACGTCAGCGAGTCCCTTGCCGCTGGAGGCGAGGCCGACAGTGATCTTGTCCCAGATGGCCGGGTTGCCGACATCCTGGATATCGACCTTGATGCCGGGGTTGTCCCGCTCGAAGGAGGGGACGACGCCGCGCAGGGCCTCGGCCGCGGTGGTCCAGCTCCAGACCGTGATCCGGCCGCTGTCGCCGTCGGCGCCGGCGTTGCCGCCCGATCCGCTGCTGCCGCAGGCGGCCAGGCCGAGCCCGGCGGCGGAGGCGGTGGCGAGCTGGAGCAGTTGGCGGCGGCTCAGTTGATGGGACATCTCGGCTCCTGTGGATAGTGGGTTGTGCGGTGAGTGAGGGTGTGCAGTGCCTCGGCGAGCAGGTCCGCCGCGGCACCCGGGGTGGAGGCGTGGGGAGACAGTCGAATCCACTCGTCACGGCGGGTGGTGGTCAGGCCGGCCGCTTCGAGGGTGTGGTGGACGGTGGCGGGGTCGTGGCCGGGCAGGCGGAAGGTGCCGATGCCGGCGCGCTCGTGGGGGCCGAGTCCGTCCAGCAGGATGTCGGCGCCGGCCCGCCGTGCGCGGTCGAGCAGATCGGCAAGGGTGGCGCGGATACGGGCGCCGACGGCGGCCGGGCCGCCCTGGTCGAACAGGTCGTCGATGGCTGCGCCGATGGCCGCGGCGGCCGGGAAGTCCGGGTTGGTGGCGAGATGGGCGGCGGCCCCGGGCAGCGGCGGCGCCGGATGCCGAGGCGCGAAGGGCTCCGTGACGCCGGCCCATCCGCCGAGCCCGGGAGCCAGGCGCTCGGCGCACCGGTCGCGGATCATCAGCAGTGCGGCTCCCCAGCCGGCACGTAGCCACTTCTGGCCGCCGCTGACGAGGATGTCGGCGGCGTCCGCTTCGAGTGCGACGGCGCCCAGGCCCTGGATGGCGTCGACGATCAGCAGCCGCTCGGGCCCCAGGACCTCCTTGAGGGCGGCGAGCGGCGCCAGGTGGCCGGTGAGCGAGTCGACGGCGCTGACGGTGAGGGCGGTGACGTCGGGAGTCAGGTGGCGGCGCAGGAGGTCGGGGGTGATGTGCCGTTGCCCGGCCGGGTCGACGAGGCGGACCGCGGGGCCGCCGCGGTCGGCGAAGCGGAGCCAGGGGTAGAGGTTGGCGGGGAACTCGCCGCGGGGCACCAGGACGGTACCGGGGCCGTGGAGTGCGGCGGCCACAGTGAACAGGCCGTTGCTGGTGGACGGGGCGAGGGCGATTTCGTGCCGGCGGGCGTCGAGCAGCCGGGCCGCCGAGGTCCGGGCGGCGTCGCTGAGGGCGAACAGCCGGTCGAGGTCGGCGGGGTCGACGCGGGCGGCGAGCGTGGTCGTTACGGCGAGCGCGGCGGCGGCCGGGCGGGAGAGCGGGCCGACCCTGGCGTAGTCGAGATAGCCCGCCCTCGGACCGCGGGCGGTAGCCGGACCCGAGGCCGCGGGGGCGGTGGCTTCGGGCGTCCGGTGAATTTGATCGTTCAAAACTCTGCCCTAACGGAGCTTGCTGTGTGTGCTTCCAGGAATTTGAAGGTTCACATTAGGCAGATCGGGTCTACCCGGCAAGAGGTTCAGAGCAGCTACTTGCCGCCGAGCCGGCCTGCCCCGCGCGGGCGGCATGCGCAAGCCCGTCCCGGTCGCGTGGATCTGGTACGGCGCCGCCCGCGCGACGGCGTGGAACCGCATCCACCCTTCAGCAGCAACGCCGTCGGTGGCACCTACCGGAGGACGAGTTCGGCGACTCGGACGCCATCGAGGTCACGTCCCGGCCGGGTCGCCGCAAGCCTGCGGGACGACCATCACACGATCGAGCTGAACCGACCTCATGCATGCTCCCCAGCAAGCAGTTGCCAACCCCTGCCCCGAGTCACCGCTCACCTGCGAGATCGAGATCGCGATTGTCCTGATCCTGAGCAACGTCCGTTGCCTCGCCGCGGCGCCAGGGGTGTGCAATCGGGGCAGCCACGGACCGCCACCAGGGATCGAGGGGAAGCGTTCCCGCAGGTTCGAAGGGCTCGCCCGGCCGAGGAAATGCGGCTGGCTGCTCGGCTTCCTCGGCGGCATCCTTGGTCCACTCGCCGGGCTCTGCCCACGGATGCACGGAGAGGGTGAAGGTGCCCCAGTGGATGGGCATCATGACGCCGTGCGGCTTGCCCCCTTGCAGGTCAAGGTGTGCCTGGATCCCCTGAGCGGGCGTCATATGTATGTCGGGCCACCCACCGGGGAGTGGAGTGCAGTCCGTGTGGTTCCTGGGCCAGTAGTCGGAGTACGCGCCGATCTGGATCATCGTCGCGTCGAACGGGCCGTGTTCGGCACCGATGTCCTTGAAGCCGGAAAAATAGCCGGTGTCACCGCTGTGGTAGATGCGGTGCTCGGGTCCCGCGACGGCCCAGGAAGCCCAGAGCGTGTGCTGCTGGTTGCGCAGACCGCGGCCGCAGAAGTGCCGGGCGGGGGTGGCGGTCAGGCTGATGCCGGCGATCTTCGTGGTCTCGTTCCAGTCCAGTTCGCGCATCCGGTCGGCTGACACGCCCCACCGCTCCAGATGGGCGCCGACGCCGAGCGGAACGGCGAACACCGTCTCCGTGCCCGCGAGGGCGCGGATCGTCGGCAGATCGAGGTGGTCGTAGTGGTCGTGGGAGATCACCACCGCGTCGAGCGGTCCGAGGGCGGCGAGCGGCAGCGGCACCGGGTGCAGCCGCTTGGGCCCGGCGAAGGCAAAGGGCGAACAGCGCTCGCCCCATACCGGGTCGAACAGCACCCGACGGCCGTCGATCTCGGCGAGCACACTGGAATGACCCATCCAGGTGAGCCGCAGCCCGGTGGCGGGCGGCTCGGCGAGGTCGGCGTAGGTGGTGGCATGGACAGGCACGGTGCCGACCGGCGCCCTGCGCGCCCGCTCCTGCCTGCGGAAGTAGACCTTCGCGAACTCCAGGGCGGATCCGGACGGCCTGGTCCGCGCCCCCACCGGGTTCCGGAAGACGCCGTCGGCGAAGTTGGGCGAGCGGCGGATGCGCTCCATGCGTGCACCGCCCGGATCTGCACCGAATGCGGCGGGGCGCAGCGAACGCAGCCGGGTGCGGAGCGGAGGCAAGGGGTCAGCGCCGGTCACAGCATCTCCTGAGGGAGTCGATGTCGTCTCATTATGGTCGTGGGGTACGACAGTGCGAGTTGTGGTCGGGGTGGTACGGCACTGTGAGAGCGAAGCGGCCGAGGACTGATCGCCGGACCGGGCTCCGTCAGCCGCGCGGCTGCCCGTAAGCGTGCTCGATGCGCAGCCGCAGCACCACGCGGCGGTCCCGGACCATCGCATTGCGGTAGTCGTCCCAGTCGGGGTGTTCGCCCTGGACGTCGCGGTAGAGCGTGATCAGCTCCTCCACCGTCGCGTCGTGCGGATCAGTGGCGACCGGGGTCAGCTCGGCTGTGCCGTCCACGACCGTCCACGCCCAGCGGTCCGCGCTGGTGACGTGATAGCTCGCCCGCGGGTCGCGGCGGAGGTTCTTCGTCTTCGCCCGGTCCTCGGTGATCGAGACGCGGACGATGCGCTCCTCGGGGTAGTAGAAGTGATTGACATTGGACAGCTGGGGCCTGCCGTCCCGCTTGAGCGTCACGAGTACACCGCCGCTCTCCTCGCCGAGCAGCCCGAGCAGCGCGTCCTGCTGTGCGTCGAATCCCCTCATGCCGAATCCAACGTGCGTGCCCGCCAAAGGATTCCGCATTCGGCCGTCCGCCCGTGTCACGTCCGGGGGGGCCGTTCCCGGTGCCGGGCCGGAGCGCGACGTCATGGCATACGCGGAGGCGATGAGCTTCACCCCGGCCACAGGTCGGAGACGAGCCGGCGGAGCGGCCGCGGACCACGCTCGGCGGGGTGGAGCGCCCCGTAGGTCGTCAGGGCCGACGCGGTCCGGCCACTGAACGGCGATTCAGCAGTGGTCGCGTTGACAGCGGCGTTCCAGCTCACGATACTGACCGGCGATTCAGTAAATCACCCTGTTGATGTCTACCTGTCGATGGAGGGAGCCGCGTGCCCGAGCAACCGGGAACTGCGTCGTTGACCGGCGGCGAGGCCGTGGTCCGCGCGCTTGCGGCGCACGGGGTCACCAGGGCGTTCGGGATTCCCGGAACGCACAACCTGGAGATCTACCGGCATCTGGTCCCGTACGGGATCGCTCATGTCACGCCCCGGCACGAACAGGGCGCGGGATATGCGGCGGACGCGTACGCACGGGTCACCGAGCGGCCCGGGGTGGCGATCACCACCACCGGTCCGGCCCTGCTCAACATCACGGCAGCGGTCGGTCAGGCGTATTCGGACAGCGTGCCGCTACTGGTCGTGTCGCCCGGGATGCCGTTGTGCCATCCCCGTCAGCCGACCGGTCTGCTGCACGAGATGCGCAGCCAGACCGAGGCGCTGCGCGCGGTCGCAGCGTTCAGCCACCGTGTGTCGACGGTGGAAGAGATCGGCTCGGCGGTGGCGCGTGCGTTCACCCTGTTCCGTACCCGACGGCCACGCCCGGCCCATGTCGAGGTGCCGCTGGATCTGCTGGAGACGCTGCAGCAGGCGGGACCGGTGCGGCTCACGCCACCGCTGTCCGCCCCGGGCCCGGCCGGGCCCGCGCTCCGGGACGCGGCCCTGGCCCTGCGCTCGGCCCGCCGGCCCGCCGTGGTCCTCGGCGGAGGAGCACGTTCCGCGTCCGCCGAGTGCCTGGCGCTTGCCGAGGCGCTGGCCGCCCCGGTCGTCACCACCGCCAACGGCAAGGGAATCGTCGACGAGACGCATCCGCTGTCACTCGGGGTGTCGCTGCACAGCCCGTCCGTACAGAAGTGGCTGGCCGGCTGCGATGCGGTGCTCGCGGTCGGCACCGAGTTGGCCGAGTCCGATCTGTGGTCCGCGCCGCCGGCGCTGAGCGGCACACTGATCCGGGTCGACATCGATCCCGCCCAGATGTACGCGGGACTGCCCGCCGATCTGGCGCTGGTCGGCGCGGCGCGCCCCACGCTGGAGGCGCTGCGGGAGGCGCTGGAGGAAGCAACCGGGGACTCGGGCGCGCGGGACGGTGCCGCCGCGGTACGGGCGCTGCGCGCCGCGCGGGACGCCGAGACCGCGGAGCGCGACGCCCGCTGGGTGCCGTATCTGCGGGCCGCACGGACCGTGCTGGACGCCGACGCGATCTGGACCTCGGACAGTGCGCAGTGCTGCTACTACGGCGCCCTGCCCCACCTGCCCGTCGGCCCGCGCGGGCGCTATCTGCATCCGACCGGCTTCGGCACCCTCGGCTACGCGCTGCCCGCGGCGATCGGCGCGAAGACCGCGTATCCCCACCGGCAGGTCGTGGCGCTCAGTGGGGACGGCGGGCTGCAGTTCTCCGTGCAGGAGCTCGCCACCGCCGCCCAGCTGCGGCTGCCGCTGCCGGTCGTGGTGTTCGACAACGGGGGGTACGGGGAAATCCGCGACGAAATGGCGGCGCGGGGCGACACACCCGAGGGCGTCGATCTGCCGTCCGTCGACCTGCCCGCGCTGGCGCGGGCGTACGGCGGCCACGGCGCCCGTGCCGACACCCCTGAGGCGCTCGCCCGCGCCCTGTCCCTGGCCCTGACCACCCCCGGGCCCACCGTGATCACTGTGACCGAGGAGCCCCTCCGATGACGACACCTCCGCTGTCCCGCCCCACCGCCCCGTCCACCCCTCTGATCTCGCTCACCTGGACGGACCACATCACCGGCCGCCAGGGGTATCTGGTCGTCGACCGGCTGGTGCGCGGCGTGTCCAGCGGCGGGCTGCGGATGCGGGCGGGCTGCACCCTCGACGAGGTGGCGGGGCTGGCCCGCGGCATGACGATGAAGGAGGCCCTCCACTTCGACGCCGATGACACGGGGGCCCGCTACATACCGCTCGGCGGAGCCAAGGGCGGCATCGACTGCGACCCGCGCGCCCCGGAGGCGTACGGCGTTCTGGTGCGCTATCTGCGGGCCGTGCGCCCGTACATCGAGAGCGCATGGACGACGGGCGAGGACCTGGGACTCACCCAGGACATGGTGGACCGGGCGGCGGCCGAGGCCGGGCTCGTCTCCTCGATCCAGGCCGTCTATCCCCTGCTCGACGACGAAACGGCGGCGCGGCAGCGTCTCGCCGACGCGTTCGCCGTCGAGGTGGACGGCATCGGGCTCGACGAGTTGGTCGGCGGCTGCGGGGTCGCCGAGTCGGCGCTCGCGGCGCTGGACCGGGCGGGCGTCGCGTACCGGGAGGCAAGGGTCTCCGTACAGGGGCTCGGCACCATGGGCGGGGCTACGGCGCGGTTCCTGGCGCGGGCCGGGCTGACGGTGGTCGCCGTGGCCGACGTCAAGGGTACGATCGCCAATCCGGCCGGCCTGGACGTCGAGGCACTGCTGGCCGCCAGGGACGGGTACGGGACGGTGGACCGCGGCGTGCTCCGGGACGGGGACCGGGAGCTGCCCGCGGACGCCTGGCTGGAGCAGGAAGTCGAGATACTGGTACCGGCAGCCGTTTCGTATGCGATCGATGCCGCCAACCAGGCGCGGATAAAGGCCCGTTGGGTCATCGAGGCGGCGAACATGCCGGTACTCGCGGAGGCGGAGGCACTGCTCGCGGCGCGCGGGATCACGGTGTTGCCGGATGTGGTCGTCAACTCCGGTACGAACGCCTGGTGGTGGTGGACGCTGTTCGGTGACATCGGCGCGGACGCCGACGAGGCGTTCGGACACATCCGCCGCTCGATGCGGGCCCTCATCGACCTGATGCTGGCCCGCGCCGAGGCCGACGGCTGCACCCCGCGCACCGCCGCCCATGCCATCGTCGCCGACCGGCTGCCGGTGATGGCGGAACGGTTCGGCTGGTACCGCTGAACTCGGCTGCGCGGCCGGTCGTCATGGCGGTTCCGGACGGCCGTCGACGTGTATGGCGTACAGGGCGCCGCCGTCGCCTCGCAGGACTTCACCCGGGGCGGCGACGTCCGGGACATGCAGGGCCACGGCACCCGTGTGTCCTAGGGCGTGTTTCGAAAGTAGCGTCGTCCGCCCGCAGGGCGGGGGCCGGGGGCGTCTGGTGCGTGCGATCGCAAGGCGGAGGGAGGAGAGCGCAGCGGGCTGCGCCGACGACCGACAACGCAGCAAGCGTGCGTGCCAGACGCCCCCGGCCAGACGGGACTTTCGAAACACGCCCTGGATCACCGCCGGTCCCGGGGCCGCCTCCGAGGGCCGGTATGCGTGTGCCGCAGCGGGCGCGGAGCTCGTCGAGGGCATGGCGGGGCCGTGCGCGGTTCCGCCCTCGGCCTGCCCGGGCCCCGCGCATTCGTTAGGGTGACGCCGTGGCAAGAGTGCGGTTGAGTGTGGCGGAACGGCGCGAGGAGCTCCTGCGCGCTGCCGTCGAACAGATCGAGGTGCGGGGGGTCGCAGCGGTACGGATCGCCGACGTGGCCGCCGTGCTCGGTGTGAGCAATGCGCTTGTGCTCTACCACTTCTCGACCAAGGAGAAGCTGGTCGCGGCCGCCTTCGCGCATGCCGCCGAGGCCGACCTCGCCCATCTGCGCAAGCTGCTGAGCCGCCGCAGCAGTGCGGTACGGCGGCTGCGCGCCGCCGTCCGCTGGTACGCCCCGACGGGCCAGGCCAAGGGCTGGCGGCTGTGGATCGAGGGCTGGGCGGCCTCGCTGCGCGACCCGGCGCTGCGCAATGTGGCCGGCGATCTCGACCAGCAGTGGAAGGCGGAGCTGGCCGAGGTCATCGAAGAGGGCGCCGCCGCCGGTGAGTTCCGCTGCGACGACCCGATGTCCGCGGCCTGGCGGCTGACCGCCCTGCTGGACGGCCTGGCTGTGCAGATGACATCGTACGCGGGTCCGCTCTCCCGGGCCACGATGCTGGCCTGGACCGACGAGGCCCTCGCCCGCGAACTCGGCATCGACCGTGCGGCACTGACGGCCTGAAACGCGTCCTTTGTCGGGCCGAGCGTGATCTGACAACGTGCACTTCGCGTGCCGGGTCATATCACCCTCCGTCCCCCCGGCGCCGCCGGTCCAGGCCTTTGTCCGGATCGGCACCCACCTCAACGCCGGGAACCGAAAGGCGCTCCGCCTGCTCGGCCGACAAAGGTCAGGTCTGGCGCAGGGGTGCGTAGGCATCCCCCTGGAGTCCGAAGGTCCAGGCCACTCCTTCCTTCGCGGTCCTCGTGCCGGGCGGCACCCGGAGCCAGTAGGTGCGGTAAGTTCCGTCCGGCTCCGGGGTGGAGTTGACGACCTCGACCATCACCACGTCCTCGTCGCCGTCCAGCGCGATCCGCCAGAGGATGCCCGTCTCGTCCCGATGGACCGGCTCGGCGCCCGACTCGGTGAGGTAGCGGTCGTAACCGTAGAACTCCAGCATCACGCGGCGCAGTTCAGCGTTCTCCTCCTCACGTATCCGTTCGGGCGTCAGGGAGTTCAGTTCCGCGAGGAATTCGGCGGGCACGGGCATGCCCCGCCAGGCGTGGAGCGCAAAGCCGTCGCGGTAGGCGAGCGCCGGGCCGTCCCCGCGGTCGAGCCGGCCCGCCTCGTCCCGGTGGAGCGCTTCCGGGCGCTCGCTGATCACCACGACACGCTCGTAGGGCCACCACCAGCCCGCGTGCCTGGCCACCTCGGCCAGACCGTCCAGCCGGTCGCCCCGGCCGTCGAACGCGGCGAGCCAGGCCGCATCGTGCTGGCCCAGGACCGCGTCGAGCAGCACCAGCCGGACATCGGACTCGTCCTCGGGGCGCTTCGTGAGGTCCGCGACGACACCGCTCCTGATCCGCTCGGCGAGCGCTGCCGTGGTCTCCCAGAGCTGCGCCCCCGTGGCGGACCACAGGGCGGACCAGCCCGCCGGGCCCAGCTCGTCGTACATCCGGCGCCGCTCCTGCGCCCAGGGCCGGGTCCGTACCTCGTCACGTACCGAGCGTCCGGCGTCGACGAGCTTCTCGACGGCCTCCACGGCGGCCCTGGGCGAGTCGACCCAGACGATCCGCTCCGGCTCGGCAAGTCCTGCGCTGCGGTAGGCGAGCCGCAGCCCGTCCTCGGCCGCGCCCCGGTCCGCCGCACCGGTCGCCGCTGCCACGGCCCGCCATGAGTCCACGTACTGCATCGGTCTTCCCGTCCCCTGATTCCGTGTCGTTCAGTGTTCTGTGTTTGCGTGCTTCGGATCTCTGATCCGCCTCGGTGATCCGCTGCTGCCCGGGTGGGCCCGGCGGCGTCAGTCCGCGACGATGCGGACCGCCCCCGGCGCGTACTCCCGCTGGCGCACCACTCGGTACCAGCCCTTCGACAGCGGTATCGCCGCGTGCTCCTCGTGGACCACTCGCCCGCCTTCGGGGAGATGGAGCAGCATCGGCCCGAAGGCACCCGCCTCGCGCATCAGCCGGCCCGGGCCCTGAACCGCATGGGCATGGCCGGTGACCTCGCCCAGCGCGAGGATCATCCGCCCCCGGCCGTCCCTCGGTTCACCCGGCGCGTCCACGAGATGCGCGGGCACCGCCGACTCCTCCAACGACACGATCAGTACATCGCCCTGCCGGTACACAGACGTCTCCCCTCGATGGCCGCACCCGCTGTGCCGACCACGAGGAAAACGCTAAGGGGAGGGTCTGACAACCGACCCGCGACCGGCTCCCACGGGCGTCGGTGGACATGTCACGGACGGTCCCCGGTCGCACCGTTGTCAGTGCGGCTTGATAAACCTTGCGGACATCAGCCGTCCCCCAGTACCAGGAGCTCAGGGTCATGTCCGGTGTGGACCATCTGCACGAGTTGCTCGGCCTTCCCGCCGTCGACTTCCAGCACGCGACGAAGGAAGCGCCGGTGCAGGCCGCCGATGCGGCGGCCTGGCGCATCTCGGTCGATCCGTACGACGACGAGTGCGAGATGACCTGGGAGGAGGCGTTCCAGGCGTTTTTGACGGCGGTCGACCCGGCCGGTGTGCGGGCGCTGATCATCGGTCAGTGGGGCGAGTCGTACGAGGAGACCTCGTCCTACCCGATCGATCTGGTCATCGCCGCGGCCGACCGGCTGACCTCACTGGAGGCCGTCTTCGTCGGCGACATCACCCCGGAGGAGAACGAGATCTCCTGGATCGAGCAGTCCGACGTCACCGCGCTGCTGACCGCGTTTCCCGGTCTGCTGGAGCTGGGCGTGCGAGGCGGCACGGACCTGGTCTTCTCCCCCACGAAGCACGAGCTGCTGCGTTCACTGACCATCGAGACCGGCGGCCTGCCGGTCGGAGTGATCCGCGGCATTCTGGACAGCGAACTGCCCGCGCTGGAGCGGCTCGATCTCTGGCTCGGCGTCTCCGCGTACGGGGGCGACGCCGATGTGGCGGACCTGGCGCCGCTGCTCTCCGGCTCCCGCTTCCCCCGCCTCCACCACCTCGGTCTGCGCAACAGCGAGGTGCAGAACGAGATCGCCACTGCCGTCGCGGGTGCCCCGGTCGTCGCGCAGCTGCACACCCTCGACCTGTCGCACGGCACGCTCGGCGACGAGGGCGCGGCGGCGCTGCTGGACGGCCAGCCGCTGACCCATCTCGAAAGGCTCGATCTGCACCACCATTTCATGACCGAGCCGATGGAACGCCGGATCACCCAGGCGCTGGAACCCCATGGGGTGCAGGTCGATGTGTCGGAACGCGAGGAGCCCTGGGGTGACCGTGGCGTCGAAGGCCGCTACACCGCGATTTCGGAGTGATGTGCGATGACTGACATCGAACACCCGGTGACGTTCCACGGCCTGCCCCTCCTGACCCTGCCGGGACCGTCCTGGTCGCGCACCACCCCTCTGCCGGCCGCCGACTCGGACTGGGATCCGGAAGAGGGCGGCAACCGCCATGTCGCCGTCAGCCAATAGCGCAACCGGCCCGGCACCGCGCTTTGCCGTCGTGGGTGTGCCCGGCAACCGCCGGGTCGCACTCTTCCAGGACGCCGTGCGCGCCGCCGGGCTGCCGCCCGCGCGGGTCGTTCCCTGGCTGCACGTCCTGCGCGGCGAGGCCGCCTTCCGTCCGGGCGAGACCGTACGGATGGACTCGCCCGGTGAGGACGCCGAGGTGGAACGGCTGCTCCGGGCAGTCGGCGATCCAGCCAGGGTCGAGGGCACCGCCCTGTGGTACGCCCGGTTCACCTCGGCCGTACGTGCGGTGGCGCGGGCGGCAGCCGCTTCCGGTGCCGTCCTGCTCGACGACCCCGGCGATGTCGCGGTGCTGTTCGACAAGCGGCTCTGCCACGCCGTGCTGGACGGCGCCAAAGTGCCCGTACCCGCGTCGCCTACCTCGGGAGCCGCGGCCCCCGTGGTGCGCGACTGGGCGGACGTGCGCGACCGGATGGCCGCCCATGGCATGCCCCGGGCCTTTGTGAAGCCGGCGCACGGCTCGTCCGCGTCGGGGATCCTGGCCGTGGAGACAGCCGGGTCCGGCCGGGTCAGGGCGACCACTTCGGTGGAGCGCGACACGGTCGGCCGGCTCTTCAACTCGTTGCGAGTGCGCCGCTGTACGACAGAGCGGGAGGTCGCGACGATCGTCGACGCACTCGCACCGGACGGGCTGCACATCGAGCGCTGGCTGCCCAAGGCCACCCAGCACGGCCGGGCGGCGGATCTGCGGGTCGTGGTGGTAGCCGGCCGGGCCACCCACGCCGTCGTGCGCACCAGCCACTCCCCCATGACCAATCTTCACCTCGGCGGCGAGCGCGGAAGTCTCGACGCCGTCCGTGCGGCCGTCGAGGCGGCGGGCAGCAGCTGGGCCGAGGCCCTGGCCGTGTGCGAACGGGCAGCGGCCTGTTTCCCGGACACGTTGTGTGTGGGCGTCGATCTGCTGCCCGCGACCGGCTGGCGGCGCTTCGCCGTCGGCGAGGTCAACGCCTTCGGCGATCTGCTGCCAAGGCTGACCGGGCTTCCCGGCAGCGGCGCCGAGGGCCTGGACACCTATGCGGCGCAGGTCGCCGCCGTACTGAACAGAGCAAGGAACCACCGTGCAACCGCCACTCCCTGACACCGCGCCCGCCCTCGCGGACACCCGGAACCCGGACATGAGCAAGATCGTGGGCAGCCACGACCTACTGCTCATCACCCTCGACACGCTGCGCTACGACGTGGCGGCGGAGCTCGCCGCCGCCGGACGCATCCCGCATCTGGCGCGCCATCTGCCGGAAGGCGTCTGGGAGAAGCGGCATGCGCCCGGCAGCTTCACCTACGCCTCCCACCAGGCGATCTTCGCGGGATTCCTGCCGACACCGGTCGGCCAGGGTCCGCACCCACGACTGTTCGCTGCACGTTTCGCGGGCAGTGAGTCCACCGCTTCGGGCACCTTTGTCTTCGACACCCCCGATCTGCTGTCCGGCCTCGCCGATGCGGGCTACCGCACGGTGTGCATCGGCGGCGTCGGCTTCTTCAACCGGCAGGGACCGCTCGGCTCCGTACTGCCCGGTATGTTCCAGGAGAGCTACTGGGAACCGGAGTTCGGCGTCGCGTCACCCACGTCCTTCGAGGCGCAGGTGACCCGTGCCGAGCAGGTCGTCGCCGAACTCCCCGCCGAGCAGCGGCTGTTCCTCTTCGTCAATGTGGCCGCCCTGCACCAGCCCAATTGGTTCCATCAGCCAGGGGCCACGCGGGAGGCAGGCGATTCCCGCGCCACCCATGCCGCCGCGCTGGAGTACGTCGACGCCCACATTGGCCGGCTCTTCGCCGCCGCGAGCAGCCGCCGCCGCTGTTTCGCCATCGTCTGCTCCGACCACGGAACGGCGTACGGGGATGACGGCTACACCGGTCACCGGCTCGGTCACGAGTCCGTCTGGACCGTTCCGTACGCGCACTTCTTCCTGGAGCCGGGGGCCACCGCACCATGAGCCGCACCACAACCGTCGCGCAGACCACCCGCCCGTACCAGAGCTATGTCTACGCCTATCCGCACAAGACCGCCTATCGCCCCCTGGCCGACCGGCCGGCGTTGCGGGAGCTGTGGGCGGCCGAGCGCAAGGACGCGCTCTCGCTCTATCTCCACATACCGTTCTGCGAGGTCCGCTGCGGCTTCTGCAATCTCTTCACCCGGATCGGCGCGCCCGACGAGTTGACGACCCGGTATCTCGACGCTCTGGACCGGCAGGCAACCGCCGTCCGCGACGCGCTGGGAGACGCCGAGCCGGTGCGTTTCACCGCGGCGGCGTTCGGCGGGGGCACTCCCACGTTCCTGACCGCGGCGGAGCTGGACCGGCTCTGCGACATCGCGGAGAAGCGGATGGGCGCCGATCTGCGGTCCGTTCCGCTGTCGGTCGAGACGTCGCCGTCGACCGCGACGGCCGACCGGCTGGCCGTCCTCGCCGACCGCGGGACGACCAGGATCAGCATCGGCGTGCAGAGCTTCGTGGAAGCCGAGGCGCGTGCCGCTGTGCGGCCGCAGCACCGCGCCGATGTGGAGGCGGCGCTGGACCGGATACGTGATGCCCGCATCCCGATCCTGAACATCGACCTGATCTACGGCATCGCCGGGCAGACCGAGGAAAGCTGGCGCGCCTCGCTGGACGCGGCGCTCGGCTGGCTGCCGGAGGAGATGTATCTCTATCCGCTGTATGTCCGCCCGCTGACCGGTCTCGGGCGGTTCGGCACCGACGGCGAGGCAGCGGCGGACGCTGCCTGGGACGAACAGCGACTGCGGCTGTACCGCTCGGGCCGGGACCACCTCCTCGCCCACGGCTACGAGCAGGTGTCCATGCGCATGTTCCGCCGCGCCGACGCTCCGCGGACGGACGGCCCCGACGACTACGCCTGTCAGACCGACGGCATGATCGGCCTGGGGTGCGGCGCCCGTTCGTACACCTCGAAGCTGCACTACTCCTTCGACTATGCGGTGGAGATGCGCGAGATACGGGCGATCATCGACGGCTACACCGGGACCGAGGACTTCTCGCGCGCCGAGGTCGGGCGGTACATCGACGGCGACGAGGCGCGCCGCCGCCACCTCCTGCAGTCGGTCCTCCAGGCCGAGGGGCTGCAACTGGCCGACTACCGGGAACGGTTCGGCACCTCCCCGGCCGATGACTTCCCCGCTGAACTGGCCCGGTTCGAGGCGCGCGGCTGGCTCGACACGACGGCCGGGGCGCCCGGCCTGCTGCGGCTCTCCCCCGAGGGGCTGGCCCACTCCGACGCGCTGGGCCCCGAACTCTTCTCCCCCGACGTACGGGCCGCGATGGCCGCGTACGAACTGAAGTGAGCGCGCCCATGGATCTGACCATTCTCTACCGCGGACCGCTCGCGTCCTGCGACTACGACTGCCCGTACTGCCCGTTCGCCAAGCGGCGCGACAGCCGGGAGCAGCTGCGCGCCGACCGCGCCGCGCTGGAGCGGTTCACTGCGTGGGCCACGGCGCAGACAGGCGACCGGATCTCGGTCCTGTTCACCCCGTGGGGCGAGGGTCTGGTCCGCTCCTGGTACCGGCGTGCGCTGGTCGAGCTGGCGCAGCTGCCGCACATCGGCAGGGTCGCGATCCAGACCAATCTCAGCAGCCGTACGGGGTGGCTGGCAGAGGCGGGTGACGCCGGCCGCGAGAAGATCGCGCTCTGGTGCACGTACCACCCGGGACAGACGCCGTACGGGCGGTTCCTGACCAAGTGCCGGGAGCTGACCGCGCTCGGCATCCGCCACAGCGTCGGTGTCGTCGGTCTCGACGACCATCTCGACGAGGCACGGCGGCTGCGTGACACCCTGCCGGACGAGGTCTATCTCTGGGTGAACGCCGCGGAGGGACACACCTACACGGATGAGGAAGCGGACCGCTGGACGGACCTCGACCCGCTCTTCCCCTACAGCCGGCATCCGCACCGATCGGCCGGGCTGCCCTGCCGGACGGGCGAGTCGGTCATCTCGGTGGACGGCGCCGGCACGGTGCGGCGCTGCCATTTCGTCCCGGCGGAGCTCGGCAATCTCTACGACGGGAGCTACCGGCGCTCTCTCGGCCCACGGGCCTGTCCGCTGGCCGTCTGCGACTGCCACATCGGCTATGTACATCTGGAGACGCTGCCGCTGTACGACGTCTTCGCGGGCGGTGTGCTGGAACGGATACCGGCGCCGCCGTTGTCGCCCCTCGCCGGACGAACCTGAACCTCGAGCCCGTCCGGCGAGCGAGGGCACTACGGTGGCGGCACTAGAGCGGCAGGAGATCCGGCCGCTTCGCCTCGACATGGTCGCCGGATGACTCGCCGCGCAGCCGCCGTCCGATCCACGGGACCAGGTACTCGCGCGCCCAGTGGATGTCGTCGCGCCGTACTTCGAGCGTGCCGCGCTGTGCCTGCGGCGGCCATTCCTGGTCCGGGTCGGCCGGCACGTCGATGCCGAGGACCTGGGCGGCGCGCAGCGCGACCCTGGTGTGCCCCTCGGGCGACAGATGGAGCCGGTCGTCGTCCCAGGCGCGCCTGTCCTGAACGGACCGCAGCGACCACAGGTCGAGGACCGGGCAGTCGTAGCGGTCGGCGATGGATCGCACATGGGCGGTGTAAGTGGCGATCTTGCCGCGCAGATGGCGCAGCACGGGAACGCCTCGGGTGTCGAAGCCGGTGGTGACCAGGACGGTACCGACCGATTCGGTCAGCTCGGCGACCGCGCGCTCGAAACGCTCTGCCACGTCGTCGGGGTCGGTGCCGGGCCTGATGATGTCGTTGCCGCCCGCGCAGAAGCTCACCAGGTCGGGTGCGAGCTCCTTGGCGCGCGGTACCTGCTCCTCGACGATCTGATCGAGGAGGCGTCCGCGTACGGCGAGATTGGCGTACCTGAAGTTCCTGTGAGCGGAGCCTTCGGTGCTTGCCCCCGCATCGGGGTCAGGCAGTTGGTCCGCGAGAAGTACCGCGAAACGGTCCGCCCAGCCGACGAGGGTTCCGTCCGGGCCGGGGTCGCCGACTCCCTCGGTGAAGCTGTCGCCAATCGCTGCGTACGACCCGATGACGCCAGGTCGGTTGATGACGCCATGTTGATTTTTTCTCGAATCGTCTGCCACGACGGCTTATCCTGCACGGCCGAATGTGACCTACGCGACCGTAATAAGGGGTTGACGGGTGGTGAGATAGACCACCCGGTCAGGTTTTGGCAAAGGGGAATAAGGCCGACCGTCACATAGGGGTCGCCGTTCCCATGTGCCGGTCGGCCTGAGCAGAAGGGGCAGTGCGCCGCCGCGCACCGTCCCTTCCGTGCTGCTCAGGTCATGCTGTGTCGCTCAACTGCTCAGCGGTTCGACTCAGACGTGGATGCCGTGCGAAGCCAGGTAGGCGATCGGGTCGATGTCCGAGCCGTACGCCGGGCCCGTGCGGACCTCGAAGTGCAGGTGCGGGCCGGTGGCGTTGCCGGTGGCGCCGGAGAGGCCGATCTGCTGACCGGTACTCACGGTCTGGCCCGCGGAGACGGAGATCGAGGACAGGTGGCCGTACTGCGAGTAGTGGCCGTCGGCGTGCTTGATGACGACCTGGTTGCCGTACGCACCACCCCAGCCGGCGGTGACGACGGTGCCGGAGGTGATGGCCTTCACGCTGGTGCCGGTGGAGACGGGGAAGTCGATCCCGGTGTGGCTGCCGCTGGACCAGTTGGAGCCGGAGGCGCGGTATCCAGTGGTGTGGTTGCCGGGGACCGGGTGGCTGTAGCCGGAACTGCTGCTCCGGCCGGACGGGGCGGAGGTCTTGGACTCCGTGGCTGTCGAGACGTTGGCCGGGGCGGACTTGGCCGGGGCGGACTTCTCCGCGGCCGACGAGGGCACCGAGGGGGCCTTCGACGGGAGAGTTGCGCCCGCACCGGCACCGGTGGGCGCGGAGTGGCCCGACGCGTTGCCGCCGAGCGTCAGCTTCATGCCCGGGAAGATCAGGTTGGGGTCTTCGCCGACGACCTCGCGGTTGTCCTGGTACAGCTTCTGCCAGCCACCGTCGACCTTTTGCTCGGCGGCGATCTTCGACAGGTAGTCACCGGAGACAACGGGGTACGTCGTGGCGGCTTCCTGCTTCTGCGCGACCGGCTCGGCCGGGGCGGCGTGTGTGGCGGCGGAGGCCGACTGCGGGGCGGCCGGGGCGGCCTGCTCCGCGGCGTGGGCACCGGTGGCGCCGAGCAGCGGCAGAGCGATGACAGCGCCGCCGGCGCTCACGGCGGCCACGCCACGGGCGATGGTGCTGGACTTCCTACGACGGTGCTTACCCGATATGGGCATGACGTGCTTCCTCTCCGGCGCCTGCGAGGTGAGCTGTCGGGTTCGGGCTGGAGATGCCCGGCCGCGCCGAGCGCGACTTCACCCCTAGCCGGCCGGATTTCTCCGGTCGGCGGCCTACCTGGTTCCCCCGCTCCTGCCACACGATGAGTGGGTGCGAATTCCGGACGGCGGCAGGATTAGGCGGTCCGTCCGGATTGACGGCGACCGTAAGCGAGTCGGGACGGAGAGAACAAGCCACTGGTTCCGTTCCGGAATGCACGCCGGAAATCGGCGCGGAATTCCGGTCACACTCCGTGGATTAAGGATCTTGAATTTCCGTGCCGCGCACGGAATACCCAACCGTGCCGTCAGCACTCACCGTCACGGATATGATCCCGCTCACGAGAGGGAAGCCATCTCACGCACAAACGGGATATGTTGGGGTAAATGCATCCATTACGGACATGCCATGCCCCATCATTCGCGCCGGAGTCTCGGAACCCGCGCGTCGAGACCCCTGAGCCGGTCGATCAGCGGGCACAGGGCACCCACATGCTCGATCCAGAGCTTCTGCTGATGCTCCTTGCCCGGCCGGCCCGCTTCGGTGAAGCAGCGGTTGAAGTCCCCTTTCACATAGCCGACGGGCGCACTGGAGAGCAGCGCGTTTCCCATTGCGCCCACAGATGGTTCCGCACATCGGTGCGGGCCGGATCGAGTACCAATTGATTGCGGACTCGGTCCGTGCCCGCCCTGGGAAATGCTGCATCCAGTCGGGGCGTGCGCGATAGAGATCACTGTCGGCATTGACCATTTCCGACTCGCCCCGGATACCGAATTGCATGCCGAGTCCATGCACTTCGTCGGCGAGCGGCTTCAGCCCACCGGGAAGGCGTCCGGATTCGGCGTCCGGTCACCGAGCCCGGCCCGGTCGCTGATGCGCCGTCCGAACCATGAGTCGTCCACGACGAACGGTTCTACGCCCATCGCGGCGGCTCGCTCGGCGAGGGCGCACCACTGCTCCTGCGAGAAATTCGCCGCAGGAGTAACGGAGTTCGCGGAAGTGTCGACGAGCAAAGACCAAGATGATTGCCTGAGGAATCAATGTCGTATCGTCGCGGGAGTGGCCTTGTCGGCGACTCGCGCCGGCACCAGACACTCCAGGAGTCACTGTGACGCAGCAGTTGCCGCAGATCCCGTCGACGGAACCCGAGCTCGCTGGTGTCCGCAACTTCCGCGATGTGGGCGGACTGCCCACCATGGACGGTCGGCGGGTGCGGTACGGACGACTCTTCCGCAGTGGTCACCTCGCGCACGCCACCGCCGAGGACGCCGCCTTCCTCGGCGGTCTCGGTCTGCACACGGTCTTCGACTTCCGCGATGCGGCCGACCACCGGCTCGACGGCCCGGATGTGGAGCTGCCGGGCGTACGGAATGTGAACATCCCGCTCTCCGACCCCGCCGACGGCTCCGAGTTCTGGCAGATGGTCCGCGACGGCGATCTCGACCAGCTGCGCTCGGTCCTGGCCGACGGCAAGGCAACGAACCGGATGATCACCTCGTACCGCGCGATCATCCGGGACCGTACCGCCGAGCACAGCCGGGTTCTGCACGCCCTGGCCGAGGACAGCGTTCCCGCGTTGATGCACTGCGCGGCGGGCAAGGACCGGGCCGGTCTGTCCATCGCGGTGTCACTGCTCGCGGTCGGCGTCGAGCGCGATGCCATCGAGGCCGACTACCTGAAGTCGAACGACGCCCACCGCCGTTACAAGGTGCGTCGCAGCGACACCTCGGCGGACGGCATGTCGGCCGAGGTGATGGAGCTGCTCAATCCGCTCTTCGGCGCGCACGCCGACTACCTCGCTGCGGCCTTCGCCACGATCGAGGAGACCTGGGGCAGCACGGACCGCTACCTCTCCGAGGGCCTGAAGCTCGCGCCCGAGACCCGTGAGCGGCTGCGCGACCGGCTCCTCGACGAGGCCTGAGGGCTGTCGGCGGTGGTCAGCCCTTGCCGGCCACCGCGAAGAGCAGGTAGAGGAAGGCCGCGAAGATGTGCCCGGCGATGAGGTAGGCGAACAGCCGGATCACCACGCCGCGCGGAAACTTCCGCTCCTGGGCTTCGTACTTCTTCTTGGACCCGAGCGGGTCGAAGTTCTCTGAATCGAGCGTGTCGAATTTCTCTGAATCGGACATGACAGTCCTCTCTGACGACCGGGCGGGCCGGTCAGCGACGGTGGAAGCCGCTGCCGAGACACAGCTCGGCGGCGGGGCTCTGGAGCAGGGTGTGGACGAAGAGGAGCTCGGATCCGTCGCGGTCGACAGCGGTGATCCGGTGCGGGGTGAGCGAGTCGAAGTGCGCGCTGTCACCGGGGGCGAGATCGTGCACGGTATCCCCGAGCGTGACCCGGAGGTGCCCGGCGAGCACGTACAGCCACTCCTCGCCGGGGTGGACGCGCACGAGTTCTCCCTGCGCCCCGTACGGAACCCGGACGCGGAGCGCCTGCATCGCCCGGCCGGAGCCGCCGGCCTGCTGGTACATCCAGCCGTCGGCCTCGGCCCCCTCGAACTTCCCGCGGCGAATGATCGCCTCCCGTTCCGGGGGGGTCTCGCCCAGCAGTTCGGAAACCGTCATACCGTAGATCCTGGCAAGGCCGAGGAGCATCGGCAGCGAGGGCTGCCGACGGCCCGTCTCCAGCCGGGAGAGATGGGCGGGCGACAATCCCGCCCACTCGGCGGCGGTCTCCAGGGTGAGACCACGGTTGCGGCGCAGATCGCGCAGACGCGGCGCGACCCCGGGCAGCTCGTCGGCCGCCCCTCCATCTGGAGTGTTCATGTACCTATTGGGCCAGGAACTTTCCCGTGAGGCAAATCCCTTACCTCTGAGGCAAAGTTTCGGAGCTCGGACAGGCCCACGGGATCAGCGGTTGGCGACGGCCTGTTTCACCAGGATCCTGCCGAAGTCCCACATGAGCCCGCCGCCGCTGTGCGCGTCGTCCATCACCGCCGTGAACGCCGTGACGAACCGGTCGACCTCCGGCTCCCCGATCACCAGGGGCGGGATCAGCTTGATCACTTCGAGATGATCGCCCGAGACCTGCGTGAGGATGCGGTGCTTCTGCAACAGGGGCACCACCACCATCTGCGCGAAGAGGCCTTTGCGGGCGGCCTGCAGCACGGTCCAGCGGCTACGCAGCTTCAGTGACGACGGCCGGCCGAACTCGATGCCGATCATCAGCCCGCGCCCGCGCACCTCGTGCAGCAGCTCATAGCGGTCGACGAGCGCGGCCAGCCGCTCGCGCAGCAGATCACCGGTGCGGCGCGCCCCCGCGACGATTTCCTCGTCCTCCATCACCGCCAGGACCGCGAGCCCGGCTGCCATCGCCTGGGCGTTGGAGCCGAAGCTCGCGGAGTGGACGAGGACCCGGTCCATCGACGAGTAGACGCGTCTGAAGATCCAGTCCTTGCCGAGGGTCGCCCCGACCGGCACATAGCCGCCGGAGAGGGCCTTGGCGACACAGACCAGATCGGGTTCGACACCTTCCTCGTGCTGGTACGCGTAGAAGTCGCCGGTTCTCCCGAGGCCGGTCTGCACCTCGTCGGCGATGAGCAGCGCCTTGTGCTTGTGCAGCAGTTCCTGCGCCGCCCGCAGGAAGCCGGGCGGCGCGGCGTGGACGCCCTTGCCCTGGATGGGTTCCACGACCAGAGCCGCCACGTCGCCGCGTTTCAGCTCACGCCTCAGCGCATCGAGATCCCCGAGTTCGATGGCGGTGTCCGGCAGCAGCGGTGCGAAGCCGTCCCGGAAGCCGCTCTCCCCGTTGACCGAGAGCGAACCGGTCGTCAGCCCGTGGAAGGCGTGGGTGCAGTAGAGGATCCTGGGCCTGCCGGTGGCGTACCGGGCGAACTTCAGCGCAGTCTCGACGGCCTCCGTACCACTGTTGCCGAAGAAGACCCGGTCCAGATGCGGACTGTGGGCCAGCAGCCTCTCGGCCAGCAGTCCGGGCAGCGGCTGGCAGTCGAAGCGGGTGAGATCGGCGAGCGAGGCGTCGAGGACGTCGTGCAGGGCCTTGCGTACGACGGGGTGGTGCCGGCCGAGGCCCATCACCCCGAATCCGGCGAGCATGTCGAGGTAGTCATTGCCCTCCGCATCCCAGAAGTGCGCGCCCTCGGCCCGTTCGTAGACCTTGTCGAAGCCGAGGGTGTGCAGCATGCGGGGCAGCTGATGATTGAGGTAATTCGTGTGCAGCTCGTAACGCTCGGCGCCGCGCTCGGCGAGCAGCTGCGCCAGATCGAAACCCTTGGGCCCGTCGTCCTTCATGCCCCGCCCTCCTCGGTCCTTGTCGCTGCTTCCCTGGCGGTCAGTGCCGCGCTGATCCGCCCCGCAATCTCGACCGGTGTGAGCCCGATGTCCGCCAGCACCTCGGCGCGTTTGCCGTGGGCGAGGAACTGGTCGGGGATGCCGAACGTCCGCAGCGGTACGTCGACCCCGGCATCCCGCAACGCCTGCCCGACCGCCGAACCGACGCCCCCCGCCCGGCTGTTGTCCTCGACGACGGCGACCATCCGGTGCCGTTCGGCGAGCGGGGCGAGCTGTTCGTCGACCGGCTTGACCCAGCGCGGGTCGACGACGGTGCAGCGGATGCCGCCGCCCGCGAGCAGATCGGCGGCGCCCAGACAGACCGGGGCGAGCACGCCGACGGCCACCAGCAGCACATCGGCGTCGTCCGCCCGGTGCAGTACGTCCATGCCGCCGATCCGGCCGACGGCCGGGACCGGCTCCCCCACCGACTCCTTGGGGAACCGGATCACGGTGGGTGCGTCGTCGATGTCCACGGCCTCCCGGAGCTGGGCGCGCAGTTCGCCGGCGTCACGCGGGGCGGCGATCCGCAGTCCGGGGACAACCTGCAACATGGACATGTCCCACATGCCGTTGTGCGAGGGCCCGTCGGGTCCGGTGATCCCGGCCCGGTCGAGGACGAAGGTCACCCCGCACTTGTGCAGCGCGACATCCATCAGCAGTTGGTCGAAGGCCCGGTTGAGGAAGGTGGCGTAGACGGCGACCACCGGATGCAGTCCGCCGGTGGCGAGTCCCGCCGCGGAAACCGCCGCATGCTGCTCGGCGATCCCGACGTCCCAGACCCGGTCGGGGAACGCCTCGGCGAACTTCGTCAGTCCGACGGGATGCAGCATCGCGGCAGTGATGGCCACGACATCCGGCCGATCCGCGCCGATCGCGACGATCTCGTCCCCGAACACCGAGGTCCAGGAGGGCGCTCCGGACGGGACGAGCGGTGCGCAGGTCAGCGGGTCCATCGCGCCCACGGTGTGGAAGCGGTCGGCCTCGTCCCTCAGCGCGGGCGGGTAGCCGCGGCCCTTCTCGGTGAGGCAGTGCACCAGCACCGGACCGTGGAAGCGTTTCGCCCGGTGCAGGGCGGATTCGACGGCCGCGATGTCATGACCGTCTATCGGCCCGACGTACTTGAGCCCGAGGTCCTCGAACATGCCCTGTGGGGCGAAGGCGTCCTTGAAGCCCTTCTTCGCGCCGTGCAGCGACTCGTACAACGGCTGACCGATGACGGGCGTCTGCTGGAGCACGCCCTTGCCCCACGACAGGAAGCGCTCGTATCCGTCGGTGGTACGGAGGGTGGCGAGGTGGTTGGCGAGACCGCCGATCGTGGGGCCGTATGAGCGCTCGTTGTCGTTGACCACGATGATCAGCGGCCGGTCCCTCGCGGCCGCGATGTTGTTGAGCGCCTCCCAGGCCATCCCGCCGGTGAGGGCCCCGTCACCGATGACGGCCACGACATGGTCGCTCCGCCCCAGCACCTGATGGGCCTTGGCGATGCCGTCGGCCCAGCCCAGGACGGTCGAGGCATGCGAGTTCTCGATGACGTCGTGCTCGGACTCCTCGCGGGAGGGGTACCCGGACAGGCCCCCCTTGCCGCGCAGCTTGGAGAAGTCCTGCCGCCCGGTGAGCAGTTTGTGCACATAGCTCTGGTGCCCGGTGTCCCAGAGGATGCGGTCCACTGGCGAGTCGAAGGCCCGGTGCAGAGCGATCGAGAGTTCCACCACCCCCAGGTTGGGCCCCAGATGACCGCCGGTCCTCGCCACCGCCCCGACGAGGAACTGTCTGATGTCCTCGGCGAGTTCGTCGAGTTGTGCTTCGCTCAGCGCCTTGAGATCGTGCGGCCCCCGGATGTTCTCCAGAATCGTCACGCTCGGGCCCCTCTCTGGTTCTGTTTCAGCTCACAGTGACGGCGCGAACCCCGGAGGGTGTACGGCCCGTCGCGGGCGGCCGGGCCGGCAGCTCGGGGAGACCCAGTGCTGCCGGTTCTCCGGCGGTCATGACGTCACCCGTTCCCCGAGACGGTCTCGCGCATGGCGCGCAGGGATTCCTTCAGCGATCCCATGGTGGCGAGGACGGCGGTGGGCTCGTAGCCGCAGTGCGCCATGCAGTTGGCGCAACGCGGGTCCTTGCCCCGGCCGTACTTGTCCCAGTCGGTCTCCTCGATGAGTTCGCGATACGTGGGGACGTATCCGTCACTCATCAGATAGCAGGGCCGTTGCCAGCCGAAGAGCGAGTAGTTCGGGATCGCCCATGCGGTGCACGGAAAGTCCGCCTTGCCCTCCAGGAAGTCCAGGAAGAGCGGCGAGTGGTTCAGCCGCCAGCGGGACCGGTTGCCGCCCGCGAACGACTTCTTGAACAGTTCCCGGGTCTGCTCGACGCCGAGGAAGTGCTCCTGGTCGGGCGCCTTCTCGTACGCGTAGGCGGGCGAGATCATCATCTCGTCGACCTTCAGATCGTCATTGAGGTAGTTGAGGACCTCGATGACGGTCTGCGGGGTATCGGTGTTGAAGAAGGTGGAGTTCGTGGTGACCCGGAAGCCGCGGCGCTTGGCCTCCTTGATCGCCGCAATCGCCTCGTCGAAAACGCCTTCCTTGGCGACCGATTCGTCGTGCCGTTCGCGCAGCCCGTCGATGTGCACGGCGAAGGCGAAGAACGGCGAGGGCTTGAATTTCTCGATCTTCTTCCGCAGCAGCATGGCGTTGGTACAGAGAAAGACATACTTCTTGCGCGCGACCAACTGCCGGACAATTTCGTCGATCTGCGGATGCATCAACGGCTCACCGCCCGCGATGGAGACCATCGGGGCACCCGATTCGAGAACGGCACCCACAGCCTGGGCGACCGGCATGCGCTGTTTGAGCACTCCCGCCGGATGCTGGATCTTCCCGCAGCCCTCGCACGCGAGATTGCAGGCGAACAAAGGCTCCAGTTCCACAATGAGCGGGAACTTGTCCCGCTTGCGGAGCTTCTGTTCAATGAGGTACGTCGCTACCTTGATGGACTGACGGAGCGGCATGGCCATCTGGCTCACCTCCTGGGGAGCAGCAAAGATCGGTGCCATTCATAGAAAGCCGGCAGGACGGCACGGAGAACACGGAAAGCAGATATTCCACCGCGTATCGTGCCGATGCGGACGAGCTCATGCTCCGGAGCGTCCACGACCACCCGTACGGCCGCAACCGGGCGTGGCCCGGACCTCAGGGCGGCACGAAGAGTGGCGGCGGACTCCATGTCCACCGCGATCGCTCCGGTGGCCCGCAGCTCGGCCCGCTCGTGTCCGCGTACGACATGGGCGGAGCCGGTCAGCGGTCCGGTGTGGACGGTGCGGCCGGGCACCGTCCTGGCGAGGGCCTCGGCGAGCAGGCCCGTGCCGGTGCAGTACGTCGAGTCCCCGGCCTCCCGGGTCTCGGCGGCGACCACCAGGTCCCCGGGGTGCATGCCGGGTGACAGCCCGGCGCAGAATCCGGAGGCGAGGACCGCCGTGCCGGGCACCCGGTCCTGACCGAGTGCCCTCGACACGGCCGCCTCGGCGGCCTTGGGGCCCATGCCCGTACGGAGTACGGTCACCGGGCCCGGAGCATCACCGGCCCTGCCTCTGCCGCTGCGCAGGGCGATGTGCTCGATGCCGAGCGCACAGGCGATCAGCAGCGGCGCTGCGGGGCCGGCCGGCCCCGGACCATCGCCCATCAGGCCCCCTGACGGGTGGCCATCCGGTCGGCGAACGGTTCGCCGTGCACGTACCGCCCGAGTGCGGTGAGCGGGAAAACCTGCCGGTAGAGGTGGTAGTTGATGGAGAAGTCCCAGGGGAAGCCGGTGCCGGTGAAGTACGGCTCGTCCCAGGAGCCGTCGGCCAGCTGGGTCTCGGTGAGCCAGGACACCCCTCGCTGCACGGCCCTGCTGTCCCGCTGCCCCGCGGCGAGCAGCGCGAGCAGTGCCCACGCGGTCTGGGATGCGGTCGAGGCCCCGTGCCCGATCCACTTGTCCTCCCGGTACGAGCGCAGGTCCTCGCCCCAGCCACCGTCGTCGTTCTGTACGGACTCCAGCCAGCCGACCGCGCGGCGGATCGCCGGATGGGTGCCGGGCAACCCGGCGGCCACCAGCGCGGGCACGACCGACCCTGTTCCGTATACGTAGTTGACACCCCAGCGGCCGAACCAGCCGCCGCTCACGTCCTGTTCGGCGAGCAGCCACTCGATACCGCGCCGCGTGGCGGGGTGCCCGGACCGCCCTTCGACGGCGAGCATCTCGACCACGTGCCCGGTGACATCGGCGGAGGGCGGGTCGATGACCTCGCCGAAGTCGGAGAACGGAAGACGGTTGGGGAACGGGCTGGTGTTGTCCGCGTCGAACGCGCCCCAGGCCCCGTTGCGGGACTGCATGCCGAGGTTCCAGCGCACTCCGCGCCTGATGGCGGCCTCGATGCGAGCGGGGTCGGGGTGGCGGACCCGGCGCAGCGCGAGGACCACCTCCGCGGTGTCGTCGATGTCGGGGTAGTTGTCGTTGTGGAACTCGAACGCCCAGCCGCCCGGGTTGAGCCGGGGACGGCGCACGGACCAGTCGCCGGGCCGGACGATCTCCTCGCCGAGCATCCAGTCCGCGGCCTTCACGAGCGCCGGATGGTCGGGGCTGACACCGGCGTCGGCCAGCGCGATGGTGGCGAGGCAGGTGTCCCAGACCGGGGACTGACAGGCCTCGATCATCCGGGCGCCGTCCTCTCGCCAGACGGCGAACCGGTCGAGCGAGGCGAGTCCGGCCCGCATCACCGGGTGGTCCAGGTCGTAACCGAGCAGGTGCAGGGCGATCAGTGAGTACACGGCGGGCGGCTGGATTCCGCCCCAGCAGCCGTCGTTCTCCTGGCGTTCGATGATCCAGCGGGCCGCGGCGTTCATGGCGGTCCGGCGCAGCTTGCGCGGTGCGATCCGGTGGTATGCGTGCAGCGCCTTGTCTAAGCGCTGGAAGACTCCGTCCCAGCTCACCGCCGGAGCAAAGCGCCTGGGCGGGTTCGGGTGGCACGGATCGGTGTGCAGCTCGTCGAGTGCGAATGGGGCTGGGCGTACGGGCCGCTTGGCCGAGACGATGGTGAGCGGCACGATGGTCTGGCGGGCCCAGCAGCCGAAGTCGTAGATGTTGAGCGGAGCCCATTTGGGGAAGAACATCAGCTCAGGTGGCATCTCCGGCAGGTCGTCCCACTTCCACCAGCCGAAGAGAGCGAGCCAGATCCGGGTGAAGACGCGGCTCTCCGCGATGCCGCCCTGTTCCCTGATCCATCCCGAGGCCCGGGCCATGTGCGGTTCGTCCGGCCGGTCCCCGGCCAGCCGCAGCGCCACGTATGCCTCGATGGTGGTGGAGAGTTCGCCGGGGCCGCCGTGGAAGGTGGCCCAGGTGCCGTCGCCGAGCTGTTCGCCGCGAATGAAGCTGCCGGCCGCCTGAATGACAGCCTGGTCCTGAATGCCGAGGAATTGACGGAGCAGCAGGTCCTCGGCGTCCATGGTGACGTTGGTGGCGAGGTCGCCCTTCCACCAGCCCTGCTCGTCCTGCCTGCCGAGGAGATGCTCCACCGAGCGTTCCGCGGCCCGCCGCGCGGCGGCGAGTACATCGTCCGCGACGATGGTCGTATCGGTCGGATTACTGGCCGAGGCTGCGCGGGGGCGCACAGCCCCGGTGCTTCCGTCGGTCGTCGCTGTCATGGCTTCCCCTTCGTGCAGTTGTTCCTCTGCTGTGCTGGGGGCTCCGTCGGCCGGCGCCCGGGACGGGCACCGGCCGGCGACTGCGAGTCATATGAAGCAGATGGCGATCATCTCTTTCGTACGACGACGAAGTCCGCGAGCGCCGTGAGCTGCGCCCGCACGTTGTGCGGCATGTCGACCCGGTGCAGCGCCTCGATGGCGACCGCATGCTGTCGACGGGCCTCCTGGACGGTCCATTCGCGACCGCCCGCCTCCTCGATGAGCGCCGCACGGGCGGCGAACTCCTCTTCGGAGAAGCTGTCGAAATCACTGCTCTTGGCGTCGGCGGCGAGCAGTTCGCCCAGCCGTTCCGAGGCCGTTCCGCCTGCGGCGAGCGCGGCCACGACCGGCAGGGACTTCTTGCGCTGGCGCAGATCGCTCCAGGTCTGCTTGCCGGTGGACTCGGGGTCGCCCCAGATGCCGAGCAGATCGTCGACGGCCTGGAAGGCGAGGCCGAGGTGGTAGCCGTACGCCTCCAGGATGTCGGCGGCGCGGTCGTCGGCGCCGCCGAGGACCGCGCCGATGGAGCAGGCGCAGGCGAGCAGGGCGCCGGTCTTGTTGCCCTCCATCTCCAGGCACTCCTCGACGGTGACCCGCTCGCGGTGCTCGTAGGAGATGTCCTGGGCCTGCCCGTCGATGAGCTTGCGCGTGGCGACGGTCAGCCGGCGGGCCGCGCGGCCCGCCTCGACGGTGCCGAGCTCCAGCAGGATCTCGTTGGCGAGCGCGAAGAGCGCGTCGCCGACCAGGATCGCCTGTGCGGGGCCGTGCACCTTCCAGACGGTGTCGCGGTGGCGGCGCTGTTCGTCGCCGTCCATCAGGTCGTCGTGCAGCAGCGAGAAGTTGTGCACGAGTTCGACGGCCACTGCGCCGGGGATGCCTGCCTCGGCGGCGGCGCCGGCCGCCTCTGCGGACAGCAGGGCGAGCGCCGGGCGTACGGCCTTGCCGCCATCGCCGTCGGAGGGCTGTCCCTGGGAGTCGATCCAGCCGAAGTGGTAGGCGGCGACGGTGTCCATGGGCGGTGCGAGCCGGTCAACGGCGGCCCGGAGCACCGGCGTGGAAAGGGCCCTTCCGCGCTCCAGAAGCGCGGTGACGTCCGTGGTGTCGGCCACGGTGTCGAAAGCCGGATTCGCCGGGGTCACTGACTCTCCTCTTGTTCCGGTGGTACTGCTCATGCCGCCTCCTGCAGCGGATGTTCATGGGTGCGGCCGAGCGCCCGGAGTGCGGCGTCCGCTGCGCTGAACCCGCTGCGGACGGCGCCCTCCAGCGTCGCGGGCCAGCCGGTGGCCGTCCAGGCTCCGGCAAGGCTGATGCCGGGGGCACGGGTGCGGGCGCCGGGCCGCAGTCGACCGACGCCGGGGGCGGGGGCGAAGGTCGCCGTGCGCTCCCGGGTGACGAAGAAGTCCCTGATCCCGGCCCCGCGGGCGGCCGGAAGGAGCCGCTCCAGCTCGGGCAGGTAGCGCTTTCGCAGCTCGGCGACGGGGAGGTCGATCTCCTCGTCGGCGGCGGACTGGGAAACCGCCAGATACTGCCCGGGCCCGGTGAGGCCCGAGGCGTCCGTGCGATCGAAGACCCACTGGACCGGGGAGCCGAGCGCGGCGAAGAACGGGCGGCGCAGCACCTTGCGGTCGTAGACGACGTGCACATTGAGGATCGGCGATGTGCCGATGTCGAGCAGCCGCTCCGGCTCGTCGAGTGCGCCCTCGGGCAGCAGGTCATGGGACTCGCGCTGCGGGACGGCGAGGACGACGGTGTCCGCCTCGATCCGTTCGCCGCCGGTGTCGACGATCCAGCAGCCGTCCTCCGCACGGGTGATGGAGGATGCCTTCGTACGCAGCTCGGTGCGTACCCCGGCGGAGTCGAGGGCCTTGCGGGCCAGTGTGTCGTGCACCTCGCCCAGCGGCACACTCGTCCAGCCGATGTCGGCGGCGCCCGGTTCGGAGAGGAGTCCGGTCTTGAAGACCTTCGCGGCGAGGGCCAGCGAGGAGTTCGGGGCGGTGGCGTTGAGTGTGGCGACGCCGACCAGGTCCCAGAGGGCCTCGATGGTGCGCGGCGACTGCCCGTGACGGGCGAGCCAGCTGCCGAAGTCCATGGTGTCGAGCGCGGGGTCGTCCGGGTCCAGGCGGCCCAGCGCCAGTGCGGCTCGTCCGACGCTCGCCCGCTCGGTGAGCGAGAGATGCGGGTAGCCGGCGAGTCCGGCGGCAAGGTGGAACGGCACCGGCAGTGCGTTGCGGCGCAGTCGTCCCAGCCGGGGGCCCGAGGGGCGCCCGACATCGAGAACGGGCACGTCCAAACGGTTTTGCAGTGGTGCCAGCCGCGTCCCGTCGACGCGGTCGAGGAACCAGCGGTAGGCGGTGCAGCAGCGCAGATAGACATGCTGTCCGTTGTCGACCGTCAGTTCACCACGCCGGAAGGAGAAGGCGAGCCCGCCGAGCCTGGGCCGCCCTTCGAGCAGGGTCACATCAAGCCCTGCGTCGGCGAGACGCAGAGCCGTGGTGATTCCGGCGAGTCCGCCGCCGATCACGACCGCCCGGGAGGAGCGCGGGGCGTCGTCCGTCATGCGTCCTCCTTTCGCCAGGTCACTTCAGTCGGAGACGCGTCAGTACACCAGAAGGTTGACCGCCGGTCGAAGCGGCTCTCCGTGATGCACATGGTGCGCGAGATGTCCGTACGGCGCATCAGACACGCCCCCTGGCCGTGCGGCGGGAGATGTATCGCGCATCGAGGCCCGACAGTCCACGCACCGCGACATACGCCTTCTCGTGGCCGGGCAGCGAGACCCTGCCGCGCAGCACCGCCTCGGGGTCGCGCTCGATCCGGTCGAGCAGCCGCCGGTAGATACCTGCCATGGCCGCGACACAGGCGCCGCTGCGCCGGTCCAGCATCGGCAGCAGTCGGTATCCCTCGGCGAACAGGGCGCGGGCGCGCCGTACCTCGAAGTGGACCAGGCCCGCGAAGTCGGCGCCCGGCGGCGGGGTGGCCCGGTGGAAGCCGGTCGAACAGCCGAACTTGGCGAGGTCGTCGGTGGGCAGATACGTACGCCCGTTGCCCGCGTCCTCGCGTACGTCGCGCAGGATGTTGGTCAGCTGGAGCGCGAGGCCGAGCGTGTCGGCGTACTCCGCGGCCCGGTCGACGCCGGGAGCGCCCGGTTCCGTACCGAAGACGCCCAGGCTGAGGCGGCCGATGGCGCCCGCGACACAGCGGCAGTAGACCTTGAGATCGTCCCAGGTCTCGTACGTCGCGCCGCGCACATCCATCAGCACACCGTCGATGAGTTCGTCGAGCCCGCCGAGCGGTAGCGGGAATCTGCGCGCGGCGTCGGTGAGCGCGACGGCCACGGGGTCGGTGTCGTCCTCGTCGATCCCCCCGTCGCGGATCCGGTCCAGCAGCGTGCGGGTGCTCTCCAGGCGGGTCCGCTTGGTCTCCGGCTCCAGCTCGCCGTCACCGATGTCGTCGACACGACGGGAGAAGGCGTACAGCGCCGACATGGCCTGTCGCTTCTCGGCCGGCAGCAGTCTGATGCCGTACGCGAAGTTACGCGCCTGCTGTCCGGTGACCGCCTCGCAGTAACTGTATGCGGCCTGTACCGGTGCCGACATATACGTCGTCTGTCCCTCCACGGTCCGGCTCACCCCTCTCTACGCGCTCTTCGCAAGACAACTCCCACTTCGCGCAGCAGGCTGGGCTTGGTGGGCTTGGGCGGTCCGGGCAGTACGTCGAACCCGGCGGCCGCGATCGCGGTGAGGGCGGCACGCCCCCCTCCCACAAATCCGGCGAGAAGCAGCTTGAGCCTGCCGTGGACGCTACCCACCAGGGGGGCGCCTTCATGCAGCAGTTCCCGAGCGCGTTCCGCCTCGTACGCAACGAGCGAACGCACCGATGCGCCTCCCGACGGGGCGGCCAGATCGGTTTCGCGGACATGGAACCGGGCCATGTCCTGCGCGGGCAGGTAGATCCGGTCGCGGCCGAGGTCCTCGGTGACGTCCTGGAGGTGTTCGACGATCTGCAGGGCCGTGCAGACGGCGTCGGAGCGGCGGATGCGTTCGGGGCTGGCGGTTCCGGTGATCTGCAGGACAAGTCGGCCCACGGGGTTGGCGGAGAGCTCGCAGTAGGAGACGAGGTCCTCGTACGTCCCGTAGCGGCGGACCTTCTGGTCCTGCCGGTTCGCCTCGATGAGGCCGAGGAAGGGATCGGGCGTGAGCTCGCAGCGCCGCACAGTGGGGCGCAGGGCACGCAACAGAGGGTGCCGCGGGCCGTCGCCCGCGGTGTCGAAGACCCGGTGCAGATCCGCCTCGAAGCCATCGAGCATGGCGAGCCGGTCCGCGGTCTGCGCCGGGTCGAGCCCGAGATGGCGGGCGTCCGCGCCGCCGGGGGCGAGATCGCCGTCGCCGATGTCGTCGACGAGACGGGCATAGCCGTAGACGGCCATCAGATCGTCGCGCCAGGCACGCGGCAGAAAGAAGGGGGCTACGGGGAAATTCTCGTCCGCGGCCTTGTCGAGGGTGCTGGGCACGGCGGCATCGGGGTGCGCCTGCCGGGTACGGGTCACCACGGACCGCCCGGCGCTGGGACGGCGTGAGCACCTCGGAGCTGGAGATTTTCCGTCATAGCCGTCACATCTCCCGTTCTACACTGCTGACCCAAAACATCCCATTCCGGACACGCCGCCCGCTCTGCCGAGTGCGGAGCACGCCTGCAGGCCGTACGGCCGGGCGGTATCGCCCCACTTGCAACGAATCAGCACCGGTACAGCTTACGTTGTGCAACTCTCATCGATACCTCGGGGTATTACGCGTAGAAGAACAATGCCTCCTGCCCCGCCAACTTTCCCCGTGCACAAGGAAATTGACGTCATCCGACGGAAGGAGATCTTGTGCAGGGCGTACCGCCAGGGGTGGTGGGTCCCGCGGGAAGTCCACTATCCGGACACCAAGCGGCCCCCGCCGGAGAGTTCCGGCGGAGGCCGCCTCGGTGTCACGGGGCCTGAAAGCGACTACTTTCCCGTCTCGCGCTCATACGCCTTGAGGACCTCGTCCGTCGGACCGTCCATCAGCAGTTCGCCCTTTTCCAGCCACAGCACCCGGTCGCAGGTGTCCCTGATGGACTTGTTGCTGTGGCTGACCAGGAAGACGGTGCCGGCTTCCTTGCGGAGCTCCCTGATGCGCTTCTCCGAGCGGATCTGGAACTTGCGGTCACCGGTCGCCAGCGCCTCGTCGATCATGAGGACGTCGTGGTTCTTCGCGGCGGCGATGGAAAAACGCAGCCGGGCGGCCATACCGGAGGAGTACGTCCGCATCGGCAGTGTGATGAAGTCACCCTTCTCGTTGATGCCGGAGAAGTCGACGATGCCCTGGTAGCGCTCGCGGATCTCGTCGCGCGACATACCCATCGCGAGACCGCCGAGCACGACATTGCGCTCGCCGGTCAGATCGCTCATCAGTGCCGCGTTCACCCCGAGCAGCGAGGGCTGGCCGTCGGTGTACACCTTGCCGTGCTCGGTCGGCAGCAGACCGGCGATGGCCCGCAGCAGGGTCGATTTGCCGGAGCCGTTGGTCCCGATGAGGCCGATGGCCTCGCCGCGATAGGCGGTGAAGGAAACGCCGCGGACGGCGTGCACCTTCCGCACGCCGCGCGACTCGCCCTTGCCGCGGCGCAGTATCCGGCTCAGCGCCGCGGTGGCACTCCCCTTGCCTCCACCGGCGCCATTGACCCGGTACACGATGTGCACATCGTCGGCGATGACGGTGGGGACGCGTCCCGGAGTGTTTTTGTCAGCCACGGCCGTACCGTTCCTCTGCCTTCCAGAAGTACACAAAGCCCACGACCCCGACGAGGACCGCCCAGGCGAGCGCCACGCCCCAGACGTGCGCCGGCAGGTTCTCCGAGCCGTAGCCGTCGATCAGCGCGAAGCGGATCAGGTCCATGTAGATGGCCGCCGGGTTGTACTGGAGCACGTTGGCGATCCAGTCCGGCTTGTCCTCCAGCATCACCGGGATGGAGAACATGACGCCCGACGCATACATCCAGGTGCGCATGACGAACGGCATCAGCTGGGCGAGGTCGGGGGTCTTGCTGCCGAGCCTGGCCATGATCAACGCCAGGCCGGTGTTGAAGAAGAACTGCATCCCCAGCGCGGGGATGACCAGAAGCCAGGAGAGGGCCGGATAGCTGCCGAAGGCGATGGCCACGATCGCGAGCACGACCATCGAGAACAACAGCTGCTGGAGCTGTTGCAGCGAGAACGAGATGGGCAGCGAGGCGCGCGGGAAGTGCAGCGCCCGGACCAGTCCCAGGTTCCCGGAGATGGCCCGCACACCCGCCATCACCGAACTCTGGGTGAAGGTGAAGACAAAGACGCCGGTCACCAGGAACGGGATGAAGACCTCCTGGGTCATTCCCTTCCTGGTACCCAGAATCAGCCCGAAGATCAGGTAGTAGACCAGGGCGTTGAGCAGCGGTGTGGCCACCTGCCACAGCTGACCGAGCTTCGCCTGGCTGTACTGGGCGGTCAGCTTCGCTCGGGAGAACGCCATGATGAAGTGGCGGCGGCCCCAGAGCTGCCGGATGTACTCGAAGAGCCCTGGCCGGGCGCCGCTCACCGTCAGACCGTACTTGGCGGCCCTCTCGGCCGAGCTCAGGCCGTCGTCGGCGGATGGTGGGGTGCTCAGTGCGACCGCACCATCATGGGTTGTGTCACTCACCAGATGAAACTCTCGTATTCAAGATGCGCAGCCAGTCGCGTGCGCGGCTCGGAGCGGACAGGCAGGTCCCGTGGAGAAAACGTACGTCTCATGCTCTCAGAGGAGAGCCTCTCAGATCACGGGAGGTCGGCCGAGTCTGGTCAGCCGCCATACCGTGCGCCACTTCATCGGACGGCGGGTTCCGCACGGCGTGGACCAGCCTTCCCTGAAGCCGCCGAACCATGCCTTGAGGGCCGGGCCGGAGGGCTTGCGAAGCAGGGTCAGCAGCAGCCACACGCCGAGGTAGACGGGAACCAGCGGCGCCGGCAGATTACGCCGGGCCAGCCAGACCCGGTTGCGGGCCACCATGCGGTGGTACACCGCGTGCCGCGACGGGGCGGTCGTCGGGTGGTTGAGGACCATGTCCGCGCGGTAGTCGATCATCCAGCCGGCGTCCAGTGCCCGCCAGGCGAGATCGGTCTCCTCGTGCGCGTAGAAGAACCGGCCGGGCAGCGGACCGACCTCGGCGATGACCCTGCTGCGCACGGCGTTGGCGCCGCCGAGGAAGGTCGTCACACGCGAGGAGCGCATCGGGTCGGAGGCGCGCAGCCTCGGCACGTGGCGGCGCTGAGTGACGCCGGTGTCGGGGTCGGCGATACGGAAACTGATGATGCCCAGCTCGGGGTCGGCCTCGAACGCCTGCCGGCACAGCTCGGCGGTGTCGGTGAGCGGCAGCATTCCGTCGTCGTCAAGGAAGAGCAGCGCGTCCACGTCGCCGCCGGACGGCCCGAAGGCCTCGATCCCGGCATTGCGGCCGCCCGGGATGCCGAGGTTCTCGGGCAGCTCGACGGTGCGTACCCCCGCAGGGACGTCCGGTACGGGGGCGCCGTTGCCGACGACCACCACTTCGATCCGGTCGCCGTCCTGCTTGGCGACCGAATCGAGGAGGGCGCGCAGCTCTTCAGGGCGGTTGCCCATCGTGATGATGACCGCGCCGAGCTTCATGGGGGTGCTCACTTCAGCCTGCTCGACGCCAGGATCGAAACGAGGTGCAGCAAGGTCTGCAGCAGGGCGATGCCGGCCAGTACCGCGACCATGAGACGGCTGAAGAACAGATCGTCCCTGACCGCATCGAGGACGGCCGCCACCAGGATCACCAGTGACGCCTCGACGCCGAGGATCAGCCGGTGGAACTTGAGCGCACCGGCGGCCCGGCGGGCGAGCGCCATGCCGGACGAGCGCGGCTCGGAGGCGGCCTCCTTGACGGGCGGCAGACCGCCCTGGTGGCGTGCGACACCGACGAGGTCGGTCTCGGCCTTGATCAGGATGGCGCCGAGGGCCGCGAGAGTGCCCAGGAAGGCCCACAGCCAGTCGATCCGTCCGGAGCCCCACAGATCGGCGGCGCGCAGGCCGAAGCCGACCAGTACGGCCGCGTCGCAGAGGTAGGCGCCGACCCGGTCCAGGTAGACCCCGCCCAGTGAGAACTGCTTCTTCCAGCGGGCCACCTCGCCGTCGACGCAGTCGAGCAGCAGGTAGAGCTGGACCATGAGGACGCCGAGCAGCGCGCCGGGAATGCCGGGAAGGAGCAGCGCCGGCGCGGCGAGCACGCCCGCGACGGTCATCACGTAGGTCAGCTGGTTGGGCGTGATCTTGGTGTTCACCAGGTGCCGGTCCACGCGCAGGGAGATCTCGCGCATATAGAGCCGACCCGCCCAGTGTTCGCCGCTGCGCCGGTCCTTCACGCCCGGAGGGTGCACGACCGGACGGAGTTCAGCTATGGATGGCTTTTGCATAGTCGGCGTACGCGTCCCTGATCTGGTCGGTGGACAGGTTGAGGTGTTCCAGGATCGTGAAGCGTCCCGGGCGGGTCTGCGGGGCGTAGTCGACGGCCTGGACGAACTCGTCGGCGGTGAAACCGATGTCTTCGGGCAGGACGGGCAGACCGTGGCGGCGCAGGGTGACTGCCATGAGCAGCGATTCCTCGCGCGCGCCGCGCAGATACATGGCGAAGCAGGCGCCGAGGCCGACCTGTTCGCCATGGCTGGCCGCACGCTTGGGGTACAGCAGATCGAAGGCGTGGTTGATCTCGTGGCAGGCGCCCGAGGCCGGCCGGGAGTCCCCGGCGACCGACATCGAGATACCGGTCAGCACGAGGCCCTCGGCCAGCACCTTGAGGAAGGCGTCGTCGCCGACCCCGCCGGGGTGGCGCAGCACCGCCTCGCCGGCCTGCCGGGCCATGGCCGCGGCCAGTCCGTCGATCTCCTCGCCCTTGACCGTGTGGGCGAGTTCCCAGTCGGCCACACAGGAGATGTTGGAGACCGCGTCACCGATGCCGGAGCGTACGAAGCGGGACGGCGCCTCGCGGACGACATCGAGGTCGATGACGACAGCGATCGGGGTGGGGACTCCGTAGGAGCCCCGGCCGTTGTCGTTGTCCAGTGTCGCGACAGGCGAGCAGAGACCGTCGTGGGCGAGGTTCGTCGCCACCGCGACCAGGGGCAGGCCGACACGCGCGGCGGCGTACTTCGCCACGTCGATGATCTTGCCGCCGCCGAGGCCGACCACGGCGTCGTACCGGTTGCCCTTGATGTCGTCAGCGAGCTTGACGGCCGAGTCGAGGGTGCCGTCGGCGACCGGGTACCAGTGGGCGCCGGGCAGCGCGGGTGCCAGACGTTCGCGCAGAGCGCGCCCCGAACCGTCGCTGATCGCGACGGCGAGCTTGCCGGAGGCGGAGATCCGCTGGTCGGCGAGGAGGCCGGCCAGATCGTCCAGGGCGCCGCGGCGAATGTCGACGACGACCGGGGACGGGATGAGCCGGGTCAGTACTGGCACGCGATCTCACGGCCCTTCGCGAGGTCGTCGTGGTTGTCGATCTCGACCCACGTCACTTCGCCTATAGGGGCCACGTCGACGGTGAAGCCGCGGTTCACGAGCTCCTGGTAGCCGTCCTCGTAGTAGAGGTCGGGGTCGCGCAGATACGTCGTCTTCAGGGCGTCGGCGAGCTCCGCGGCGGCCTCCGGCTCGATGAGGGTGACGCCGATGTACTCACCGGTCGCGGTGGCCGGGTCCATCAGCTTGGTGATGCGTCGCACCCCCTTGTCGCCCTCGGTGATGACCTTCATCTCCTCGTCGGCGAGGTGCTTCACCGTGTCGAGGGCGAGGATGATCTTCTGGCCGTTGCCGCGGGCGGCGAGCAGGGTCTTCTCGACGGAGACCGGGTGGACGGTGTCGCCGTTGGCCAGGATGACACCACGCGACAGGACGTCACGGGCGCACCACAGGGAGTAGGCGTTGTTCCACTCCTCGGCCTTGTCGTTGTCGATCAGGGTGAGAGTCACGCCGTACTTCGCCTCGAGCTCGGCCTTGCGGTCGTACACGGCTTCCTTGCGGTAGCCGACGACGACGGCGACCTCTGTGAGGCCGACCTCCGCGAAGTTCGCCAGCGTCAGGTCCAGGACCGTCTTCTCGCCGTCGACAGGCACGAGAGCCTTCGGAAGCGTGTCGGTGTAGGGGCGCAGACGCCGTCCTGCACCGGCTGCCAGTACGAGGCCGATCATGCGGGTTCTCCTTCGTCGTGTACGGCGGGTGCTCCGGAGGACACCCAGAAGCGGATGGACTCCACGAGCACCACCAGCGCCACAGCCACTGCGACAGCGGTGAGTGCCACGGTGAACGCCGAATGCCGAGTGAATACGGCGGCGAGTACGGCCACCACCAGGGTGCGGCCCTCGTGCCCACCGATCGTGCGTACCAGCCACTGGGGCGGCGCGCCGGTGCCGCCGCGAATGCGGTAGACCGTGTCGTAGTGATGGTAGGCGACGGCCGAGACCAGCCCGAAGGCTGCGGGAAGCGCACCGGCGACATCGCTGCGGGCGGCGAGAACGAGGATGGTGCAGTACTCCGCCGCCCTGAATATCGGGGGTACGAGCCAGTCCAGGGCGCCCTTGAGCGGGCGGGAGACCGCCCTGCCGGAGAACAGCGCGTAGACCACTGCCGCGAGAATGGTGTGCCAGCTGCCGAAAGGCTGCGAGAGCGCGGAGGCGATCATGATCGCCGCGGCGAGCAGGGCCATGACGGGGGCGCTCCAGCTGCCGCCGAGCCGGGGCACCGCAGCCGCCACGGTCTGGGCCAGTGGACCGGAATCGGCCAGGTCGGCGAGTGCCCGGCCGGCGCGGTCGGTGCGTTCCGCCTTGCGGGTCAGCGAGCGCAGCAGGCGTCCCGCGGTGGTGTAGCAGGCCGCAAAGGCGCAGCCGATGAGCAGGGCGTAGAAGACGATCCGGGGCGTGGTCACCGCGGTCAGGACCGCGATCATCGCCCAACGCTCACCGATCGGCAGCACTATCATCCGGCGCAGCCAGACCGTCCAGCCAACGCTGTCGAGCCTGTCGGAGAGGGCTGCCGTGGGGCTCGAGTTGGCCACCGCGTCATGGTTCGCCTCGTTGAACGAGAAGTCGATGACATGGCGGCAGGTCTGGAGCACCATCGCGCCGAGGGCCAGTGCCCATACGTCGTCACCACCGCGGGCGGCGCCGAGCGCGAGGCCTGCGTAGTACGCGTACTCCTTGGCCCGGTCGAAGGTGGCGTCCAGCCAGGCGCCCATCGTCGAGTACTGCAGCGAGTAACGGGCGAGCTGCCCGTCGGTGCAGTCCAGGACGAAGGAGAAGAGCAGCAGGAGTCCGGCGGCGACGTAGCCGCCACGGGTGCCGGTCGCCGCGCTGCCCGCCGCGATCAGCGCGGTGAGCAGGGATGCGGTGGTGACCTGGTTCGGAGTGAGGCCGCGGCGGGCACACCAGCGAGCGATGTAGCGGGAGTACGGGCTGATGAAGAACGTGGTGAAGAAGCCGTCACGGGCCTTCACGGCGCTGCGCAGCCGTACCGCCTCGTCGTCGACCGCGGCGACGGCGCTCTGCGCGGTGGTGCGCGCGGACTCGTCGACCGGAACGACTGCGACCAGCGAGCCGAGCTCGGGGCGCTGTACAGCGGTGCCTTCGGCTTCCATGGCGACGGCCAGACGGCCCGGCACGGTGTGGTCGGTGACCGTCGCCGTGGCCGCGCCCGGGCCGGTCGGGACGCCCACGCCGACTGCCGCGACGGTGGTGCTCAGGGCGCGGACGAGCGCGGGGCGCGCCTCGGGCTGCGCGGTGAGGGCACCGGGCACGGTGGCGGCGGGGAAGCGCGGGTCGGTCAGCCCGAGCCTAAGGGCATGGACATGGCCGACGAAACGGGGGTCGACCAGTGCGACGCGGCGGCCGGCGGGTACTTCCGGGAGCAGCCGTGCGGCCTCGGTCACATCGGTGGAGATCTGTACGTCGAAGCCCAGTGACCGCAGATCGTCCACGAGCGACGATCCGGGTACCGGTGCACCGATGAGGATGGCGGTCGACAGACGAACTCACTCCTTGGTGCTGACGGGGTCGGCGCGCGACAGTGCGGCCCGGAAGCGGGCCTGTGGCACGTCGGCAGAGGCTATCGGATGAACGGAAGCGGGAGTTCACGGCCCGTTTGTGCTCCGTTCGGAGTGGACCGGCATCCTGCGGCGCCGTCCGCGATCATCATCGTCGATCCCCGCCTCGGCTGACAAAACGCGATGGCATGCAACCAGTGCCGCGACCGGCAGGGCTGCCGGTCGCGGCACCAGGGCGTGTTTCGAACGTGGCGTCGTCCGCCCGCAGGGCGCCCCCGGCCAGACGGGACTTTCGAAACACGCCCTAGGCTGTCCCGCATGACATGGCTGATCACAGGCGGAGCGGGATATATCGGCGCACATGTAGTGCGGTCCATGGTGGGTGCCGGTGAGCGGGTGGTGGTCCTCGACGACCTCTCGACCGGCGTCGCCGAGCGGCTCCCCGCCGACGTTCCGCTGATCCGGGGCTCGGCCGCCGACCGTGCGCTGCTCGACCGGGTACTGGCTCAGTACGCGGTGACCGGTGTGGTGCATCTCGCAGCGCAGAAGCAGGTCGGCGAGTCCGTCGAGAAGCCGCTGCTGTACTACCGGGAGAACGTGGCCGGGCTCACCGTCCTCCTGGAGGCCGTCGTCGCCGCCGGTGTGCGGTGCTTCCTGTTCTCGTCCTCGGCCGCGGTGTACGGCGTGCCGGATGTGGAACTCATCACCGAGGACACTCCTTGTGTCCCGATCAATCCGTACGGTGAGACGAAGCTCGCCGGGGAGTGGCTGGTCCGGGCGACCGGGAGAGCGCACTCCCTGTCCACCGGCTGTCTGCGCTACTTCAACGTGGCCGGAGCTGCCACGCCGGATCTGTCGGACACCGGTGTCTTCAATGTGATTCCGATGTTCTTCGACCGGCTGACCCGAGGCGAGGCCCCCCGGATCTTCGGTGACGACTATCCGACACCCGACGGCACCTGCATCCGCGACTACATCCATGTCTCGGACCTCGCCGACGCGCATCTGGCCGTCGCCCGGAGGCTGGCGGAGCAGGACACCGGGGACCTGACCGTGAACATCGGCCGCGGTGCGGGCGTCTCGGTGCGCGAGCTCGCCGATCTGGTGGGCGAGGTGAGCGGCCGGCCGGAGAAGCCGGAGATCGAGGCCCGCCGCCCCGGCGATGCGGCAAAGGCCGTCGCATCCGCCGTCCGGATGTCCGAGGAGCTCGGCTGGGCGGCCCGGCGCGGGGTGCGCGAGATGGTCGAATCGGCCTGGGAGGGCTGGTGTCTGCACCACCCCGAGGCGCGCCGCAACTGAGCCGTCGGTGATCGCTCCACAGCCCTGACCTGCAGCCATTTCCGCAGGTCAGGGCATATGACAACGGTGTTCAGTACCGTGTTGCCCGATACCCCCCACCCGTAGTTCACTGGCATTGCTCGGGGCAGATCGCGTCCGAGTCCGCGAGACGACCTGGAGGGGTCCCCATGGGGGCAGGGCACGACCACGGGCACACACACGGCGGGCCGCCGCCCACCGGCACGGCAGCTGCCGCATACAAAGGACGGCTGCGGGTCGCGCTGTGCATCACGCTCACCGTGATGGTCACGGAGATCGTCGGCGGGCTGCTGGCCGACTCACTCGCCCTGATCGCCGACGCCGCCCATATGGCGACCGATGCCCTGGGTCTGGGCATGGCGCTGCTGGCGATCCACTTCGCCAACCGGCCGGCAGGGCTCAACCGCACCTTCGGCTTCGCCCGCGCCGAGATCCTCGCCGCCCTGGCCAACTGTCTGCTACTGCTCGGTGTGGGCGGCTTTCTGCTCTTCGAGGCGATCCAGCGCTTCATCACCCCGGCCGAGACCAGGGGCGGGCTGACGGTCGTCTTCGCCCTGGTCGGCATGGTCGCCAACATGGTCTCCCTGTCACTGCTGCTCCGCGGGCAGAAGGACAGCCTCAATGTGCGCGGCGCCTATCTGGAGGTGCTCGCGGACACGCTCGGCTCGTTCGCCGTGCTGATCTCGGCGGGAATCATCCTGGCCACGGGCTGGCAGGCCGCCGACCCGATCGCCTCGCTCGTGATCGGCCTGATGATCGTCCCCCGTACGGTGAAGCTGCTCAGGGAGACGCTCAATGTGCTCTTGGAGGCGGCGCCCAAGGGCGTGGACATGGGCGAGGTACGGGCCCACATCACGGACCTGCCCGGGGTGCTGGACGTCCATGACCTGCACGCCTGGACGATCACATCGGGGATGCCGGTGCTCTCCGCGCATGTGGTGGTGCGCCAGGAGGTACTCGACTCGATCGGTCACGAGAAGCTCCTTCATGAGCTGCAGGGCTGCCTCGGTGTCCACTTCGACGTGGAGCACTGCACATTCCAGCTGGAACCGAGCGGCCATGCCGAGCACGAGGCCGGACTCTGTCACTGAACTGCCGTTCAGCAGCGCTGTGCAGGGTATTCGGCAAGGCGTATGGGCCTCCCCGTGTCTGAGACAGGAGCTGGGGTCGATGACCGTCGCGACGGCACCTGCCCGGCGCAGTGTCCGGTCCCTCTTCATCTCCCGGGTTCTCGGCGCAGCGCTGTCCTGGGTCCGTGCCGGTGCAACGGGGCACGATCCGGTACCCGGCGGCTTTCGGCGCCGGACATGCCAGGACCCGAAGTACGGGCGCGCGGCTTTTGTACGGCAGACTTGAGCAGACTCGACGGGACCGGCGCACAAGGCCGGGACCATAGCGAAGGATGGGTATGCCGACCACACCAGCCACCGCGGCGAACAGCTCGTCGAACGGCACAGCAGAAGCGATCATGCTCGAACTGGTCGATGAGAACGGCACCACCATCGGTACGGCGGAGAAGCTCGCCGCCCATCAGCCGCCTGGTCAACTGCACCGGGCCTTCTCCGTGTTCCTCTTCGACGAACAGGGCAGGCTGCTGTTGCAGCGTCGCGCGCTCGGCAAGTACCACTCCCCCGGCGTCTGGTCGAACACCTGCTGCGGGCACCCCTACCCGGGTGAGGCGCCCTTCGCTGCCGCCGCCCGGCGTACGTACGAGGAGCTGGGGGTCTCGCCCTCCCTGCTGGCCGAGGCGGGGACGGTCCGCTACAACCATCCCGATCCGGCCTCCGGTCTGGTGGAACAGGAGTTCAACCATCTCTTCGTGGGAATGGCGCAGGACCGGCTGCACCCGGACCCGGAGGAAGTCGGCGAGACCGCGTTCGTGACGGCCGACGAGCTGGCCGAGCGGCATGCCAGGTCACCGTTCTCGGCCTGGTTCATGACGGTGCTGGATGCCGCACGGCCGGCGATCAGGGAGCTGACCGGGCCGTCCGCAGGCTGGTAGAGGGCCGACGGCACCGGGTGTCGCAGCACGCAGGGACGGTCAGGGCCGCGGACTCAGCGGCAGCGCCGCCCAGATGATCTTTCCGCCGCCTGCGGTGTGTTCCGCATCGCAGGCGCCGCCCGCTTCCCGGGTGATCTCCCGGACCAGCAGCAGGCCGCGGCCGCCGGTCTGCGCGTAGTCCGTCTCCAGGGCCGTCGGACGGTAGGGATGGTTGTCCTCGACACAGACCCTGATCCATTCGGCGCCGACGGCCACCTCGACAGCGAGCTCCGGCGAGAGCAGCGCGGCATGCTTCACGGCATTGGTGACCAGCTCGGAGACGATGAGCAGCAGGTCCTCGGCGATGTCGTCGTCCATCGGCACGCCCTGGCGGTTCAGCAGGTCGCGTACGGCGTGCCTGGCCTGCGGCACGGAGACGTCCACGGCCGGGGCGGTGAACCGCCAGACTCCCTCGTACGACGCGGGTCGGGCGGGGACACTCCCGCGGCTCTCCATAGTCCGGTACCCGCTCTCGACTCGGTGGTGACTGCACGTCGAGTACAGAGTGCGGGGCGTAGTTGGCCCGGACCGTGCTACTGAACACAAGTCGACTTCTATCGACAGGCTTTGACCGGCTGTGCGCGAAAACCTCAGCCCTTGGACCGGTTCTCATCCTCTCCTATGGGCGTGTCCGGCAGTTCTCCAGTCACTCCTTGATCCGAGACCATGGAGACGATAAGGCGGCCGCCGACCCCGAGCACGATCAGGCCGAGCCCGTCGAAGATCAGCGCCGGCGAGAAGAAGAGGCCGGGAAACTCCTCATGGTGCGTGCCTGTCCGGCGGCCCTTCTTGATCATAGGTTCGAACCGTACGGATAGCATCCGGCGCATGGACCGTACGGAACCCCGGCTGGAGCACACCGTCGCGAACGGTGTCGCCACCGTCGTCATCAGCAACCCCGCCAAACGCAATGCGATGACGGCCACTATGTGGAGCGCGCTGCCCGGTCTGCTGGAGCGGCTGGCCACCGACCCGGAGGTCCGGGTGCTGGTGCTGACGGGCGCCGGAGACACCTTCTGTGCCGGTGCGGACATCTCCTCTCTCCGGGACACGGCGGGCGACCCGCAGGCGCTCGCCGTAGTGGCCGAGGAGGCGCTGGCCGCGTTCCCCAGGCCGACGCTGGCGGCGGTCCGCGGCTACTGCGTGGGCGGCGGCAGCCAGCTCGCGGCCGCCTGCGATCTGCGGTTCGCCGAGGAGGGTGCTTCGTTCGGCGTGACACCGGCCAAGCTCGGGATCGTCTACGCCGCGTCATCGACCCGGCGGCTGGTGGCGCTGGTCGGGCCGGCCGCCGCGAAGCATCTGCTTTTCTCCGGTGAGCTGATCGACACCGCTCGGGCGCTGCGGACCGGCCTGGTGGACGAGGTGCTGGCCGCCGGTGAGCTGGACAAGCGGGTCGATTCGTACGTTCGGACCCTGGTAGCGCGCTCGCAGCTGACGCAGGAGGCGGCGAAGGAGTTCGCCACGGGGCGCGAGGACAGGGACGTGTACTGGGCGGAGCAGGCGCGGCGCAGCGGCGACACCGCGGAGGGTGTCGCCGCGTTTCTGGAGCGGCGCGCGCCGCGCTTCACCTGGACGACAGGGCCGTGACGCCCGCGCGGCTACTGGAGGATGAAGCGGCTCTTGGTACGGAATTCCTCGACCAGTGCCGCCGGGGCCTTGGCCGGTGAGCCCGCGTCGTACGGCGGCTGCGGGTCGTACTCGCTCAGCAGCTGTACGGCCATGGCGTGCTCGTCGCCCGCGATCCGGCCGAGCAGGGTGAGCCCCATGTCGATGCCGGAGGAGACACCGGCGGCCGTGGCGTACTTGCCGTCGATGACGACGCGTTCGCCGGCCGACTCCGCGTCGAACGTCTTCAGGGCGTCCAGGGCGAGCCAGTGCGATGTGGCGCGCCGCCCCTTCAGCAGGCCGGCCGCGGCGAGCAGCAGCGAACCGGTGCAGACGGAGGTCGTCCAGGTGCTGGTGGCATCGGCCGCGCGCAGCCAGCCGAGCAGCGTCTCGTTCTCCATCTGAGCGTTCTGGCCGGGGCCGCCGGGAACGATCACCACATCCGGCGCGGGTACGTCGTCGAGGGTCTTGTCGGCGACGAGCGCGAGGCTGCCGCTGTTGTCGTTGCGCACGGGGCCGGTCCGCTCGGCGACGAAGACGGTCTCGGCTCCGGGGATGCGGGAGAGGATTTCGTAGGGGCCGACGGCGTCGAGTGCTGTGAAGCGGTCGAAGAGGACGATGGCGATCTGCATGGGGTTCCTTTGGCGGGGTCAGTCGATGGCGGGTTGGGGTCGGAAGCGTCGGCGGTATTCGGCGGGTGCCGTACCGAACGCCTTGATGAACGCGCGGCGCATGGCCTCCGGGGTGCCGTAGCCGCAGGCGCGCGAGATGCCGGTGACGCTGTCGGTGGTGTCCTCCAGCAGCCGACGGGCGTGTTCCAGGCGTACACGGTCGACGTACCGCCCCGGTGTGAGGCCCGTCTCGGCCTGGAAGGCGCGGGCGAAGTGCCGGGGCGAGAGGCGGGCGCGGGCGGCGAGCGCGTCGACCGAGAGGTCGTCGCCGGGGTGCTCGGTGATCCAGTCACCCGACAGGCCCTGAGCCGCCGACCGGTGGACAAGTGGGTGGTCGGGCGACACGGCGCCCGACCACCCGGCACAATGCAGGCGAAGGGGTCCCGCCCCGGTAACGGCCTCACCCACGATTGGCAGTGGGAGAAGGAGCGGTGCCTGGGGCCTTCGAATCCAAGGCGGAGGAGGAAGTGATGGCGAATGGGGTCTCCCCTGCTCGAGCGAAGCCGAGAGCTCGGGGAACATCGCGACTGACGACAACGCAGGAGGCGAAGGTCCCAGGCGCTGCGACGCCGCTGCCAATCGTGGGTGAGGCCGTAAGCACAGCCAGTACGAGAAGGCGAGTCGGTAGAACCGTGACGACGTCCATCGAAGGCAGGATCGCCGAGGAGCTCGGCGTACGCGAGCGGCAGGTGAAGGCAGCCGTCGAGCTGCTCGACGGCGGGTCGACCGTGCCGTTCATCGCGCGCTACCGCAAGGAAGCGACCGAGATGCTCGACGACGCGCAGCTGCGCACACTCGAGGAGCGGTTGCGCTACTTGCGGGAGCTGGAGGACCGTCGTAAGGCGATCCTCGACTCGGTACGCGAGCAGGGCAAGCTGGACAAGGCGCTGGAGGCGCAGATCCGGGCCGCCGACACCAAGGCGCGCCTTGAGGACATCTATCTGCCGTTCAAGCCCAAGCGGCGAACGAAGGCGCAGATTGCCAGGGAGGCAGGGCTCGAGCCGCTCGCCGACGGCCTGCTCGGCGACCCGTCGGTGGAGCCGCTCGCCGCTGCCGCCGCCTTCGTCGCCGCCGACAAGGGCGTCGCGGACAGTGCGGCTGCACTGGAGGGGGCTCGCGCCATCCTCACCGAGCGATTCTCGGAGGACGCCGATCTGATCGGTGAGCTGCGTGAGCGCATGTGGTCGCGTGGGCGGCTGGCCGCCAGGGTGCGGGAGGGCAAGGAAGAGGCGGGGGCGAAGTTCGCCGACTACTTCGACTTCGCGGAGCCGTTCACCGCGCTGCCCTCGCACCGGGTGCTCGCGATGCTGCGGGGTGAGAAGGAGGACGTGCTCGACCTGGTCCTGGAGCCGGAGGAGCCCTCCCAGACGCCCGGCCCTTCGACGTACGAGAACATGGTCGCTCGACGCTTCGGGGTCAGCGACCGCGGCCGCCCCGGCGACAAGTGGCTCGGCGACACCGTGCGCTGGGCCTGGCGGACCCGGATCCTGGTGCACCTCGGTATCGATCTGCGGTTGCGGCTGCGTACGGCGGCGGAGGACGAGGCGGTACGCGTCTTCGCGTCGAACCTGCGCGATCTGCTGCTTGCCGCGCCGGCCGGTACGCGGGCCACGCTGGGGCTCGACCCCGGTTTCCGTACGGGTGTGAAGGTTGCCGTCGTCGACGCGACCGGCAAGGTCGTCGCGACGGATGTCATCCACCCGCACGTCCCGGCGAACAAGTGGGACCAGTCGCTGGCCAGACTGGAGCAGTTGGCGAAGGCCCACGACGTCGACCTGATCGCGATCGGCAACGGCACGGCGTCCCGCGAGACCGACAAGCTCGCCGGTGAACTCATCGACAAACACCCGGAGTTGAAGCTCACCAAGGTGATGGTGTCGGAGGCGGGCGCGTCGGTGTACTCGGCCTCGGCCTTCGCCTCGCAGGAACTCCCCGACATGGACGTGTCGTTGCGCGGTGCCGTCTCGATCGCGCGGCGCCTGCAGGACCCCCTCGCAGAGCTGGTGAAGATCGACCCGAAGTCGATCGGTGTCGGCCAGTACCAGCACGACCTGTCCGAGGTGAAGCTGTCGCGTTCGCTGGACGCGGTCGTCGAGGACTGTGTCAACGGTGTCGGTGTCGACGTCAACACCGCGTCGGCGCCACTGCTTTCACGGGTCTCGGGAATCGGCTCGGGGCTCGCCGAGAACATCGTCGCGTACCGTGATGCGAACGGGCCTTTCCGGTCGCGCAAGGCGCTCAAGGATGTGCCGCGGCTGGGTCCGAAGGCGTACGAGCAATGCGCGGGCTTCCTGCGCATCCGGGGCGACGATCCGCTGGACGCGTCGAGCGTGCACCCGGAGGCATACCCGGTGGTGCGGGCCATGGTGAAGCGGACAGCCAGTGACGTCGCCTCACTGATCGGCAACACGAGCGTGCTGCGGTCGCTGCGGGCCGACGACTTCGTGGACGAGAAGTTCGGTCTGCCGACCGTCACCGACATCCTGAAGGAGCTGGAGAAGCCGGGGCGTGACCCGCGTCCCGCATTCAAGACGGCCACCTTCAAGGACGGCGTCGAGAAGATCGGTGATCTGGTCTCCGGGATGGTGCTGGAGGGCGTCGTGACCAATGTCGCGGCGTTCGGTGCGTTCGTGGACATCGGTGTGCATCAGGACGGCCTGGTGCATGTGTCGGCGATGTCGCGCACCTTCGTGAAGGACCCGCGGGATGTCGTGAAGCCGGGCGACATCGTGAAGGTCAAGGTCATGGACGTCGACATTCCGCGGAAGCGGATCTCGTTGACGCTGCGGCTCGAGGACGAGGCGTCGACGGGAGCCGGGAGCCAGGCCGGCGGGCCCAGGCGGGAGCGGGGCGGCCAGGGCGGCCGGCCGCCGCGGCAGCGGCAGCGGCAGGGACAGGGCGGTCAGGACCGTGACCGGCGCGGTGGCGGTGGTGGGGGCGGTTCTGCTCGTCCGGCGCCGGCGCCGGTGAACAGTGCGATGGCGGATGCGTTGCGGCGGGCCGGGCTGGCAGATCCGAAGCACGGCGGTAAGAGAGGCTGACGTCGGGGCGGGGTGGGGTGCGGTCCGCTGCGCGGGGCCGCACCCCACCCCGCACCCTCCCCGGAACCGGGACTCCGCCCTGGACCCCGCTCCTCGGGTGCCGGACGGGCTGGAGAATCCGGAGGAGCCCCTCAGATCTCCTTCACCTTGCCGTCCACCACCTCGACGCGCCGTGTCGTCCGTACCGCTTCCAGCATTCGGCGGTCGTGCGTGACGAGCAGCAACGTCCCCGTGTACGACTCCAGCGCCGATTCCAGCTGCTCGATCGCGGGCAGATCGAGGTGGTTCGTCGGCTCGTCCAGGACGAGGAGATTGACGCCTCTGCCCTGGAGCAGGGCCAGCGCCGCCCTCGTGCGTTCGCCCGGTGAGAGTGTCGTCGCGGGACGCATCACATGGTCCGCGCGCAAGCCGAACTTGGCGAGCAGCGTACGGACTTCGGCCGGTTCGGTCTCGGGGACGGCCGCGCAGAACGCCTCCAGGAGCGACTGGGAGCCGTGGAACAGCTTGCGTGCCTGGTCGACCTCACCGACCACCACGCCCGAGCCGAGCGTCGCGTGCCCGGCATCCAGGGGGAGGCGGCCCAGGAGTGCGGCGAGGAGGGTGGACTTGCCCGCTCCGTTGGCGCCGGTGATGGCGACCCGGTCCGCCCAGTCGATCTGCAGGGATGCCGGGCCGAAGCCGAAGTCACCGCGTACGACCTGCGCTTCGCGCAACGTTGCCACGACCGAGCCGGAACGGGGCGCGGCGGCGATCTCCATCCGCAGCTCCCACTCCTTGCGCGGCTCGTCCACGACCTCGAGCCGTTCGATCATGCGCTGGGTCTGCCGGGCCTTCGCGGCCTGCTTCTCGCTCGACTCGCTGCGGAACTTGCGGCCGGTCTTGTCGTTGTCGGTGGCCTTGCGGCGGGCGTTCTTGACACCCTTGTCCATCCAGCCGCGCTGCATCTGCGCGCGGCCTTCGAGGGCGGAGCGCTTGTCGGCGTACTCCTCGTACTCCTCACGCGCATGCCTGCGAGCCCGCTCGCGCTCCTCCAGATAGGCCCCGTAGCCGCCGCCGTACAGGTTGATCTGCTGCTGGGCCAGGTCCAGTTCGAGGACCTTGGTGACCGTACGCATCAGGAATTCGCGGTCGTGGCTGATGACGACCGTACCTGCGCGCAGCCCGGAGACGTAGCGCTCCAGCCGCTCCAGGCCGTCCAGGTCGAGGTCGTTGGTGGGCTCGTCGAGCAGGAAGACATCGTAGCGGGACAGCAGCAGGGAAGCCAGGCCCGCGCGGGCTGCCTGGCCCCCGGAGAGTGCGGTCATCGGCAGGTCGAGGCCGACGGTCAGTCCGAGGTCGGCGGCGACCTCCTCGGCGCGCTCCACCAGGTCCGCGCCGCCGAGAGCCAGCCAGCGTTCCAGCGTCTCGGAGTACGCGTCGTCCGCGCCCGGCGCCCCGTCGACGAGGGCCTGCGTCGCGGCGTCCATCGCGGTCTGGGCATCGGCGACGCCGGTGCGGCGGGCCAGGAACTCCCGCACGGTCTCCTGCGGACGCCGCTCCGGTTCCTGAGGGAGGTGCCCCACAGTGGCGGTGGGCGGGGAGAGCCGCAGCTCGCCCTCCTCCGGCCGGTCGAGTCCGGCGAGCAGCCGGAGCAGGGACGATTTGCCGGCGCCGTTGACTCCGACGAGACCGATCACATCACCGGGCGCGACAACGAGGTCGAGTCCGGCGAAGAGTGTGCGGTCGCCGTGTCCGGCGGCGAGGTCCTTGGCTACGAGAGTGGCAGTCATCAGGGTGTCGATCCTAATCGGCGGCCGGGGAGGGCGGAGCAGCCCGGCCGGCCGGCGCTCATTTCGTGGAACAGCAAACAGCATCGGCTTGACCGTTTGTGCAACAGGGGCGATCGGCGATCAACACGAGTGCTCACGCTTTGACGTGCTCCCTGGCCTGAAGTCCAGGGATTCCGGCCTGGGTCGTGTGACCCTTCCGGGGGCTTCCTGCTTCAACGCGCTGTGCCGGGACTTTCGCCCCGGTCCTACCGGCGCTCTGCGAGGCGTTTAGCGTCTCCGCCCGTCCGGCGGCGACGATACGACGTCCTTCGAACAGGACGTTGCGGGCTGCGTTGTGGTCACGGTCGTGCACGGTGCCACACGCGCCGCACGTCCACTGCCTCACGTGCAGGGGCTTGGGACCGTCCCGAAATCCGCAGGCCGAACAGACCTGAGAAGACGGGAAAGCACGGCCCACCTTGACGAACATGCGGCCGTGCTTGACCGCCTTGTACTCCAGCATGCCCACGAACGCGGACCACCCCGCGTCATACACGGACTTGGCGAGCCGGGTACGGCCGAGACCGGACACCGCGAGATCTTCCACATACACCGCTTGGCTGTCGCGAATGATCTGCGTGGACACCTTGTGGTGCCAGCCCCGGCGCCGGTCCGCGACCTTGGCATGCTGGCGTGCGACCTTGATACGGGCCTTGGCCCGGTTCTTCGACCCCTTGGCCTTGCGGGACAGCTCCCGCTGAAGACGCCTGAGCTTCTTCTCCGCCCGGCGCAGGAAGCGCGGGCTGTCGATCTTCCGGCCATTGGACAGGACCACGAAGGCGGACAGACCCAGGTCGATACCCGACTCCGTCTCCACCTCGGGAAGGATGTCCGGCTCGGTGTCCACCACGAAGCTGAGGAAGTACCGCCCCGAACTGTCCTTGGTGACGGTCAGGGACGTAGGCGCGGCCGGAAGCCGACGCGACCACTTGACCTTGAGATCGCCGACCTTGGCCACATACACCGTGCCGTTCTCCTTCAGGGAGAAGGCGTTGGTGTTGAGGCGGATCGACTGCCGGGTGTCCTTCTTCGACTTGTACCGGGGCGCCCCGACCTTCCGGCCCTGCCGCTTTCCCTTGAGACTGTCGAAGAAGTTCTTGTAGGCGGTGTCGAGATCCCGAAGGGACTGCTGCAGAACGACCGCCGACACATCCGCGAGCCAAGCCCGTTCCCCGGTGCGCTTGGCCTCGGTGATACGAAGCCGGGACAACTGGGCCGACGTCACATACGGCAGCCCCGCCGCGTGCGCTTCCTTCCGATCGCGCAGGCAGTCGTTCCACACCACCCGGGCGCACCCGAACGCCCGGTCCAGCGCACGGCGCTGGGCCGCATCCGGATAAACCCGATAGTTGTAGCGAAGCTGCACAACCAAGACCCTAGTGTGATTGGTCTCGTGAATCAGGAGAACGACTAAAGGCGCCGAAGACACGTGGTTTTGTCCACTTGGTCTTCGTGACGAAGTACCGGCGCGGAGTCTTCAACGACGAGATGCTGACACGCTGCGAAGAGATCACGCGCAAGGTGTGCGAGGACTTCGAGGCGGAACCGAAGGAGTTCAACGGCGAACGCGATCACGTCCACATCCTGATCAACTACCCGCCCAACGTCGCCGTCTCCAAACTGGTCAACAGCCTCAAGGGCGTCTCCGCCCGCCGGATACGCCAGGAATTCACCGGCCACATCAACCGCGCCATCACGCACGGACACCTTTGGTCGCCCTCGTACTTCTCGGCATCCTGCGGCGGAGCACCGCCGGCGATCGTCCGTCAGTACATCGAGCAGCAGAAACGCCCGCTCTGAAGTGCGGGTCAGAGCAGCCCTCAGATGCATTCATCCCTGGCGTGAACACCGGGGCCTTCTGCAAGAGTCCCGGTAATGACGGACCGTGTGCCATGTGGCCGAATGTCGATCGTGTGACAGCTGCGGGCATGGACACGACTGATGCGGCAGTTGCTGAATAGTGTCGACGTGACGGTTCGAAAAGTCATTCGCCCCGACGACTTGGAGCATGCGTGCACCGCAGATTCATCGTCCCGAGCGCACTCGCGGCCTCCCTCCTGCTGGCGATCCCGGCCTCGGCCGCCGAAGGCACCGTGGGCGCCCCGGGTATCGGCGACCCCTACTACCCGGCCAGCGGCAACGGCGGCTACGACGTCTCCCACTACGACCTGCGACTGAAGTATCAGCCCGCAACCGACCTGCTGGAGGGCACGGCGACGATCCTCGCCACGGCCACCCAGGAACTCTCGCGTTTCAACCTCGACTTCGGGCTGGACGTCTCCGAGGTGCGGGTGAACGGCAAGAAGGCCGGTTATGCCAGGAGCGGCGACCAGGAGCTGGAGATCACCCCGGCGGCGGCGCCGGCGAAGGGCAAGGCCGTCTCGATTGTCGTGCGGTACGCCGGGAAGCCGTCGGAACTGAAGATCAACGGCTGGACCTCCTGGGCCCGCACCCCGGACGGCGCGGTGGCCGCGCAGGAGCCGGAATCGGCCGTGTGGTGGTTCCCCAGCAATGACCACCCGCTGGACAAGGCCACGTACGACATCTCGGTGTCCGTGCCCGACGGCACCCAGGCGATCAGCAACGGCGTGCTCCAGTCGCAGAGTTCGAAGCTCGGCTGGACCCGCTTCAACTGGCGCTCCGCCAAGCCGCAGGCGACATATCTGACGACGCTGGCGATCGGCAAGTTCGACATCACCACGGACACCACGTCGGACGGGCTGCCGGTCGTCAACGCGTACAGCAAGGATCTCGGCGCCAACGGCGGTGCGGCCCGCGCCAGCATCGAGCGGACCACCGAGGTCGCCGAGTGGCTGACGGAGGTCTTCGGGCCCTATCCCTTCGACGCGCTCGGCGGTTACTCCCCGAATGTGAAGAGCGGATTCGCGCTGGAGACACAGACCAGGCCCTTCTACAGCCCGAGGCAGTTCGCGAACGGTGCGAACGTCTCAGTCGTCGTCCATGAGCTGGCGCACCAATGGTACGGCGACAGCGTGTCCGTCAACGGCTGGAAGGACATCTGGATCAACGAAGGCTTTGCCCGCTACAGCCAGTGGCTGTGGTCGGAGAAGGAAGGCGAGGGCACCGCGCAGGAGCTGGCGGACTACACCTACGCCCAGCATCCGGCGGACGACGCCTTCTGGACGGTGAAGCCGGGCGACCCGGGCCCTGACAACCAGTTCGACGCGGCTGTCTACGACCGGGGGGCGTTGGCGATCCAGGCACTGCGCAACAAGGTGGGTGACGAGACGTTCTTCGAGCTGCTGAAGGGCTGGCCGGCCGAACATGCCTACGGGAACGCGAGCGTGGCGGACTTTGTGACGTACGCGGAACGGGTCTCGGGCCGGCCGCTCGCCGACTTCTTCGACACGTGGCTGTACCAGCCGACACGGCCTCAGGCCCCCGCGGCGGCCTCGGCGCGCTCCTCGCGGACAACCGCACAGTTCGCACAGCCGGCCTCATGGAAGCAGATCGCGGCCACGAACACGATTCACGACCACCGCTGACTGTCCGCGGACCGGGTCCGGGCACCGTCGCCTCCCTCTCCTCGGCGGGGCGACGGGCCCCGGGCACGGCAGGGGCGACCCATTGGGCTGATGGTGTCGGCGAGGGTGGCGAGCTCGAATCGGTGATCACGCCGCCCCAGCCGGAGCACCGGGCTTCCGCCTGAGCTTCCCGTCGCCCCGGACGGCCTCGCGGTGCGCCGCCCGCGCCCTGCGCGCGTACGGCAGATAGCGCAGCCGCTCGGGCAGCACGGGCACGACGCGCCGCACCACCCCGCAGAACCGCCGGAGCTTGCGCTCCTGCGCATCCGTCCACTCCAGCCCGATCGCCGCCCGCGCGTCCGGCGGCATCAGCCCGATGGTCACGAAGCGGCGGAACCGGGCCAGCGGCGGAAACAGCACCGGCCACAGTGCCTTCAGCAGCAGCCGGACCAGCAGCGGCCCACGGTCCGGCGGCGGTACGGGGCGATCGGTGGCGATCAGGTCCTCGACGACGACGGTCAGCTCGATCTCGTCGGCGAGCACCTTTCGGAAGTACGGCCAGAACTCCTCGATCGTCTGCGGCATGTCCCGGTCGTGAATGCCGAGAATCCTGCCCACCTGGAGCCACTCCCGGTACAGGGCCCGTTCCTGCGCGTCGGTGAGCGGCCGGGCGAGATAGCGCGCGGCGTGCTGGTAGACGGGGAAGCCCGTGGCGTGCACCCACGCATAGTTCGCCGGGGACAACGCATGGTAACGGCGCCCCCGGGTGTCGGTGCCCTGGATGGTGCGGTGCAGCTTGCGGAGCCTGCGTCCTTCTTCGGCGGCCGCCTCACCCCCGTACACCCATAGCTGGAGCGACCGCAGTGACCTCTCGCCGCGCCCCCACGGGTCCGTACGGAAGACGGAGTGTTCGTCGACGCCCGCACCGACCGCCGGGTGGGCGACCTGGAGGGTGAGGGCGGCGGGCAGCATGAGGAGGGCTCGGATGTCGCCGGAGAGGCTCCAGAGCACCCCGCCGGGCCGCGGCGGGGCGGGGGTGCCGCCTCTGGCTGCTTCGGTGTTCATGCGGTGCTCCCGACGGTCGGCGGGGCGTGCGGCTCGGTGCCCGACCCTTGTGTGATCCAGTATGCGATCGCTTCCGGGCAAGTGCGCACGGGCCCCTGGGGTGCCTTCCTGTCGCTGGCGCTTCGACGGTTTTGACGCGACTGATGAAACAAGTCAACAGTATTTGTATCTTTGGCTCCTTCGATTCGATTGACCGTCAGATTTCTTAAAATTCAAGAGAGTTGAGCGAAAGAGAAGACGAACCCCTTGACTTGCGCGGTCGCGCGGAGGGCCGAGGCCCGGTCGTCGCGCTGATAATCGCGGCGTTGGCATCGGTCCCCCTTGTGGCAGGTTGCGGCGGCATGCAGGCAACCTCTGCAGCAGGAAGAGTCCGGTCGGCGCCGCTCGGGACTCCGGCCTCAAAATTTCGTGACGGCCCGTCGGATTCTGCGACGAGCCGTTTCGACGCTTCGGGGTGGGAAGGCAGCGGTCAGCGCGCACCGGTGCCACTCGGCAAGTGGCGCCCGAGGTTTCCTTCCGGGGCGCGGCGGCGTCCTGCTTCTCGGAGTGCACCAGGACAAGTATCCCGACTGACTCCTTACGACCTGATCAACTCCCTATCGTCCCCCAGGTCGTTAGTCGTAGTCGTACACGGTCACCGCTATTCCCCGGCTCAGCAGCCGCTTCTCTATCAGCGGCTCGATCCGTGACCACTTGCCGCCCGCCAGCCCGCAGCCGATCCGCGGCATATGGACCGAAGCCCCGAGTTCGACGGCCCGGTCGGCCACAGCCGCCAATGCTGTGTCGATCGCCTCGTAGCGCACGGGTACTCCCTTGCTGCCCGTGCGCAACCCCCGCTGGCCCACCATGTTCGCCACCCAGAGGTGTGGGTCCACCTGGACGAACTGCGCCGCGCCCAGGGCGAAGTCGTTGCCCGCGCGATCCCGGTACCAGCGGCGGTAGGCCATCTCCGGTTCGGGCCAGCGGCGCGAAACGGCCAGGACGAAGCCCTTGCCCCAGCCTCCCAGGTCGTTGCAGACATGCGCGATCAGCCTGACGCCCTGGCCCTGTGGGGCGGTGGCGTCCCCCCGTACATACGTGATCTCCGACATGACACCAGCGTAGGAGCCACCACTGACAAGTGCCCCGGGCCAGGTCAGTCCCGGCCGTCCTCCCCGTACAGCGCATCGATCAACTCGCCGTCCTTGTCGCGGATCACCCGTCGGCGCAGCGTGGGGGTCGATGCCGTGGGCCGCCGCCCAGGCAGACGCCGCCGCCTCCTGTCGCCATCGACCGGACCGTGCGGGTCCGTACCGGAGCGGGACTGCACTTGGATGCTGCCGGACACTTTCACAACAGTGGTGAGACAGCAATACTGTTGAACCTGATTGGTGCAGACACAGCAGTTCGCCGCTGGGTCGGAACGCAAGGAGCAGACATGTCGACCGGGACCGGGGACCCGACGCTCACCGTCGACGAGCTGGCGGCGCGCGCCGGTGTCACCGTACGCACTGTGCGTTTCTACAGCACCCGGGGTCTGCTGCCGCCTCCGGTGATCGGACCGCGTCGCGTCGGGCACTACGGGCACGAGCATCTTTCCCGGCTCGCCCTCATCGAGGAGCTCCAGCACCAGGGCATGACGCTGGCCGCGATCGAACGCTATCTGGAGCAGCTTCCGCCGGATCTGAGCGCACACGATCTGGCGATCCACCGGGCGCTGGTGGCGTCCTGGGCGCCGGATTCGGCGGAGGATGCGACGCGGGCGGAGCTGGAGCGGCGTGCGGGCCGGGCGCTGACCGAACAGGACCTGGCGCGGCTGGCAGCCATGGGGGTGCTGGAGTGTGCGGAGCCGACCGACGGCAGCTACCGGGTGGACCCGGGGCTGCTGCGGCTCGGGGTCGAGCTGCTCGGCGTGCCGATCGCGCACGGGACGATCCTGGCGGCGCGCACGGTTCTGCTGGAGCACTCCCGGTCCGCCGCGCGGGAGCTGACCCGGCTGTTCCGCGACGAGGTGTGGGGTCCGTACCGGGAGCGGGAGTCGGACCCGGAGCATGTGGCGGCGATGAAGTCGCTGTCGGCTCATATGCAGCCGATGGTGCTTCAGGCGCTGGTGACCGCGTTCCAGCGGTCGTTGAAGGAAGAGCTGCGGGCCGCGTTCACGGAGGAGTGAACGCGGCCCGCGAGGCTGTCGTCAGTCGTGGAAGGTCTCGCCCTTCTCGGCCTTCTCCACGAGCAGCGCGGGCGGCAGGAAGCGGTCGCCGTACCGCTCCGCGAGCTCCCGGGCGCGTGCCACGAAGCCGGGCAGGCCGCCCTCGTATCCGTTGATGTACTGGAGTACGCCGCCGGTCCACGGCGGGAAGCCGATGCCCATGATGGAGCCGATGTTGGCGTCGGCGACGGAAATGAGGACGTTCTCCTCCAGGCAGCGGACGCTGTCCAGTGCCTCGGAGAACAGCATCCGCTCCTTCATGTCGATGAAGGGGATGCCGGTGTCGGGATTCGTGCTGCGCTCACCCGGGGGACGACCCCCCAAGCCCCCGAAATGCTCTCGCAGACCGGGCCAGAGGCGGGTGCGCTTGCCGGCCTCGTCGTACTCGTAGAAGCCCGCGCCGCCGCTGCGTCCCGGACGGTCGAACTCGTCGACCATCCGGTCGATGACCGCGTCCGCCGGGTGGCCGGCCCAGGTGCCGCCGGCCTCCTCGACGGCCCGCCTGGTCTCGTTGCGGATCTTGCGGGGCAGGGTGAGGGTCAGCTCGTCCATCAGGGACAGCACCTTGGCCGGGTAGCCGGACTGTGCCGCGGCCTGTTCGACCGACGCGGGCTCGACGCCCTCGCCGACCATGGCGACCCCCTCGTTGATGAACTGGCCGATGACCCGCGAAGTGAAGAAGCCGCGTGAGTCGTTGACGACGATCGGCGTCTTCTTGATCCGGCGGACCAGGTCGAACGCGCGGGCGAGGGCCTCGTCGCCGGTCCGCTCGCCCTTGATGATCTCGACCAGCGGCATCTTGTCCACGGGCGAGAAGAAGTGCAGCCCGATGAAGTCTGCGGGGCGCGAGACGCCCTCGGCGAGGACGGTGATGGGCAGGGTCGATGTGTTGGAGCAGAGCAGGGCATCCGGCTCGATGATGTCCTGGATCTCCTGGAACACCTTGTGCTTGAGCGCGGTGTCCTCGAAGACGGCCTCGATGACGGCGTCGCAGCCGGCCAGATCGGCCGGGTCGCCGGTCGGGGTGATGCGGGCCAGCAGCTCGTCGCGCTTGGCCTCGGTGGTACGGCCGCGGGAGAGCGCCTTGTCGAGGAGCTTCTCGCTGTACGCCTTGCCCTTGACGGCGGCCTCCGCGGAGACGTCCTTGAGGACGACGTCGATGCCCGCGCGGGCGCAGGAGTACGCGATGCCCGCGCCCATCATCCCGGCGCCGAGGACGGCGACCTTGCGGACCTGGCGCTCCTCGATGCCTTTGGGGCGGCTGGCGCCGGAGTTGACGGCCTGGAGGTCGAAGAAGAACGCCTGGATCATGTTCTTCGAGACCTGGCCGGTGACCAGCTCGGTGAAGTAGCGGGCCTCGATGGTCAGCGCGGTCTCGAAGTCGACCTGCGAGCCCTCGACGGCGGCGGCCAGGATGTTGCGGGGTGCGGGCATCGGGGCGCCCGCGATCTGCTTCTTCAGGTTGGCCGGGAAGGCGGGCAGATTAGCGGCGAACTTCGGGTTGGACGGGGTGCCGCCGGGGATCCTGTAACCCTTGACGTCCCAGGGCTGCTGGGATTCGGGGTGGGTGTCGATGAAGGCGCGGGCCTTGTCGAGCATCTCCTCACGGGTGGCGGCGACCTCGTGGACCAGGCCGTTCTCCAGGGCGCGCTGCGGGGTGTACTGGGTGCCCTGGAGGAGGACCTTCAGCAGCGCGTCGGCAATACCCATGAGGCGTACGGTGCGGGTGACGCCGCCGCCCGCGGGCAGCAGGCCGAGGGTGACCTCGGGCAGGCCGATGCGGGAGCCGGGTGCGTCGAGGGCGATGCGGTGGTGGGAGGCGAGCGCGATCTCGTAACCACCGCCGAGCGCCGCGCCGTTGATGGCGGCGACGACGGGAATGCCAAGGGTCTCGATGCGGCGCAGCGAGCTCTTGATGGCGGTGCCGACGTCGAAGGCGTCCTGGGCGTTCTCCGGACCGACCTTGATCATGTCCTTGAGGTCGCCGCCCGCGAAGAAGGTCTTCTTGGCAGAGGTGTAGATGATGCCGCGGATGGAGTCCTTCTCGGCCTCGGCGCGGTCGGCGATGGCCGCGATGGAGTGCTTGAAGGCCTGGTTCATCGTGTTGGCGGACTGGTTCGGGTCGTCGAGTACCAGGGTGACGACGCCGGTCTCGTCCTGTTCCCAGCGGATGGTCGTGCTCTCGGTCATTGCTTTTCTTCTCCGTAAGCAGGGGTGGCCGGGGACGGTCAGAGACGCTCGATGACGGTGGCGATGCCCATGCCGCCGCCGACGCAGAGGGTGGCGAGGCCGTACCGCTTCTCGCGCCGTTCCAGTTCGTCGATGAGCGTGCCCAGGATCATCGCGCCGGTGGCGCCGAGCGGGTGGCCGAGCGCGATCGCGCCGCCGTTGACGTTGATCTTGTCGAGGGAGAGCCCCATGTCCCTGGCGAAGCGCAGCACGACGCCGGCGAACGCCTCGTTGATCTCGACGAGGTCGATGTCGTCGATGGTGAGTCCGGCCTTGGCAAGGGCCTTGCGTGTGGCGGGCGCGGGGCCGGTCAGCATGATGGTGGGCTCGGAGCCGGAGACGGCGGCGGAGACGATGCGGGCGCGCGGCGTGAGTCCGTACCGCTCACCGATTTCCTGGTTGCCGATCGCGACGAGCGCGGCGCCGTCGACGATGCCGGAGGAGTTGCCCGCGTGGTGCACGTGGTCGATCTTCTCGACCCAGTGGTACTTCTGCAGCGCCACCGCGTCGAAGCCGCCCATCTCACCGATCGCGGCGAACGACGGCTTGAGCGCGGCGAGCGAGTCGGGGGTGGTGCCGGGCCGCATGTGCTCGTCGTGGTCGAGGACGACGAGGCCGTTGCGGTCCTTGACGGGGACGACGGAGCGTGCGAAACGACCGTCCTTCCACGCTTCGGCGGCGCGCTCCTGGGAGAGAGCGGCGAACTCGTCGACGTCACGGCGGGAGAAGCCTTCAATGGTGGCGATGAGGTCGGCGCCGACGCCCTGCGGGGCGAAACCGGTCTCGAAGTTGGTCATCGGGTCCATCGCCCAGGCACCGCCGTCGGAGCCCATCGGGACACGGGACATCGACTCGACACCCCCTGCAAGGATGAGGTCCTCCCAGCCCGAACGGACCTTGGCCGCAGCCAGGTTGACGGCCTCCAGACCCGAGGCACAGAAGCGGTTCTCCTGGACGCCTGCGACGGAGTCCGGGAGGCCGGCCGCGATGGCGGCGATCCGGGCGATGTCGGATCCCTGGTCGCCGAGCGGGCTGACCACACCGAGGACGATGTCGTCGATGGCCGCCGGGTCCAGGCCGGGGAAGCGGCTGCGGATTTCGTGGATGAGGCCCACGACGAGGTCGATCGGCTTGGTGCCGTGCAGGGCGCCATTGGCCTTGCCGCGCCCGCGAGGGGTGCGGATCGCGTCGTAGACAAACGCTTCGGTACTCAAGACAGCAGCCTTTCGAGGGTGGTTGTGCGTCAGGGGTCAGGCGAGCAGCGAGCGACCGATGATCTCCTTCATGATCTCGGTCGTGCCGTCGTGGATGCCGGTCCGGTCCGGGGCCGACGGGAGTCCATCAGTCGGTGGTGTCCTTCCGGTTCCTCGTGATGCTGGGTACGTCCCAGTCGGCGGCGACGGCCTCGGTGTCCGCGCCGGGCCGCGCGGGCCCGTTGCGCACGGACAGGGGGGTGACGGAGAAACGGGGTGCGGGGGCGGGCTGGGTGAGTCCGCCGTGCTCGACGAAGGTGGAGCGGGCGGCGATGTGCGGATGGCGGGGCGCCTCACGGAGCGAGAGGACGGGGGCGACGCAGGCGTCCGTGCCCTCGAACACCTCGGTCCACTCCGCGCGCGTACGGGTCCTGAACCGGTCGGCGACGACTGCGCGCAGCTCCTCCCACCGGGCGATGTCCCCCCGGTCCGGGGCCTCGTCCTCGATGCCGAGGAGCTTGCTGAACTCGTCGTAGAACCGCTGCTCCAACGGGCCGACCGCCATGTACTGGCCGTCGGCGGTCTCGTACGAACCGTAGAACGGGCAGCCGCCGTCCAGGAGGTTGGAGCCCCGCCGGTCCTGCCAGCCACCGGCCGCCAGCATGCCGTGGATCATCGTGGCGAGATGGGCGGCGCCGTCGACGATCGCCGCGTCCACGACTTGGCCCCGGCCGCCGGGGGTGCGGGCGTGCTGCAGGGCAGCGAGGACACCGACGACGAGATAGAGCGAGCCGCCCGCGTAGTCGCCGACCAGATTGGCTGGGACGGCGGGAGGCTCACCGGGCTTGCCGATCACGGAGAGGGTGCCGGTGAGGGCGATGTAGGCGATGTCGTGCCCGGCTCGTTCGGCGAGCGGCCCTTCCTGGCCCCAGCCAGTCATCCGCCCGTAGACGAGCTGCGGATTGCGGGCCAGCGCGGCGTCCGGCCCGACGCCGAGTCGTTCGGCGACGCCCGGCCGGTAGCCCTCGATCAGGATGTCTGCTCGCTCGACCAGATCGAGCACCTTGGCGGGTCCGTCCTCGGCCTTGAGGTCGACGAGCACCGAGCGTTTGTTGCGGTTGGTGAGGTCGTACGCGGGATCGATGCCGAGCCCCGCGCCGCCGGGCCGGTCGACCCTGACGACGTCGGCGCCGAGGTCGGCCAGCAGCATCGCGGCGAACGGGCCGGGGCCGATGCCCGCCAGCTCGACCACGCGCACACCCTCCAGCGGGCCGTGCTCTGTCGTTGCCATCAAACCCCCAGCGGTGTGACACAACTGATGTAACAGCGATGATGCTAAGAATGCTCCACGCTCCGCACAACCCTTTCGGCCGAGCAAGCGCTTAGTTCTTTCTCCTGGATCCTCCCCCACGAGCGCCGCCCGCCTGCACACCGCCACGAATCCCCTCCGCCAACATCTGCCTGCTACATCGACACCGGCCCCTGCGGGGGGCACTCGCGCTACGTCGGCGAAGGTGTCGGGGACCGGCTCCTCGCCGAGGTGCCGGGCGGCGACCCGGGCTACGGCGAAACGGCGAAGTTGCTCGCCCGGTCCGCGCTCTGTCTCACTCCGGACGAGCGTCCGTCGACATCGGGGCAGTTCACCACGGCCGTCGCGATGGGTGACTCACTGCTGGAGCGGCTGCGTGCAGCCGGGCTGCGTTTCAGGGTCGCGCCGGCTCACTGAGCGGACCGGCACCCGGGCGCGGCGGGGTCGGCATGCCGATGTCCGGCCGCCCCGGGCCGGGTGGCCGGACACCTGTCCTACTTCTGCTGATCTGGGTTCGCGTCACGGCGGCGGTGAAGGCCCAGGGCGGTGACGCCGGCGCCCTTGCTGCCTGGAAGGTCTCGGCGTTAGCGGCAGTCCCGGAGCCGAAGGCCCCGTCCACCGCGCCCCTTCAGAGCGCCCAGGCCACCAGCGTGCAGATCATCGAGACGGCCCAGACCGCTCCCGCGAGAATGCCGAGAGTCATCCCCACCGCGACCCGGCGCTGGGCGAGATAGACGGTTCCTGGTCGCGCGGACGTTCGATGTTCGGTCATGCGTACCAGTCTGCCCGTCGTGATCAGCGGGCGTTATCCGCACACATACTCAGATACTCAGGCGGTCGCTTCCCGCAAGGCCTGACGGCAGAGCGCGTCGGCCCTGCGGGTGGTCTCCGGCTGACGGAAGTCGCGGGCCAGCAGCAGGGTGTGGGCGCAGGCGTTGTCCAGGCCGGTCCGGTGGCCGACGGAGACGAAGACCGGCTTGACGCCGTCCTGGGTGCGCAGCGCCCGGCCCACCTCCTCATCGCCGTCGAGCAGTGGCGACCAGTCGCCCCGGCAGGGGCCCGGTTGCTCGTACGAGAAGGTGAACGGATTCTTGGCGACGCCGATCACCGGAAGTCCGGTGAGTACCCCGAGGTGACTGGCGAGTCCGAAGCGGCGCGGGTGCGCCAGGCCGTATCCGTCACAGATCACGAGTCCGGGGTCGGCCGGCAGGGATTCCAGCGCGGCCAGCACGGTCGGGATCTCCCGGAAGGCGAGGAGTCCGGGGATGTACGGGAAGGTGACCCTGCCGACGGCGGTGGCCTCGGCGACCACGTCGAGCGTCGCCTCGTCGAGTACGACCGCTGCGGCCACGACGACATCGCGCTCGTCGTCGTAGGCGACGTCCACCCCCGTGACCCGGCCGGTGCCGGGCGGCGGGCCGGGTTCGTCGAGCACCACCCGGGATCGCAGAGCGTCCTGAACGGCTCGGGCTTCGGCCTCGTCGGCGGGCATCGGGAGCGTTGTCATAGTGCCGTCGAGTTTAAGACCGACCGGCAAATGGGGGGTGGGAGAAGAAGCGGGGCTGGGTGCGTGCAGCTGCGAGGCGGAGGATTGAGGCAGATGGGGTCTCCCCTGCTCGAGCGCAGCCGAGAGCTTGGGGAAGGAGCCATGGTGATTGACGACAACGCGGCAGATGTGCGCACCCAGCCCCGCGACGCCGCCCCCCATTTGCCGGTCGGTCTAAGACCGACCGGCAAGACGGTGGCTGCCTTGAGCAACGGGCACGGCGGCCGGTTCGGCGGCGGGTGAGGCAGGACTTCGCAGACATGGCCCAGGGTCGGCACGCCCTCGTCCCATAGGCTGGAGATCATGTTCGTACTCGAGTTGACCTACACCGCACCCGTCGAGCGCATCGACGCAACTCTGCAGGACCATGTCGCCTGGCTGGACACGCAATATGAGGCCGGGGTATTCATCGCGTCGGGCCGCAAGAACCCGCGCGACGGCGGGGTGATCCTGGCCGTCGGGGACGACCGGGCGCAGATCGAGAAGATCACGGCGGAGGATCCGTTCGTCGCACAGGGCGTGTGCGCGTACCGGATCACGGAGTTCATCGCGACGAAGACCTCGGACGAACTCGCCCCGTACCGGCAGCAGTTGCCCGGGTAGCGGCATCCGCCACCCGGGTACCGCCACCCTTCAGTATCCCGTGCGCGCCACTCGTCCGCTCTCGCCCGCGGCCCAGCAGCCGCCGTCCGGTGTGCAGTCGACCGTGTCGTACGACCCGGTGTCGACCGTGCGCCAGGTGCGGCCGCCGTCCACGGTGAGGTCCGTGCCGGTCGGGCCGACCGCCAGCGCACCCGACCTGCTGTGCGGGAGCCAGGCGACGCCCGAGCGGTAGGCGGCCGGCGGGGCGGCGGACTGCTGCCAGCTGCGGCCGGCGTCGCCCGTCACCGCCGCGGCGTTCGGCGACGGCCGGCCGGCCCGGTAGTCACCGCCGACCGCGATGCCGTGGTGGCGGTCGCGGAAGGCCAGGCCGAAGACGCCGCGTGCCGGGTCGCCGGCCGGGATCGTGGATTCGGTGGCGCTCCAGGTCATCCCGCGGTCGGCGGAGTGCAGCACCCGTGCGGTGGCGGCGCCCCCGGTCGCCAGCCAGACGTCCTTCGGGCCCGATGCGACCAGGCACTGACCGCTGGCGGCGAACCCCGCCTCACCGGCCTGGGCATCCGGCATGCCCGCACTGGGCAGCACCCGCCAGCTCCGGCCGCCGTCAGCGGTCGACAGGATGCGGTACTTCCCGTCGACGGGATCGCTCATCGCAAGTCCGTGCCGGCTGTCGAAGAAGGTGAGGCAGTCGTAGAAGGCGCGGGCATCGGTGTTACGGAACGACTCCGTCCAGGTCGCTCCCCCGTCGTCCGTACGGAACACCCTGGAGGCCTCGCCCTCCCCGATGGCCAGTGCCACCGCGCGCCGGGCGTCGAATGCCTCGATGTCACGGAACTCCAGCGCCTCCTGAGCCGCACCGGGCGGTGACACATCGCGCCAGTGACGGCCGCCGTCCAAGGTGCGCAGCACCGTGCCCTTCGAGCCCGCAACCCAGGCGGTGCGACGGCTGACTGCGGCGAGGCCGCGGAAACGGGCGTCGGTCCCTGTCTCGGTGAGCGTCCAGGCCGGCCGTTCGCCGGGCCGGTGCGGCTCCCCCTGTGTTGCCGCGGCTGCCGGTGTGGCCAGTGTTGCGGTCAGCGCCGCCGCACAGAGCCCCCATGACATCAGTCGTCTCGTCTTCCCCTTGGCCCTCATGGCGCTGGAAGCTAGCCCACGAGCTGTGCTCCGTCCAGGGGCACCGGTCGGAAGTGGGCACGCGATCGGCGCGACGACGTGCGGTGACGACGTGCGGTGATTCAACTCACGTCACCTTCGGGTGCACGGATGAGGGAGTTCCGGCGTCTCCATCACTGCCGGGAACCGTTCATCTGGCCGAGAAAGGGAGCAGGTCTTGTCCACCGTTATCGAGCAATCCGTGCAGGCCCGCATGGTCGCATCCGCGCCGCGGATGGAAACCCTTCCCGCCACCCTGCAGTACGACCGGAGGGACCCGTTCGCGGTACGCATGGCGTTCCCTGCGACGGCGACTCTGGAGGGCACCGATGTGTCCTGGGAGTTCTCCCGTGAGCTGCTCATGGCGGGAATGGACCAAGCCGCAGGCGTCGGTGACGTGCGCATCAGGCCGTTCGGATACGACCGCACGGTCCTGGAGTTTCATGCCACCGAGGGAATCGCGATGGTGCACGTCCGCACTGCGGAGCTGCGCCGCTTTCTCGAGCGGGCGCAGGAACTGGTGCCTGCCGGCGACGAGCACCGGTTTCTGGATCTCGACCGAAGCCTGACCGATCTGCTCGGCGGGGCCTGCTGACCGCGCATCCGGCGGAACGGCGCGGCAGCAGTCCCCCGCACCGCCGGAGGCGGTCCGCTCCGCCACGCACCGCTGAACATTTCCGATACTGAGGCTGAGGCAATGAACACCAGGCATTACACGATCACCACACCTGTCACCGCGGATATGCTGCGCGGTCACCTGGACGTGGAAGCGACCGCGCACGGTCTGTTGCCGCATCGGCTGCCGGCCCGGGCTCGCCAGCAGATCCCTGACAACCAACTGGCCGTGGCCGAGGCGCAGCCCTCCGGCGTGCGGTTGGTCTTCCGCACCCGGGCCACCACCATCGGACTGGACACGTTGCCGACCAAGCGGGTCTACCGAGGTTTCCCGGCCCCGGCCGACGGCCTGTACGACCTGCTGGTCGACGGCCGTCTCGCGGCCCAGGCCACGGTGGCCGGCGGAAACGTCCGCACGATTACCGACATGGTCACCCAGTGCTCCGAGCTGTCGCAGGGGCCTGCCGGCACCGCTCGGTTCACCGATCTGCCGGCGCGTGACAAGGATGTCGAGATCTGGCTCCCGCATACGGAGACCACCGAGCTGATCGCCCTGCGCACCGACGCCCCCATCGAGCCCGGGCCGGACAGCGGGCGCAGGGTGTGGCTGCACCACGGCAGTTCCATCAGCCACGGCTCGAACGCCGCCCACCCGACCGCCATCTGGCCCGCCCTGGCTGCCGCCCAGGGCGAAGTGGAGCTGATCAACCTGGGGTTCGGCGGCAGCGCGCTGCTCGACCCGTTCACTGCCCGTGCGATGCGGGACACCCCGGCGGACCTGATCAGCCTCAAGATCGGCATCAATGTCGTCAACACCGACGCAATGCGCCTGCGCGCCTTAGCCCCTGCGGTCCACGGCTTCCTCGACACCATCCGCGAGGGGCATCCGACGACGCCGCTGCTGGTCGTGTCCCCCATTCTGTGCCCGGTCCAGGAGGACACCCCCGGCCCCCTCGCGCCCGAATTCGACGGCGGAACCTTGCGGTTCAAGGCCACGGGCGATCCGGCCGAACGCGCTGCCGGGCGCCTGACGCTCAATGTCATCCGCGACGAACTCGCCCGGATCGTCGAACAGCGGGCGGCTGACGACCCGAACCTGCACTACCTCGACGGCCGTGGCCTTTACGGCGAGACGGACTATGCCGAACTCCCGCTGCCCGACGAGGTCCACCCTGATCCCGCAGGACACCGCCGCATCGCCGAGAACTTCGCGCGGCTCGCGTTCGGCGGTGACGGCCCCTTCGCCGCCAGGACAAGCTGACCAGGATCACGTTGACGCAGACCGCGGTCGCCACATCGCCGTGCTGCCGATCGCTGTCGAACCAGTTGTTCACCCGAAGATCCGGGCCCCCCATCTCACCTCATGGATCCTGGCGTACCGGACACGCTGGGGTCACGGGTGAAGTAAGGCCCAGGCCTTGCAGCCGCCGGACGGGGTCAGCGCGGGGGCCAGCCCCCAGTCCCCGCCGCTCGAATCGACCGCGGCTGCCAGCAGCCACATGCTCTCGCTGCGGCGTTCGCGGCATTGCTCGGACTTCTCGGCCGAGCCATGGGACGGGTGCTGATCGTAGAGGGTGATGCGCAGCGCATCGAACTGCCAGTGGACCCGCAGCAGCATTTCCCGGTCCGGGGTGAACCGGTAGGCAGCCGCGACCAGTTCGGAGGCGGCGAGTACGGCAGTTTCACGGAGTTCTGCGAGGCCGTGCCGGGTGATGAGTTCACCGACGGCGCCGCGTGCGAGGCCGGCGCAGAAGGCGCCACCGGGCAGTGCGAACGAGTAGCTGAGGTTGTCCACCACCGGCGGGTGGGGTCCGGCTGGTGCGAGAGCCGGGAGACAACGCAGTGCGCCCTTTATCAAGATGCTCACATTTCCGGTAATCATATTAACGATCACACAAAGGCGCGGTCGCCCCGTGTGAGACTTGCACTACCGACCGTAGCGCACGCTGGAGCACAGTGCTACTACTTGTGCGGTTCCGGTCATTTCATTCAACCTCCGCCCTCGGAAGGACATTTGCCGTGCCGCCCAGAAGCGCCCCGACCGCCAGACAGCAACGCCTCGGACACGAACTGCGCAAGCTGCGCAAGCAGTCGGGAATGACGGCGCAGCAGGCCGCTGCGCTGCTGGGCGTCGACCGCACCCGCATCCCGAACATCGAATCGGGCCGGTTCGGCATCAGCGCCGAGCGGGTCCGCACCCTGGCCTGTAACTACGGCTGCCCGGACACCGACCTGGTCGATCTGCTGGCCGAGATGGCCCAGGAGCGGGCCGGGGGTTGGTGGGAGGAGTATCGCGGACTGCTGCTGCCGGGACTGCTCGACATCGCCGAACTGGAGAATCACGCATTGGAGTTGATCACCGCGACCACCACGCACATCCCCGGGCTGCTGCAGACCCAGGAGCATGCGCGGGCGGTTTTCGAGACCGCCGATCCGCAGCTGCCGGGGCCCGATCTGGTGGCCCGGCTCTGCCTGCGACTGCGCCGCCAGGAGGTGTTGAACCGGGACCGGCCACCGCTGTACGAGTCGGTGATCCACGAGGCGGCCCTGCGCATGCAGTTCGGCGGCCCCAAGGTGGCCAGGGCGCAGCTGGAGCACATCGTCGACCAGTCCGAGCGGGACCGGATCACGGTCCGGGTGATCCCGTTCGCCGCCGGCGGTTTCCCGGGCGCCGGACAGTCGTTCACCTATGCGGGCGCTGCGGCACCTCAGCTCGACACCGTTCAGCTCGATTCCTCGCACGGTTCGATATTGCTGGACTCCGACATGCAACTGCGCCGCTACCGTGGCCTGTTGGGGCATCTTCGCACGCTCGCGATGCCGGTCGAGGAATCGCGCGACTTCATCCGATCCATAGCCCAGGACCTCTGAGGAGAAAGACCATGACCGTCGACATCCGCTGGGACGACGCCTTCTGCAGCGAGGGCGCCAACTGCTTCCGATTCGGACTGGATGACCAGGGCAGGGCGTACATCGGCTCCACCACGGACACCGCCGCCTACGTCAGCGACTCCATGGAGGCGCTGCGAGCGCTGATCTCCGCGGTGAAGTCCGGCGCGGCAGACCATCTGCTCTGACAGTCCGGCCCAACCGTGCACCGTGCCCCCGTACGCGTCCGCTCCGAGTACGCCGACAGCTCTGAGCGATTCGCCCGCGGGGGCCGGCCCGGCCCCGGAAAAGATCCAGACCGTCCGAAGAATGCAGACAGAAGCTGTCCGGTATCGCGGTCGACTTCGACCGCATGGATCGGAACACGGACCGGAGCATCGTCATCACCCGGGCGCGCGCGAACAATCTGCGTGAGGTCTCCTTCACTGCCCCGAAAGGGCGGATCACCGGCTTCACCGGAGTGTCCGGGGCGGGCAAGTCGTCAATCGCCTTCGACCCCATCAAAGACCGACACAGCGCCGTATTAGTGGATATGACGGAGTTTGGAACGGCTGACGGCCGAGCGGACTGTCGGCCGCCACGCCCCCCACGACCTGCACACATAACGTTACGTAATCGGACATTGAGGGGCCGGGCTTGGCGATGGCCTTGGTGCCGCTTTAACCTACGGTCTCGTAACCTACGTATCCGTAGGTAATTCTCCCGTCTCCAGGAGTCCCCGTGACGATCACCGCTCCCCACCTCGGCAGCCCGAAGGCGTGGACCGACGCCCAGCTGCTGTACGCCTTGGAAGAGGTGGTGGAGAAGGAGCTCAACCGCCATCTCAAGGTCGCCAAGGACTGGATGCCCCACGAGTACGTGCCGTTCTCCGACGGACGGAACTTCCCCGGCGTCTTCGAGGACGGTGAGGCATGGCAGGCCGATCAGTCCAAGGTCACCGACATCGGCAAGGTCGCGCTGGTCGTGAATCTGCTGACCGAGGACAACCTCCCCAGCTACCACCACGAGATCGCCTCACTCTTCGGCCGTGACGGCGCCTGGGGGACCTGGGTGCACCGCTGGACCGCGGAGGAGGGCCGGCACGGCATCGTGATGCGCGACTACCTGCTCACCTCGCGCGCCGTCGACCCGGACAAGCTGGAGCGGTTCCGGATGGCGCACATGGCGGAGGGCTTCGAGTCCGACAACCGCCACTCGATGCTGCACTCCGTGGCGTACGTCGCCTTCCAGGAGCTGGCCACCCGTGTCTCGCACCGCAACACCGGCCGCCAGTCGGGCGACCCCGTCTGCGACCGCATGCTGGCGCGGATCGCGACCGACGAGAACCTGCACATGGTCTTCTACCGCAACCTCCTCGGTGCGGCCTTCGAGCTCGCCCCGGACCTGACGATGCAGGCCGTGCGCGATGTCGTCGTCAACTTCCGGATGCCCGGTCACGGCATGCCGGGCTTCGAGCGGGCCGCCGCGCAGATGGCGATCGGCGAGATCTACAACATGCGCATCCACCACGACGACGTGATCCAGCCCGTGCTGCGCTATCTGAAGGTCCTCGACATCGGCGGCCTGAGCCCCGACGGCCTGAAGGCGCAGGAGGAGCTGGGCATGTTCATGGGCGGCCTGGACGGCGAGGCGTCGAAGTTCGACGAGAAGCTGGCGGCCCGGAAGGCACGGATGGCAGCGCGCGCCGTGGCCTGACTGCCCGCACGACGGTCGTCGGCCGCCGGCCGGGCCACTGCTCCGCACCCCTGTCCGGCGGCCCAGGGCCGGTCCGGCGGATCAGGGCCGGTCAGTCCGCGGGCCGGGCGCCGGGCTCACATCGTTCCGTGCAGGTACTGCGCGTAGTGCTCGACGCCTCTCGCATCGCCCCAGCCCGACACGGCCCGTCCAGCCGCGGGAACTCCGGCCTGCATGTGCGGGTGCCGCCGTTGCCCGGGCAGGCCGGATTGTTGTGCGGGCAGGACGAGTTCAGGCCAGTTTGCGATTGGTTCTGCGCAGCCGGTCCCGCTCCTTCTCGGAGAGGCCGCCCCATACGCCGAACCGCTCGTCGTTGGCGAGGGCGTACTCCAGGCAGGCCTCGCGCCCCTCGCAGGCGTTGCAGAGCTGCTTGGCCTCACGCGTGGAGCTGCCGGGGGCAGGAAAGAAGAACTCGGGCCCCGCCTGCGCGCACAGCGCTGTCTCCTGCCAGGCGAGCGCGGGGTCGGCCGCGGTGTTGATCAGCATGGAGCCCACAGTGCCCGGTCGCGATAAACGACTGATCAACGCCGCATCAATACGGCGCGCCGATGGCTTCCGGTCAGCCTTCCGGTGCCTGCGCGGTCTTGATCAGGGCGAATTCCGCCCCGTCAGGATCGGCGACGTCGGCAAACTTGCCCACGCCCTCCATCTCCATCGGCTCCAGCGTCAGTTTGCCGCCCAGCCGCTCCACGTCCGCGACGGCGGCGTCGCAGTCGTCGACCTCGAAGTAGGGCAGCCAGTGCGGTCCGGCGACCGCTTGTGTCGCAACGGCGTTGAGGGGCACCAGACCACCGAAGCTCGCGTCCTCGCCGCCGCCCTTGGTCCGGATCACCGTATAGGACCCCCCGCCTCCCGGGAACGGTGTCTGCGCGGTCTCCCATCCGAACACGGTGCCGTAGAACGCGGCGGCCGCCGGGACGTCCGGGGTGTACAGCTCGGCCCAGCACAGCGAGCCCGCGACACTCACGGCACCGAGGCCCGGATTCTCCCTCGGCTCCCAGATACCGAAGAACGCGCCCGCCCGGTCCTTGAAGCCGGCCATCCTGCCGAAGTCCAGGACATCCGTCGGGGCGAACGGCACACTGCCGCCGGCCTGCTCGACCGCCTTCGCCGTGGCGTCGGCGTCCGACGACCGGAAGTACACCGACCAGGACGGCTTCGCCTGCTCCTCGGTGACCACCATCACGCCCCCGACCGTCTTCCCGTCCAGCATGAACATGCCGTAGCCGCCGGTCTCCGGGCCTCCGGCCAGATACTCCCAGCCGAAGAGACCGGTGTAGAACGCGATGGCCCCGTCGAGGTCGGGCGTGCCCAGATCGATCCAGTTGGGCGCTCCGTTGACAAAACGGGTGGTGAGCATGGCGAGCTCCTTCGATGAAACCCGTTCTTGCGGTGGCAGGGGTCCTTCCTGACGTTCCGAGTCTTGCACCGGGCACGGACAACCGCAGCCCGCGGCCGAGGCACCGGGCGGGCCCATTCCATGCCCGGTCTCCCCTGTGACCGCGAGGAAGAATCATGCCGCGTAGGTGCCCTTCGCTCCGGCGGCGCCGGGAATGCGAACCGATCGTTCTGAGCCGAAGGCACTGTCGGCGCCGCGTGGCACGATATGAATCGCTCGGGGCAGGTACCGGGCAGGACGGCAGCCGGGCTGCGCGGACAGAGGAACGTACATGACAGAGGCCGGACCGACGGAGGCCGGGGCGCCCACGGGAAGGGCCGCCCGGGAGCTGATGGCGCAGGCCGAGCAGCTGCTGGACACGGCACGCGCGCTGCTGGCCGATCACGCCCGCGCCGTCGATGCCGTGCACACGACGCTGACTCCGCTGCTCGATTCCCTCGTCCGTCGCGAACTGTCGGCCATCCCGGTCACCAGGCTCAAGGACGTCACCGAGGGCAGACTGCGGCTCGGCGCGATCGAGCAGGCCGGCTTCACGACCGTCGGCCAGGTCCATGAAGCAAACCGTTACGAGCTCCGCCAGATCCCCGGGGTCGGTGCGCAGACCGCCGACCAGGCGCTGGCCGCGGCCGGGCAGATCGCCCACGCGGTACGGGACACCGTCGCGGTCCGGATAGACGTGGACACCCCGGACGACTCCACGACCGCACTGGTCACCGCCTTGCACCGGCTGGTCGAGGCCGGTCCCGACGTCCGCCGGGCCGTGGATGCGGCGGGCCGGCTCGTCGGACACCTCGATCCCTTGTTGGCCACGGCGGGACCCGCGCGGGGGCGGATGCGCATGCTGTTCACCCGGCGCCGGGCCCGCGCCCAGGCGCTGGAAGCCGTGACCTCGGTACGGGCCGCCGTCGCCGAAGCGGCCGCGCGCGGGCTTCTTCTGCTGTTCGGACAGGTGTCGGTCGATCTGCTGCGGGACGCGGAGTCGGACGTCGCGGCGTGGGTCGATTTCGAGCTGCGGTCCGCCGAGTACTACAGCCTGCTCGCCGAGATGTCGGGCACCGGCCCGGACCGGGACGCGGCCGAGGGGTTCCTCCCGTCCAAGATCGCCGACCGGGTGCGCGGTCTGCGGCTGGACGACGCCCATCTGCGCGTCTCCCTGCGCGGCTACCAGTCGTTCGGTGCCCGGTTCGCGCTGGCGCAGAAACGGGTGATCCTCGGCGACGAGATGGGTCTCGGTAAGACCGTCCAGGCCATTGCCGCGCTCGCGCACCTCTCGGCGCGGGGCGAGACACACTTTCTGGTGGTCTGCCCGGCGAGCGTGCTCATCAGCTGGGCGCGCGAGGTCCGTTCCCGCTCCACCCTGCGCGCGCTGCCGGTGCACGGCCCCGAACGACAGGGGGCCTTCACCGAGTGGCGTGAGAGCGGCGGGGTCGCCCTCACCACGTTCGATGCCCTGCACACCCTGCCGGCCGCCCGGGACTGCGGCATGAGGCCCGGCATGCTGGTCGTCGACGAGGCACACTACGTCAAGAACCCCGAGACCCGCCGCTCCCGGGCGGTGTCCGGCTGGACGCAACGTACCGAGCGAGTCCTGTTCCTGACCGGTACGCCGATGGAGAACCGGGTCGAGGAGTTCCGCAGCCTCGTCCGCCATCTCCAGCCCGAACTGGCGCCCTCGATCCACACCACCCATGGAGCCGCCGGTTCGCACGCGTTCCGCAGGGCCGTCGCCCCGGCCTATCTGCGGCGCAATCAGGAGGATGTGCTGACCGAACTCCCGGCGCTGGTGCAGGTCGACGAATGGGAGGAGTTCAGCGAGGACGATCTCGATGCCTACCGCGAGGCGGTGGGCGCCGGGCAGTTCATGCGGATGCGCCGCGCCGCCTACGCCCGGCCCGCCACGTCCGCGAAACTGAACCGGCTGCGCGAGCTTGTCGCAGAGGCTGCGGACAACGGCCTCAAGGTCGTCGTGTTCTCGTACTTCCGCGAAGTGCTCCTCACGGTCGGACAAGCCCTGGGAGCGGGGGTGTTCGGGCCGCTCTCGGGTAGTCTCCCGGCTGCCCGGCGCCAGGAGATGATCGACGAGTTCGGTGCCGTCGAGGGCCATGCCGTTCTGCTGAGCCAGATCCAGGCGGGCGGTGTCGGACTGAACATGCAGGCCGCCTCCGTCGTCATCATCTGCGAACCGCAGATCAAGCCGACGATGGAGCACCAGGCCGTGGCCCGCGCCCATCGGATGGGTCAGATACGGACCGTCCAGGTGCACCGGCTCCTCGCGGCCGACAGCGTCGACGAGCGGATGCTGGACATCCTGGCCCGCAAGGAGCGGCTGTTCGACCTGTACGCACGGCGCAGCGATGTCGCCGAGACGACGCCGGACGCCGTGGATGTGTCGGACGGGGCTCTGGCCCGACGCATCGTCGAGGAGGAACAGCTGCGCCTCGCCACCGGAGCGGCCGGAGCAGCCGGAGCGGTGTCGGAGACCTGACTGCGTCAGGACCCGTGCACCGCCGGGTCGTGGGCAGCCGACTCCTTCGCCGTCCTGCCGGGAGCGGTTTCGCCCGAATCGGTCTTGCCGGGAGCCGCGACGCCCGGAGCGGTCTTGCCCGGCGCGGCCGTGTCGTGGGCCGTCACGCCGTGCGGGTCGTAGCCCGGCACAGTGCCGTCCGCCTTGGCGACCAGCAGCAGTCCGGCCATGCCCATGTCGGAATGGCTCTGCACATGGCAGTGGTACATCCAGGCGCCGGCGCCCACGCGTTCGCCCGCGATGACCTGGAAGCCGAAGGAGTCCGCCGGGCCGACGATCTTTGTGTCGATGACACGGCTCGGGTCGTCGGGGCCGGTGAGCAGGCCGGTACGGTTGTCCGCCCAGCGATGACCGTGGATGTGGAACGTGTGGTAGTACTCGCCGTGCGTGATCATGACTACTTCGAGCCGGTCCCCCACCGTGGCCTCGAAGTTGGGGCTCTTGTGGTCCGCCTTGTTGTTGATCGTCATGTCGTTGAAGACGATCGTGATCGTCTTGTCCGGCAGGACATCGCCCTTGCGTCGGACGATCAGCGGACCGTACAGGCCCTTGCGGATGCCGCCGGTGCCGTGATCCGTACCGACGACATGGTCGTGGTAGTGCCAGTAGCCCGCGCTGCCCGGCTGCCAAGTGCCGTCCTTGCGTCGGCCCGCCACGTGGGTACGCCAGGTGTAGGTACGGGTGCCGCCCGGTTCGACGATGCTCTTGTTCATCCGGGTGCCGTCGCTGGCGATGTCGTAGTCGACGCCGTGCGCATGAAGGCTGGCCGGCACATCCATGGTGTTCTCGAACTCGATGTGCAGCGTGTCGCCCTCGTTGATCTCGATGAGCGGTCCCGGGATCGACGCCTTGCCCTTCTCCAGGCCGTATCCCATCTGACCGTCGGCCAGCTTCTCCGCATACAGCTTGAGATGGCGGACGGCGCCTCCTGCCGGGGCGGTCCTGGGCGGGGGCTCTGTCGAGCCGGCCTCGATCGTACCGAGTGACAACGATGTCGCGCCGGTCGCGGCCGCCACCCCACCGCCTACCAGAATCCGTCGGTTGAAGCTCCTTCTGTCCATGTCGAACTCCCCACTGCACTAAGGAATTTGCCGAATTTTTGCGAACTTGCCCAGATCGCGCAGACCGCGCAGATTACGGAGGTTACGGGGGTTGCGGCGGCTTCAGAGGTTGCCGAGGCCGGCGGGGCACAGGCGCCCCCGGACGGCCCACACCGTAGCCGGGAGATCTCCGTTTATCCACACCCAGGACAAAGTTCGTGCCATTGCTGCCATACCTATTGGCGATCCACGAGAAGAGGTCTAGCTTCATCCGCTGTTGCAGTGACCAAAGAGGGGTGGGTGACCACATGCAGCGCACACCACATCACAGGTCCAGATCGCGACGCGGACTTGCGGCGGCCCTGGCAGCCGGCGCACTGACCGCTTCCCTGCTCGGCGGCAACGCCGCCAGTGCCAGGCCCTATCCGGAACCGGCGCGCAGCATTGCGACAACGTTGTCCCTTCCGTCGCCGCCGGGCGGCACCAACGTCAAGGTTCTGGTGTTCCATGCCTCCGCGACCGAGGAGTCCCCGACCGTCGACGCCGGGATCGCGGCGATCGAGAGGATCGGTCTCAGCGGGCCGGAGGCCGGTCGGTTCAGGACCGTCGCCACCGACGACCCGGCCGTCTTCACCAACGGCAAACAGCTCGGCAGGTACAACGCCGTCGTCTTCCTGACCGGTGGCGGCGATGTGCTCGACCCGGAGCAGGAGGCCGGTCTCGAGGCCTACATGGAGGCGGGCGGCGGATTCCTCGGCATCCACAACGCGGCGCGCACCGAGCCGTACTCCGACTGGTTCACCGGTCTGGTCGGGGCCCGTCCGGCAGCCGACAGCCCAACCAACGTACAGCGTGCGACAGTTGAAATCGGGGACCGGAAACATCCGGCGACCAGGAACCTGCCGCTGGAGTGGAAGCGCCCGGACAAGTGGCTGAACTGGACGAAGAATCCTTCCGGTGATGTGCACACCGTGGCGCGCGTCCGGGAGATCACGTACAGGCCGGGCGCGAGCGCCAACGGCTGGGACCACCCGGTCTCCTGGTGCCGCGACTACGACGGCGGCAGGTCCTTCTACACGGCGATGGGCGGTACGGTCGACAGCTTCGCGGAGACCGACTTCCGCGACCATCTGCGCGGTGCGCTCGACTGGACGACACGGATCTCGCAGGCCGATTGCAAGGCGACGATCACCTCCAACTACAAGGCGGAGCGCGTCACTCAGCCCAATCAGCCGGGCCTGAACGACCAGATCGGCGAGCCGCACGGCCTGGTCGCCGCCCCGGACGGGCGGGTGCTGTACATCGGACGCGGTGGCGCCGACGGCAGCAAGCCGGTCGTCACCGACTGGAACAGCCCGGACATCGGCAAGGGTCTGGGACAGATCCATGTCTACGACCCGAAGACCAAGAAGGTCACCCTCGCCGGCGAGCTGACGATCTTCGGCAACAAGGGCGGCGGCGACGAGTTGGTCAAGGTCGAGGAGGGACTGCTCGGGATCGAGCTGGACCCGGACTTCGAGAAGAACGGCTGGGTGTATCTGCACTACACGCCCCACTCGAAGATCGACCGTGACAGACAGATGGCAGTACGTCAGGTCTCCCGCTTCACCCTCGACCTGGCCACCAACAGGCTGAATCTGTCCTCCGAGAAGGTGCTGCTGCACTGGCCGGTCCAGATCCACAGCTGCTGCCACGCGGGTGGCGGAATGGCCTGGGACTCGAAGGGCAACCTGTACATCGCGACGGGTGACAACAACTCCTCAGGTTTCAGCGAAGGTTACTCGGGAAACAACCCGCAGCCGAGCTACAAGGGCGTCTCGTTCGCCGACGCCCGGCGCACCGCGGGCAATACGAACAACCTCAACGGGAAGATCCTGCGGATCCACCCCGAGGACGACGGCACCTACACACTCCCCGAGGGCAATCTCTTCACCGGCAAGGAGCCCGATGAAGGCGGCGGCAAGACCCGCGGCGAGATCTATGTGATGGGGGTGCGCAACCCGGCCCGGATCTCCGTCGACAAGACCACCGACACGCTGTACGCGGGCTGGGTCGGCCCCGACGCGGGCTCGCCGAGCACCACTTGGGGTCCGGCCAAGTACGACACGTTCGCCGCGATCACCAAGGCGGGCAACCACGGCTGGCCGTACTGCATGGGCAACAAGCAGCCGTACCGGGACCGCAATCTGCCGGACCCGAGCAAGCCACTCGGCTGGTACGACTGCGACCGTCCCAAGAACGATTCGCCGAACAACGACGGCTTGGTGAATCTGCCGCCGATCACGTCCAACACCATCTGGTACTCCCCGCAGGGCGGTGGCGTGGACTACCCGCGCGACGCGAACGGCATCCCGAGCTACAAGGCGCAGGAGCAGAAGCAGCTCCTGCCGTGGCTCAAGGGCGGCGGCCAGGCCACGATGAACGGACCGGTCTACCGGTACGACGCGGCGAGCACCAGCGCCGACAAGTGGCCCTCCTACTGGGACGGCAAATGGTTCGTCGGTGACTTCTACGACGGCACCCAGCCGCGGCACGCCGTGCTCACCGACCCGAAGACGGCCGGCAAGGGCGGTCTGCCCACACACGCCGAGTCCCTGAAGAAGATCATCCCGGTCGGGGCCGACGGCATCCGCAACCTGATGGACTGGAGGTTCGCCCCGGACGGTTCGCTGTACGTCCTTGACTACGGGCGCGGCTTCTTCACCTCCGACTCCAAGTCCGCGCTGTGGCGTGTGACGTACAAGGGGGGCGGTCCGACCCCGGCCGCCGAGGATCTGGCCAGGAAGGCGGCAGTGCAGTGAGACACCATTCGGTCTTCTCGCGACGGCGGTACCGGCCCGCCCGCTTGTGGCTCGCCCTGCTGGGTTCGTTCCTGATGGTGCTGGGGCTGACCTCGACGGCGGCGTACGGCCGTACGGCGGCTCCCGCCGCTGCGGCGGCCGACCAGGTCCTCACCTGGACGGCGGGCGACCCCATCGACCACTATCTGTCCGCTCCGAAGACCGCGGTGGCCGGCAGGGCGACCATCGTCTTCGAGAACAGCGCGGCGACCGGCAACACCACGGGGATGCCGCACACCCTCACCTTCAGCGTCTCGGACCCGGAGTTCAACAACGACGTCACACTGAACATCCTGGCCAACCCTGCCGACGACCGGGGCGGCAGGCACACCGCCGAGGTCACGCTGTCCCCCGGCCGGTACTTCTACCACTGCACCATGCCGGGGCACGAGGCAATGCAGGGCATTCTCACCGTGACGGACGGCGGTGGTACGGACACCACGGCACCCGAGACCTCGGCGAAGGTCGACGGTGACAAGAACGCCGACGGCGCATACATCGGTCAGGCGACGGTCACCGTCTCGGCGACCGACGACGGCTCCGGTGTCGGCACCGTCGAGTACGCGGTCGGGGCGGACGGCGCCTGGCAGCCGTACACCACACCGGTCGTGGTGAACGAGGTCGGTGCACACACCATCCGGTACCGCGCCACCGACAAGGCGGGCAACACCTCAGCGGAGAAGTCCGTCGAGTTCGCGGTCGCCGCACCGCCGACGGACGACAGGACGCCGCCGGAGACCTCGGCGACCGTGTCCGGTGAGAAGGACGGCCAGGGGCAGTACCTGGGAATGGCGACGATCACCGTGACTGCCTCCGACACCGGGTCCGGTGTCAACACCATCGAGTACGCGATCGGGGCGGACGGCGCCTGGCAGCCGTACACCGCCCCCGTGATGGTGCACGAGACCGGCACGCACCGGGTCCGCTACCGGGCCACCGACAGGGCCGGCAACGCGGCAGCGGAGCGGTCGGTCGAGTTCACCGTCGTCGCACCGCCGGCACAGGACAAGACGCCGCCGGAGACCTCGGCCAAGGTCGAAGGCGACAAGAACTCCGACAACGCCTACATCACCAGCGCCAAGGTGACCGTCACCGCGACCGACACCGAATCCGGCGTGGACAAGGTCGAGTACTCGCTCGACGGCGGCCCGTACCTCGCGTACACCGGCACCGTCGTCGTCGACCGCGTCGGCCACCACACGGTCGCTCACCGGGCGACGGACAAGGCCGGCAACACCTCCGTCGCGAAGCAGGTGTCGTTCACCGTCGCGGAGAGCGGGGGCGTACCGGCGCCGAACTGCCCGGAGTTCGACGAGCGGCTCACCGTCATCGTCGGCACGGTCGACACCGGAGTGCCCAACCGCGTCACCGGCAACCGCTGCACCATCAATGAGCTGATCGAGGACGAGAAGGACTGGTCGTCGCACGCGCTGTTTCTCAAGCACGTCGACAGCGTCCTCGACAAGCTGCTCGCCGCCGGTGTGATCGACGCCCGCGAGCACAGGAAGATCTACCGGGCGGCAAAGCAGTCGGGGATCGGCATGCCGGGCCAGGACGAGGGCTACAAGAAGCTCTTCGACGGCACGGCTGAGTCGTTCGCCAGGTGGCAGCAGGTCGGTGGCGGCAAGTTCGGGCTCAATGCCGACGGCACGATCACCAGCTCCACCGCGGTGGGCGGCATGGGCATGCTCTGGTTCCCCGGCCGGCAGTACGGCGACTTCTCGCTGAAGCTCCAGTGGCGCGACGACGCTCCCGGCACGGGCAATGCCAACAGCGGTGTGTTCGTCCGCTTCCCGAACGTCCACAACAACCCGGAGGAGCCGCGTCCGGAGTGGGTCGCCATCAAGTACGGCCATGAGGTGCAGATCCTCGACCGTCCGGACGGCGACATGTACAAGACCGGCTCGGTCTACGGCTTCGACCGGATCGGACTGGCCGGTGCCGGGGTCACGCCCAAGGGCACCTGGAACGACTACGAGATCCGGGTGGTGGACCAGCACTACTCGGTCTACCGCAACGGTGTCCTGCTCAACGAGTTCGACAACAACGGCGGCCAGGTCTTCGAGCCGCCGCGCGGTGACGATCCGGGCACCGACGGCCGGCGGTACGCCTCCGGTTACATCGGTCTCCAGGTCCACGGCACCACGGACGTGGTCTCGTACCGCGACATCCGAATCAAGGAGCTGTAGCCCGGGCCGGCCTCAGGTGGCCGTGGCCGCATGCTGAGGCATGGGGTCGCGGCCTCCCGGGTGCCGGTGGCGCCGTATCCAGAACACCGTGCAGGAGACCAGCGCCCATCCGGCCAGCACCAGGTACGGGAAGACCGGCTGGTGCCCCTGGTAGTAGACGGCGGCGTGCTGGGCGTTGACCGAGGCGCCCGGGGGAAGCCAGCGGCCGATGAAGCCGAGCACCGACGGCAGCAGCGGCCAGGACACCGCACCACCGGAGGACGGGTTGCCGAGCATCACCATCAGTCCCCAGGTGGGGATCACCGCCCAGCGCCCGATCAGGACGTTGAACATGGTGAAGACCATGCCCGTGGTGAACATGGTGGAAGCGAGGATCAACCACGACTGGACGAAAGGCAGGTCGACGGAGCCGAGCAGCCAGTCCACCACGGCGGCGATGGCGAACCCGCCGAGCAGTGCGTAGGCGACGGTGAACCCGACCCGCTCCAGGGGCTCCAGGGCCTCGGCGTGCACACTCAGCTGGATCGCGCCCATGAACCCGACGATCACCGCGGCGAGCGAGATGTAGAAGAGAGCGAGACCGCGCGGGTCGCCTCGCTGCAGGGGCTTCACGTCCGTGACCTCCACCGGCACATGGACCGCTTCCCCCACCTTCAGCGTGGACTCGGCGAGCAACTGGGCGACCGAGGCTCCGGACGCGCTCGCGACCTCCAGGCCGACTCCGCCGTTCTCGGACCGCAGGACGGCGAAGACCTTCTGCTCCTCCAGCGCGACACGGGCTTCGGCTTCGGTGGCGTACCCGTGCAGCACCAGCGAGGTGTCGAGCGCGCCCTCCAGCCGGTCGAGGAAGGCCTTGTCGCGCAGGGTGTCGAGCCGGCCGACCACGGCGGCCGGGATGTTGCGCGGGGTCGGGTTGGCCATCGCGTACGTGTAGGAGCCCGCAAAGAGACCGGCCGAGGCCGCGATGATGAACAGGAGAACGACGGCGGGCAGATACGGGGACGCCTTGAACGCCGCCCATCGGTCACCGCGGGCCGGGGGCCGGGCGTGTTCCCCGCGCGGGGTGACGGGCTCCAGGCCGGGTGCGCTCATGCATCGCCGTCCCCTCCGTGCCGGGCCCTGCTCGGCTGGACCCGTTTCGGCTCGCCCGGCATCTTCGGGTGCTCCGGCGGGTAAGGCAGGTCGCCGAGTCCACGTTCCCGCTCGTCCCGGTCCGCCAGCTCCAGCAGCCCGTCGAGCCGGAAGACGTGCTCGTCCATGTCCGCGTGTACGTCGCCGGCCTCCGCGTAGCGCTTGGGCATGGTCCTGATGTCGAAGTCGCCCGGTTCGGCGTCGTCGATCTCCTCCCAGCGGAGCGGGGCGGAGACCGGGGCGAGCGGAAAGGGGCGCACGGAGTAGGCGGAGGCGATGGTGCGGTCGCGGGCGGTCTGGTTGAAGTCGACGAAGATCCGCTGGCCGCGCTCCTCCTTCCACCAGGCGGTGGTCACCCGGTCCGGCATCCGCCGCTCCAGTTCGCGCCCGGTGGCGATGGCGGCTCGCCGGACCTCGGTGAAGGTCCAGTGCGGCTCGATGGGGACGAGGACATGAATGCCCCGGCCGCCGGAGGTCTTGGGCCAGCCGCGCAGACCGTGGTTGTCGAGGACGGACCGCAGCTCATGGGCGGCCCTCACCGCGTCGGCGTAGTCCGTTCCGGGCTGTGGGTCGAGGTCGATGCGCAGCTCGTCCGGATGGTCGGTGTCGGTGTTCCGTACCGGCCAGGGATGGAAGGTGAGCGTGCCGAGGTTGGCCGCCCAGATGACGGCGGCGATTTCGGTGGGGCAGATCTCGTCGGCCGGGCGGCCGCTGGGGAACGCGACCCGGGCGGTGGGGATCCAGTCGGGGAGGTTCTTCGGGGCCCTTTTCTGGTAGAAGAACTCGCCCTCGACGCCGTCCACGAAGCGCTGGAGGGTGGTCGGCCGGTTGCGCAGGGCGCGAGTGATGCCCGGGCCCACAGCCAGGAAGTACTCGGCCACGTCCCTTTTCGTATAGCCCTTCTCCGGGAAGTAGACCTTGTCCGGACTGGACAGCCGTACGGCCCGTCCGCCGGCTTCCAGCTCCACCGCTCTTCCCGCTGCGCCCATGACGGTCACGGTAGGCCGGGCTCACATATGCCGCATATCGGGAGACTTATGGTCACCCGTGGGCAAGAATCGGGGCCATGGATCTGCCGGTGATGCCGCCTGTGAAGCCGATGCTCGCCAAGTCCGTCGCGAAGATCCCGCCCGGTATGCAGTACGAGGCCAAGTGGGACGGCTTCCGCGCGATCGTGCACCGCGACGGCGACGAGGTGGTGATCGGCAGTCGCACCGGAAAGCCGCTCACCCGCTACTTCCCCGAGCTGGTCACCGCCGTCCGGGACAATCTGCCGCCGCGCTGTGTGATCGACGGCGAGATCGTGATCGCGTACGGCGGACGGCTGGACTTCGACCGGCTCAGCGAGCGCATCCACCCCGCCGATTCCCGGGTGCGGCTGCTCGCCGAGCAGACCCCGGCCAGTCTGGTCGCCTTCGACATCCTGGCGGTGGGCGACGATTCGCTGCTCTCCACCCGGCAGTCCGGCCGGCGCGCCGTACTGGAGGCGGCCCTGTCCGGTGCGTCGGCCCCCGTCCATCTCGCACCGGCGACCACGGACCCGGCAGTCGCCCAGGAGTGGTTCGAACGGTACGAGGGCGCGGGACTCGACGGTGTGGTCGCCAAACCGCTCGATCTGCCGTACCGGCCCGACACCCGGGTGATGTACAAGATCAAGCACGAACGGACCGCCGACTGTGTGGTGGCGGGGTACCGCTTCCACAGAAGCGGCCCGGTCGTCGGCTCGCTGCTGCTCGGCCTGTACGACACCGAGGGCGTGCTGCAGCACGTCGGAGTCTGTGCGGCCTTCTCGATGAAGCGGCGCGAGGAGCTGGTCGCGGAACTGGAGCCGCTGCGCATCGAATTCACCGGCCACCCGTGGGCGGCCTGGGCGGACGCCGAGGCGCACGAGCACGCCCGGCTGCCCGGGACGCAGAGCCGCTGGTCCGGGAAGAAGGACCAGTCGTGGGTGGCGCTGCGTCCGGAGCGGGTCTGCGAGGTGGCGTACGACCACATGGAGGGCGACCGCTTCCGGCACACGGCCCGGTTCCGCCGGTGGCGGCCGGACCGCACCCCGGACAGCTGCACCTACGCGCAGCTGGAAGAGGTGGTGCGGTACGACCTGGCCGAGGTGCTGTCAGGCGGTGGTCTCTGAGCCTGTCGGGTGGCCTTCGACCGGTCAGAGGTCATCCGACAGGCTCTCAGCCCGGCGGCGTGGCGCACGGGTCCTCGCTCGTGGTCGGTTCGGGCGACGGGGACTCGGTCGTCCCGGCCGAGTCGGTCGGCTCGGGGGACGCGGAGTCCGTCGGGCAGCCGGGGTTCGTCCCCGGGTCGGGTGTCGAGCTGCTGGGGTCGGGGTCGGGGCTCGTACCGGGGTCGGGGGTGGCCGGTCCGCTGCCGGTCGGATCGGGGGAGCCGCTCGGACCGGGGGGCTCCGGGGAACGGGTCGGCGACCCTGAGGGCTTCGGGGCCGCCGATGACGAGGGGCGGGGCGAACCGCCGGGCTGCGGGCCCACGACGATGCCGCCGCCCGGGGCGCCGGGGCCGCCCACCGGGTGCGCCGGCTTGTTCGGTCCGCCCGCACCGGGACTCTTCGGTAGGGGACCCTTGCCGTCGGCCACCGGGTGGATGCCCTTGCGGTAGAACTCAAGCCAGGACAGCACGGTGCGCAGATAGGTGTCCGAGTGGTTGTAGCTGAGGATCGCCCGGTCCAGATCGGCCTTCTCCGACAGATCGCGCGGTCCGGCACAGAGGTAGTACCCGGCGGCCAGGGCGGCGTCGTAGACATTGCTCGGATCGCGCCGGCCGTCGCCGTTTCCGTCCTTGCCCCAGTGGGCCCAGGTGGAGGGTATGAACTGCATCGGGCCGACCGCCCGGTCGTACGTCCTGTCCCCGTCGTACGCACCGCCGTCGGTGTCCGGGATGTTCGCGAACCCGGCGCCGTTGAGCACCGGCCCGAGGATCGGGGTGAGCGTGGTGCCATCGGCGTCGACCCGTCCTCCTCCGGCCTGGCCGGACTCGACCTTGCCGATCGCCGCGAGTAATTGCCACGGCAGACGGCATCCGGGGTCGGTGCGGCCGAGCGCGCTCTCCGCCTTGCGGTAGGCGGCGAGCACCGTGGCCGGGATGCCCGCCTCGGACCACGACCGGGCGACGGCCGGGCTCTGCTTCACACCGGTCTTCGGCGGCTCCGGCACATGCGGCGGTGGCAGTTCGGTGTGGTACGAGTCGTCGTTGGGCACATGCGACCACGTGACCTCGTCGGATTCCTGGCGCTGCGTCGCGGTCTGTTCATGGCGGACGAGTCCGGGTGCCTGGGACGCGGTGAGCGCGGCCATCGCGGCGACCGCGGCTGCCGTGCCGCCGATTCCGCGGCGCATGGTGCCGTTGAATTTCATGCGTGCTCCCCTTCTCCGCGGGTCACTGGGTGAACGTATCGACGGCGGAGATCCGCCAGGTGCCGCCGCGGCGGACTGCGTCCACGGCGAACATGGCCGCCGCGTAGGCCGTCTCGTCGGACTTGCCGGTACGGGTGTTGCTCTGATCTGCGAAGATCAGCAGCCGAGCCCGGTCGCCGTCGAGGAGTTCCACGCCGCTGTCCGTGACGGTCGTGGTCAGCACGAGCTTCTGCTTCTGCCCCTGGGCGCGTACCTGGGCGAGCATGTCCTCGTGCTGTTGAACGGCCTTTCCGACCAGGTAACTCTGCACCGCACGACGGGACTTGCCGGGCGAGGCGTAGTTGTACGAGAACACCGCACCGACGGCCTCGGAGATCTGCCCCTTCACCTCGCTGGTGCGGCTGATGTCGGTGAGGGCGGTGTTCTGCCGGGCCGGTTCGTCGCGCAGACTGCCGGCCGAGCTGAACGCCCAGGCGGCGAAGGCGCCGAAGAACACGGTGAGGGCGCAGAGGACGGCGGGCAGCCGGATACGGAGGCGAGGTGGCCGCTCGCGTCGCGATTCCGCCTTCTCCGGCTCCTCTGACTCCCCCGTATCGGTGCCGTCGGTGACCGCCTCATCGACAGTGGTGTCTTCCGCGGCCGGGGTCCCTCCGGGCTCGTCATGTGATGAGCCCGGAGGCACGGGCCTGCGCGGCGGGGTGGTGGCGCGTTCCGCGGCGACGGTGTCCAGCCGGCGCCGGCGGTTGACGAGGTGACGGGTCGTCGACATGTGCGGGGTCCTCTCGGGTGGCGGGGGAGTCGGTGATGTCAGAGCTTGTCGGGTGACCTTCGTCCGCCCGATCAGAGATCGCCCGGCAGGCTCTTACGACCTCGCTCACGATTGGCAGTGGGAGAAGGAGCGGTGTCTGGGGCCTTCGAATCCAAGGCGGAGGAGGGAGTGATGGCGGAGCCATCGCGACTGACGACAACGCGGGAGGCGGAGGTCCCAGGCGCTGCGACGCCGCTGCCAATCGTGAGCGAGGTCGTTAGCCGGCCGTGTTGCCGACGGGTGCCTGGCCGAGGGCGCTGAGCTTCCACCCGTCGGAAGTACGGGTGAGCTGCCCGAGCATCCGGCTCTCCTTCACCGCGGGCTTGCCCTTCGGCGCCGTCACGGTGACCCGCAGCGCCACCATGATCCCCGCCTTGCCGGCCCGGTCGTCGAGTTCGGTCACGGCCCCGGACAGGACTTGCGCCGTGCTGACGGTCTTCGCCTGCTGGATCTGTTTCACGAACGCGCCCCGTCCGTCGACGAGTTGCTTGTGCAGATCACCGGTGGTGGAGTCCTCCCAGCTGTTGAGGCCCTTCTCCAGCTTCTGGTGGTCGAGCGTGTTCAGGTTCTGCACAGCCTGTTCGCCCGCTGCCAGCGCATCGTCGCGGGCCTGCGCATACGCCGCCGATTCGTCGTGTGCCGCGTCGTACCGGGACAGTCCGCCCCAGCCGGCCGCGCCCGCCGCGGCGACGGTCAGCACGATCGCCACCGCCACCAGCGGGTTCCTCGTCATCCGTACCCGTGCCATTGCTGTCTCTCCCTGCCGGCCGATCCATGCCGTTTTCCGCGCGTGTGTGCTGTGCTATCTGGAGGTGATCTCGACGACGGTCCAGTGACCGTCGCGCAGTTGGGCCGTGACGGAGAGCTGTGCCGCCGCGGTGGTGGCCGGCTTGCCTTCGCGTTCGTAGACCTGGTCGAGGAAGACGAGCAAGTGGGCGCTGTCGTCCGCCAGCCGGGTGACTCCGGCACGCACGACATGGGTGGTGAGGGTCAGCTTCTGGTCTGCGGCCTGCTTCTCGACCTGGCCGAACAGAGCCGCGTATTGCTGGAGCGCCTTGCCCGCCAGGAGTTGTTTCGCCGCCTCCTTGGTCACGCCCGTTGCCTGCGGGCTGTAGGAGAAGACCTTGCCGAGCGCATTGCTGACATCGCCCGCGACGCGGGTGGTCGCCTCGCTGTCGGTCAGCGCGCGGTTCGATGTGGCGGGGGTGTCGCGCAGCTGTCTGCCCTCGGCGAAGAGTCCGCCGCCTGCCGCGAGCAGTGCGACGACCAGCACCGCTGCCACGATGCGCGGCCACCGGCGGCCCGACTCGGGCGTGTCCGGCCGGTCTTCGTCAGCGGCCGCATCGAGTTCCTCGACGCCCTCGGCTTCCTCCACGTCCACGTCGGTGCTCACGACTGCCGTCCCTCCCCGCTGCTTCATGCGCCGCCCCCGACGGGGATCGCCGTGAGCGCCTTGACCTTCCAGCCGTCCGCGGTCCGGGCGAGCGTGGCCTCGAAGCGTTTGCGTTCGATGCCGCCCTTGCCGGTGCGCGGGGTGACCTCGACATCGACGGTCGCGATCATCTCCGCCGTACCGGCCCGCTCGTCGAGCGTGGTGAGCGCCGCGTCGGTGACCTTGCCGCGCGCGGTGGAACCGGACTTCGTCAGTTCGCTCGCATCCTTGCTCCGGGTGCGCTTCAACCGGTCGTGCAGCGGCCCGGTCGAGGAATCGAGCCAGGCGCCGAGGCCCGCGTCGACGCTCTTGGCGTCCTTGCCGTCGAGGCTGTTCAGTCGGGCGAGGCAGTCCTCTCCGTCGGCCAGCGCCACATCGCGCATCTTCGCGTACGACAGGTCTTCGTCGCTGCGTGCGTCGGCGTACGACCAGCCGCCGAGTGCGCAGATCAGAGCTGCGGCGAGCAGCGCCGCCCAGCCGCTCAGGGTCTTCGTGCGGGATGTCATGCGCCGCCTCCCTGTCCGATTCCCAGCAGGCCGGCCAGGCCGTCGACCGCGGGCCGGGGGTCCCCGGTGACGCCGAGTGCGCCGGGAAGCCGGTCCGCGGAGTCGTGCCCGAGCAGCATCGAACCGGGCTTGGCGGGCTTGGGCACTGCGCCGCCCTTCGGTGCGTTGGCGCTGCCTCGCACATTGATACCGGTGCCGGGCGACGAGGTGCAGCGGGCCTTGGTGTTGACCGGCGGACCTGCCGAGGTGTCGAGACCGTTGCGGTAGACCGTGGAGCCGTATCCGGCGGTGCAGGGCAGCGGTTCGAAGAAGGTGACCGACATGCCGAACCGGGCCCCGTTCTCGTCCACCGCGCTCGATCCCGCGGCTGCCACCGCGGGCAGTTTCACCAGGAGTTCCTCCAGTCCGCGCTGCCGGGTGACTGCGACCTCGGAGGTGGTGAGCAGGTTGGCCACGACGACGCCGAAGCTCGGGTCGAGGTCCCGCAGCAGTCCGCTGATCTGTCCGGTCGCACCGGGGGCGACCGCGATCAGCTTGCGCAGGTCGGAGTCGGATCCCTTGAGTTCGGCGGCCAGTTCCTCGGCGCCGGAAGCGAATTGCTTGAGTGCCTCGCCCTGTTCGGCCTGGGTGCGCAGCACGGTCTCGCCGTCGGCCATGAGCCGGGTGCTGACCGGCAGTGCGTCGTCGGCTGCCTCGACGAAATCGCTCCCGGTGTCCAGCAGCACCTGGAGGTCGTCTCCGCGCCCCTCGAACGCGGTGCCGAACTCGTCGACGACCGTGCGCAGGGAGTCCAGGTCGACGGAGCCCGCCAGGTCGTTGACGCTGGTGAGGATGTTGGTGACGGGGGCCGGAACGGTCGTGTCGGCCTGGTCGATGACCGAGCCGTTCACCAGGTAGGGGCCCTTCGTACGGGTGGGCCGCAGATCCACGTACTGCTCGCCGACCGCGGACAGGTTGGCGACGACGGCCTTGAGGCTGTCCGGGATGGGCGGGGTGTCCTTCTCGATGCGCAGTTCGGCCTCGACTCCGTCGTCGGTGAGCTCGATCGGCCCGACCCGGCCCACGGACACACCTCGGTAGGTGACGTTGGAGTGGGTGTACAGACCTCCGGTACGCGGCAGTTGGACCGTGACGGTGTAGTAGCTGCGCATACCGATGTAGTGGCCGAGGCCGGCGTACCGCACCCCGAGGAAACCGAGGACGAGCACCGCGATGATCAGGAAGGCGATGTTCTTGAGCCGGATGGCGAGGGTGATCATCAGCTGTTCCCCTTCGTGCCCGACGTCGAGACCGAGGGAAGGGGCAGCGGCAGCGCCGAGGAGGCGTGCTTGTTCGTGCCGCTCGTGGAGGCCGGGGGGACGTCCGGCTCGAGCGGCGGGATGATCTGTGTGCCGGGCATGGCCGTCACATCCAGGTAGACGTTGAGGTAGTCGCCCTTCACCCCGCGCAGCACCTCGTCCGTGAACGGGTAGGTGAGCAGCACCTGGAGGGAGTCCGGCAGGTCGCTGCCGGAGTCGGCGAGCGCCTTGAGGCTGGGGGCGATGGCCTTGAGGTCGGCGATCATGTCGGCCTTGCTCTTGTTGATCGTGTCGACGGCGACGGTGGAGAGGGTGTCGAGCGAGCGCAGCATGGTGAGGAGCGAACCGCGCTGTTTCTCCAGGACCTTCAGACCGGGGCTGAGCCCGGTGAGGACCGTGCCGACGTCCTGTTTACGGGTGGCGAGGGTGGCGGCGAGCCGGTTGACCCCGTCGAGTGCGTCGGTGATGTCCTCCTTGTGGCCGTCCAGGTTCGTGACGAGGGTGTTGACCCTGTTGAGCATGGAGCGGACCTGGGGTTCCTGTCCGGCGAGTGCCTTGTTGAGCTCGGTGGTGATCGTCTTGAGCTGGTTGATGCCACCGCCGTTGAGGAGCATCGACAGGGCGCCGAAGACCTCTTCGACTTCGGGGTTGCGGTTGGTCCGCGTCAGCGCGATCCGGTCTCCGTCGGCGAGCCTGCCCTGTGCGGTGCCGGTCGCGGGCGGCGAGAGCTGGATGTACTTCTCGCCGAGGAGACTGGACTGTTCGAGGTGGGCGTAGGCGTTCGCGGGCAGCTCGACCTGGCCGTTGACCCGCATGGTGACCTCGGCGTTCCAGCTGCCCGGACTCAGGGAGATCTTGGTGACGCGGCCGACGGCGACATCGTTGACCTTCACCGAGGACTGCGGGGCAAGGCTGAGCACGTCCGCGAATTCTGCGGTGATCTCGTACGGGTGGTCGCCGAGGTCGGCTCCGCCGGGCAGCGGCACCTGGTCGATGCCGGTGAACGCCGGCAGGCCGGAACCGGTGACGGCCAGGGCCAGGCCGACGCCCACGGCCAGCACCGCGACGACACCGGTCGTGCGGGCTCCGGGTCTGCGGAGGGCACGGCTCATCGGTTCGCCCCCTTCTTCTTCTCCGTGGCGGTCTTCGCCGGGGTGCCGTAGACGGTGCCGACGGGCGGGAGCGGCAGGGCGGGCAGTGCCTTCTGCCGTGTGCCGTCGACCGGTGCGAGGCCCGCGAGTCCGGTGGCCGGGCCCGAGGTGAGCGGCCCGCCCATGGAGAGCTCATTGAGGTTCGTCCGGCCGTTGAGAGTGCGGTTCACCGGGTCGTACGCGTTGACCACGTTGTCCGCCGCGAGCGGCAGCGTGTCCATCGACTCGGCAAGTGAGGCACGCTGGTCGACCAGGGTCTGGGTGAGCGGCACCAGGGCGTCCACGTTCGCCTTCAGCGCGCCACGGTTCTTCTGGATGAAGCTCTTGACCTGGCCCAGGGCGGTGCCCAGTTCCTTCAGCGCCGCGCTGAGATTCTCCTTGTCGTCGGCGAGGAATGCGGTGACGGAGTTGAGCTGCTGTTCGGCAGCGCGCACATTGCCGTCGTTGTCCTTCAGCATGGTGGTGAAGGACTGCAGGTAGGACAGCGTGTCGAAGAGGTCCCCGCTGCTCTTGTCGAGGGTCTTGGTCGCCTTGCCGAACTGTTCGATGGAGTTCCCGATGGCTTTTCCGTTGCCGTCGAGGTTCTTGGCTCCGGTGTCGAGGAGTCCGGAGAGTGCTCCGTCCGCGTTGGCTCCGTCCGGGCCGAGGGCCGTGGAGAACTCAGTGATGGAGTCGTAGAGCTGATCGATCTCGACCGGTGTGGCGTTGTTCGCGGCCGGCAGTACGGCGTCGTCCGCGATCAGCGGTCCCCCGTCGTATGCGGGGGCGAGCTGGACGTAGCGGTCCGCGACAAGGCTGGGGGCGACGACCACGGCGTGCGCCTCCTTGGGGACCTTGACGCCCTTGTCGATCCGCAGGGTGACCCTGACCTCGTCGCCTCGCGGCGTGACCGATTCGACCCTGCCGGCCTTGACGCCGAGAATCCGCAGGTCCGATCCGGCGTACACGCCGGTGACCTGGTCGAAGTAGGCAGTGACGGTCGTCGTTCCTTCGTCGTCGATGGCCATGACACCGGTAGTGGCCGCGACGGCCACGACGGCGAGTCCGGCACCGATGCCGACGATGCGTGCGATTCTCATGTCAGCGGCCGCCTTGCTGCTGGGGTGGCATGCATCCGGTCGCCGGGGGTGTGCCGGCGGGCAGGTAGTTCTTCGGGACGACGCCGCAGACGTAGTTGTCGAACCAGCGGCCGCTGCCGAGGGTGTTGCCCACGAGCCGGCTGTACGAGCCGGCGAGCGACAGCACCTTGTCGAGGCTCTTGCGGTTCTTCACCAGCACCGCGGTGACCCGGCCGAGCGAGTCCAGGGTGGGCTTCAACTGCTTGTTGTTGTCCTCGACGAGGCCGGTGAGCTGAGTGCCCAGGTTCCGGGTGCCGGTGAGCAGCAGATGGATGGAGTCGCGGCGCGCCTGGATCTCACCGAGGAGCAGGTTGCCGTCCTCCAGGAGGGTTTCGAAGCTGCTCTTCTTGTCGGCGAGCATCCTGGTCAGCTGCTTGCTGCTTTTGAGGAGCGTGGCAAGCTGGGCGTCCCGCTCGGAGACCGTCCTGGAGAGCGCGGAGAGCCCGTCGGCTGCGCTCTTCACGTCCGGCGGGGAGTCCTTGAAGGTGGCGGAGATCGTCTCGAAGCTCTTGGCGAGCTGTCGGGTGTCGATCTCCCCCATGGTCTCGCCGAGTCCGTTGAACGCCTGGGTGACGTCGTACGGGGAGGTGGTGCGGCTCACCGTGATGCGCTCGTGCGGGTCCTGCGGGGAGTCTCCCAGCGGGTCGACGGCGAGATATTTCTCGCCCAGCAGTGTCTTGATGGCGATGCCCACGGTGGAGGAGTTGCCGATCCAGACTTCCTTGACCTCGAAATCGACCTTCACCTCGGAGCCGTCGAGCCGGACGCCGGTGACTTCACCGACCTTCACTCCGGCGACCCGTACCTCATCGCCTTCGCTGAGTCCGGCGGACTCGGTGAAATCGGCGGTGTAGGTGGTACCGCCGCCGATGAACGGCAGCGAGTCGGCACGGTAGGCGGCCAGGCCGATGAGGGCGAGGACAAGCAGACCGACGACGGCGACGGCTACGGGGTTGCGTTCCCGTACGGGTTTGATTCTCATGCCAGGCACCTCGGTTGGGTGATCGCGATGCCGGTGGGCGGAGCGCTGCCGTCCTCGGTCGTCACACCGCTGACCTTGGCCTCGCAGAGGTAGAGGTTGAGCCAGGAGCCGTACGAGGCGAGGCGGCTGATCGCTGCCATCTTGGCCGGGGTCTTCTGCAGGAAGTTCTCGATCTGCGGGACTCCCTTGCCCAACTGGTCGGAGAGACGTCCGAGTTGCTTGATGTCGTCCTTGAGCGGTTCCCGGCCGTCATCGAGGAGGTCCGCGGTGACGGTGGTGAGCGCACCCATCGCGGTCACTGCCTGGCCGATTGGTTTGCGGTCACCGGAGAACCCGGTGACGAGCTTCTGGAGGGTGACGACGAGGTCGTCGAAACCGGCCTCGCGGTCGTTGACGGTCTTCAGGACCGTGTTGAGGTTCTTGATCACCTCGCCGATCACCTTGTCCTTGGCGGCGACCGTGCCGGTCAGCGAGCCGACGTGCTGCAGGATGCTGTCGACGGTGCCGCCCTCTCCCTGAAGCACCTGGACGATGGAGCCCGCGAGCTGGTTGACGTCCGGCGGGGAGAGCCCTTCGAAGAGCGGCTGGAAGCCGTTGAAGAGCTGGGTGAGATCGAGCGCCGGGGTGGTGCGGGAGAGCGGAATGGTCGCTCCGGCGGCGAAGCTGCGGCCGACCGGCCCGGCACCCTGGTCGAGGTCGATGTACCGCTGGCCGACCATGTTGAGGTACTTGATCGAGGCGGTCACCGAAGCGGGGAGCTTTCGCCCCTTGCGGACGGCGAAGCCGACCTCGGCAAGCCGCTTGTCGGCCACCTCGATGGACTCGACCTGTCCGACCTCGACCCCGGCGATCCGGACGCTGTCGCCGACGATCAGTCCGGTGACGTCGGTGAACCTGGCCTTGTACGCGGTGGTGTCGCCGACCCCCGTATTGGCGATGGACAGTCCCAGGACGGTGGTCGCCAGAACGGTCACCAGGATGAAGACGATCGATTTCGCGAGCGGTCCGGCGATGGAACGGCGCTTCACTTGAGCTTCACCTCCGCACCGCGGAAGGCCGGACCGATGAGCACGCTGCTCCAGTCGGGCAGGGCCTGCGGCTGGACTTTCAGTGAAGGAGCGACCAGCTCGTTGACGAGTTGGCTCTCCTGCGGGGAGTTGGGCATGCCGAGGGCGGAATCCTTGTCCGAGGGTGCGATACCGGTCGGTTCGTCGTCGGCCGGCGTGCCGGCCGGGACGGCCGAATCGGCCGTGCGGGCGTCCGCGGTCGGTACGGTCCGGCCCATGTACGGCACGGAGTAGCAGTGCGGCCCACCGGTCGCGTCGTAGACCGGGGTGTCCTTGCCGGGCACGTACTTGCCCTTGGACTTCACGGGCTTGACGGTGACGTGGAGTCCGGGCTGGTCCGTGCCCTTGCCGAGCGCCTTGTCCATGGCCGGGACGAAGCCGGCCAAGGTCCGCAGGGTGCAGGGGAATTCGTCCGAGTACTGCGCCAGCAGTTCCAGTGTCGGTCGGCCCGTGGCGGAGAGCCGGATCAGGTTGTCCTTGTTCTCCTGCAGGAACGAGGTGATCTCCTGCGCGGAGGCCGTGGTGGACCCGTACAGGTCGGCGAGTTGCGCCTGCTGTTCGGCGATGGTGCCGCTGGTGGTGGTGAAGTCGGTGAGCGCGTCGAGGACGTCGGGCGCGGCGTCCCCGTACACCTTGCTCACCTTGACGAGTTCCTTGATGTCTGCGTTGAGCTTGGGGAGTTGGGGGTTGAACTTCGCCAGGTGGGCGTCGAGCGTGAGGAGTGTGTCGCCGAGCTTCTCGCCGCGTCCCTCGAGCGCCTGGGAGACCGCGCCCAGGGTTGCCGCGAGCTTCTGCGGCTTCACCGCGGTCAGCAGCGGCAGGACGTTGTCGAGGACCTCCTCCAGCTCGATGGCGTTGCTGGAGCGGTCCTGCGGGATGACGGCCCCCGGGCGCAGTGACTGCGCGGACGGCACCTCGGGCGGTACGAGCGCCACGAACCGTTCCCCGAAGAGTGTGGTGGGCAGCATCTGGGCGGTCACGTCGGCGGGGATGCGGTCGAGCTTGCCGGGCTCGATGGCAAGGGTGAGCCGGGCCCCGCCCCCGTCGGCCGAGATGTTGCGAACCTGTCCGACGACGACGCCGCGCAGCTTCACATCCGCGTTGTCGTGCATTTCGTTGCCGACGCTTCCGGTGCGTACGGTCACGGTGGCGTCGTCGGTGAAATCCTTCCTGTACACCGAGACCGACACCCACACGAGCACGGCGGGCACGAGAAGAAAGGTGACTCCGGCGAGTCTGCGGCGGACGGTCTGCGTCCGGTGTGAATTCATCAGCCGGCCACCTTCACCGTTGTCGTGGCACCCCAGATGGCCAGGGAGAGGAAGAAGTCGGTGACGCTGATGATCACGATGGCGTTGCGCACGGACCGGCCGACGGCCACCCCCACTCCGGCGGGCCCGCCCGTGGCGTGGAAGCCGTAGTAGCAGTGGGCAAGGATCACCATCACGCTGAAGATCAGCACCTTGAGCACCGACAGCAGCACGTCGTCCGGGGAGAGGAAGAGATTGAAGTAATGGTCGTAGGTGCCCGCGGACTGTCCGTTGAACAGGATCGTGACAAAGCGGGAAGCGAGGTACGAGGAGAGCAGCCCGATCGCGTACAGCGGAATGATCGCGACGACCCCCGCGATGATCCGGGTGGTGACGAGGTAGGGCATGGACCTCACGCCCATGGCCTCCAGGGCGTCGACCTCCTCGTTGATCCGCATCGCGCCGAGCTGGGCGGTGAAGCCGGCGCCGACGGTCGCGGAGAGCGCGAGACCGGCGACGAGCGGGGCGATCTCCCGGGTGTTGAAGTAGGCGGAGATGAAGCCGGTGAAGGCGGAGGTGCCGATCTGGTTGAGGGCCGCGTACCCCTGGAGGCCGACGACCGTGCCGGTGAAGAGGGTCATGGCGATCATCACGCCGATGGTGCCGCCGATGACTCCGAGACCGCCGCTGCCGAAGGCCACTTCGGCCAGCAGCCGCTGCACCTCCCGCAAGTAGCGGCGCAGGGTCCGCGGAATCCAGATCAATGCCCTTGTGTAGAAGGTGAGTTGTTCGCCCGATCGGTCGAGCCAGCTGAGCATCGGCATCGGTCAGCTCCCCTTCGCGGGGACGATCTGGAGGTAGATCGCCGTCAGGACCATGTTCACGAAGAACAGCAGCATGAAGGTGATGACGACGGATTGGTTGACCGCGTCACCCACGCCCTTGGGGCCGCCGCGCGGGTTGAGGCCGCGGTAGGCGGCGACGATCCCTGCGATGAAGCCGAAGATCAGCGCCTTGACCTCGCTGATGTACAGGTCGGGGAGCTGGGCGAGGGCGGAGAAGCTGGCCAGGTAGGCCCCGGGGGTGCCGTGCTGCAGGATCACGTTGAAGAAGTAGCCGCCGAGCGTGCCGACGACGGAGACCAGGCCGTTCAGCAGGACGGCCACCAGCATGGTGGCCAGGACGCGCGGGACGACGAGGCGCTGCACGGGAGAGACACCCATGACCTCCATCGCGTCGAGTTCCTCACGGATCTTCCGCGAACCGAGGTCGGCGCAGATGGCCGAGCCTGCCGCGCCGGAGATCAGCAGCGCCACGATGATCGGGCTGGCCTGCTGGATGACGGCGAGGACGCTGGCACCACCGGTGAACGACTGGGCGCCGAGCTGCTGGGTCAGCGAGCCGACCTGGAGGGCGATGACCGCACCGAACGGGATGGATACCAGCGCGGCGGGCAAAATGGTGACGCTGGCGACGAACCAGAACTGCTCGATGAACTCCCGTACCTGAAAAGGTCTGCGGAAGATCTCTCGGCTCACGGTCCCGGCGAGGGAGAACAGCTTCCCGGTCTCGCGCAGCGGGGCGAGCAGCCGCGCCGGAGGCCGCTGCTCCGGGGCCTTGTGCAAGGTCGTGCGGGCCGCGCCGGTCGTGGGCGGCTCGGGGGGCCGCACCGGCATGGGGGCCGTCACGGGCGTCCACCGCCCGCGGCCGGGGTGTAACTGTTCATGATGGCCGTACGGGCGGCCTCCGGCAGCTGACCCATCATCGACAGGACCCGCTCACGACGGCGCAGGGCCGCCTGCCGTACGGGCATGCCCGGCGACGGTTCCAGCTGCGGTACGACGGTGCGCGGGCCGTTGGCGGAACTGATACCGGCCCCGTAGCCGTTCACCTCCTCGGCGGCAAGAGTCGCTGCGTCCTTCTCCTCGGCCATCCCGATGGGGCCTTCGCGGCGCCCTGCGAGGAATTGGGAGACGACCGGCACGTCGCTGGTGAGCAGCACCTCGCGCGGCCCGAAGGTGACGAGGTTGCGGCAGAACAGCATGCCCATGTTGTCCGGCACGGTGGCCGCGATGTCGAGGTTGTGGGTGACGATGAGCATCGTCGCGTCGATCTGCGCATTGAGATCGATGAGCAACTGGGAGATATAGGCGGTGCGGACCGGGTCGAGTCCGGAGTCCGGTTCGTCGCAGAGAATGATCTGCGGGTCCAGGACAAGGGCGCGGGCCAGGCCGGCACGCTTGCGCATACCGCCGGATATCTCGCCGGGCAGTTTGTCCTCGGCGCCGAGGAGACCGACGATGTCGATCCGCTCCATGACGATCCGGCGGATTTCCGATTCCTTCTTGCGGGTGTGCTCACGCAACGGGAAGGCGATGTTGTCGAAGAGTGACATCGAGCCGAAGAGGGCACCGTCCTGGAACATGAGCCCGAAGAGTTTTCGGGTCTCCATTATCTCGCGTTCGGGACTGTTCACCATGTCGACGCCGTTGATGAGGACGCGCCCCTGTTCGGGCTTCAGCAGACCGATGATGGATTTCAGAAAGACGGTCTTTCCGGTGCCGGAAGGGCCGAGCATCACGCTCACCTCACCGGCGGGCAAGGTGAGGGTGACGTCCTGCCAGATGTTTTGCTTGCCGAAGGACTTCGTGAGGCCTTCGACCACTATTTCGATCCCCATCTGCCCTCCTTCGAAGTTGTTGTGAACGAAGTCATCTGTCAGCGCTCCGGCTCTGAGAAATCCAATGGCGGCTCGTCACACATGCACCAGGGGGCGCACGTTATGTCCGTCGAAACCGCCAGGACAAGGCATTGAACAGCGAAAATCTACGAACGTTGTGCTGGATGTGGATCACTTGTCAATCGTTGACAAGTCCGTCCCCCGGTCTTGTCGAAAACTGCGCAAGCGCTCCCCGCAGAGGGGCGCGACCGGGACTCCAGGTACAGCTCCGACGTGAAACGTGGCAGGTGCCGCTCATCGTTCGGGTGTCGGGACCTTCGGCGGACAGTCGGGACCGTCCGGGTTCGTCGCGACACACAGCGCGGCCTGCGTCATCTTGGTGTAGTTGTCGGCGTCCCTGCCCGCGCTGGAGATCGCGGCGGTGAAGACGGCGTCGAGGTTCTCATCCACCCCGCATCCCTTGAACGGCGGTATGTGCGCGTAGCCGGACAGGGTTCCGCCGTACGCCACGAGGTAGCCGGCGCGCGGATAGCTCTGGCCCCACGCCTTGAGGACCTGTTCGAAGGGCTCGGCCGTCCGGCAGTTGTCGCCCACGTCCAGCGGGACGCCGTTCACCTTGACGTCATGTATCCGCATGGAGAGCTTTGCGGTGACTGTCGTGCTTTCCGGGTACTCGGGCGTGTTGGTGACCGTATGGGTCTGCACGACGGCCGGCCCGCCCACCTGTTCCAGTTCCACAGTGGCGGTGGTGGGCATGAACCCGTACGTCAGGAAGGTGGATTTGGCCGGCGGCAGCTGTCGCCGTCCCTTGTACTCGAATTCCGCCTCGGACGTCACATCGACCGTGGAAGCGCACGAGTCGTTGATGTAGACCTTGTTCAGCGTCACCTTCATGTGCGCGGGCCCCAGCGCCACAGCGCCGTCCATCTTGGCGGCGTTGGCATAGCCCGCCACATAGGTGTCCGCCGTCGTCATCACCCACTCGGGCGGGATCACGATGGGACAGCTGTCACCGGGGTCGTCCTCGCCGGCCAGCATCCTGTCGGTGAGCGCCTCGATCTTCTTGCGGGTGCCCGAGGGCAACCCTCCTCCAGGCCGGGGGTCCGTCGTGGCCGGCGCGGGAGTGCTCACCTGGGGCTCGGGCGTGGGGCCGGAGCCGGAGCCCTCGACGAGCACGGTCGCGAGCGTGGAGTCCTGGTCCGGTGCGAGCTCGCATACGACCTGGAGACTCGGTGGCGACGTCGGGGAGTTGTCGGCCTTGCGGGGAGTGAGGGACAGGGCGAGACCGGCGGGCGAGAGGGTGGCCTTCCCGGGCGAGCCGAACGTCGCCGTGGGCACCTCGCCGGCCGCGGTCAGCGCCAGCCCGCCCTCGGCAGGGATCGGCACCGGCGGCGCGTCGAGATTCGCCCATGCGGCATCGGCCGACTGGTCACCGCTGCGGTGCTGAACGGTGAGCTGCGCGACGGCCGACAGACTCGTCGCCTCCAGGCCGGTGAATTGTTCGAGGGCCGCTTGTGTCAGTTTCACCGCGACCGAGACATTTTCGGGCCGAACCGCCTCCCCCGTTTCCACCGACGGGGGGAGCGAGGCAGAAACGGTGACGCCGACTCCCGCAGCACCCGAGGGGAATTCGCATTCGTAGGCGAGCGCGACCTCGGAATTCTGGTCGGCCGCCATCGATTCAGCGCCCGGAATGAATGCGGTGGCGACGACGAGCACCCCGCCCACTGCCAGGTGGAGCGGTCGCCGTGCCGAGATGCGTGCGTCGACGGTCATGCACTTGAGTCCTTCCAGCATGAGTGGACATGAATGCCACATGGTTGCGGATGTGGGTCCACTTATGGGCAGCGGGCCTTCGAACGGCTGAATCCTGCCCTTACCGATGGGTAGGCTACGCACACCGGTCGCGGCTGGGAAGAGTTGCGTTTCGTTTCAAACAACAGCAGGAAATTCTTGTCATTCGATGACAAAGCAGCGGCGTGGATTTGTCACCCACTGCGCAAAGGGCCGGACGCCATGCGTCGCACGGGTGCCCAGCCACACAGGGTGTGACTGGGCACCCGTACGCGTTCCTCCGGCCTCTCCGGGGAATCGTCAGCCGACGATGACCGGCGAGGGCGTGCCGGCGCCCGTGGTCTTGATCGTGTACAGACCCGCGAAGCTCGCCGTGGCGCCGACGATCCCGCAGCCGCCGCCGACCTTGCTGCCGATGGTCAGCGTGAGACCACCGCCCGTGGTGTCGAGAGTGCCGTTGGAGCCGCCCGCGCTGGGGTTGTTGTACTTCGCCGCGACGCTGCCGGTGACGTTGAAGGTGCAGGGTCCGAGGATGCTGCTGCCGGTCACCGTCGCTTTGATCGCCTGGATCTGACCGGTGGTCTGACCGGTGGAGTTGGTGCCGGCGCCCGCCGCGTAGCTGTTGCCCCAGAGCTCCCACGGGGGCGTGACAGTGGTCTTCACGGTCCAGGTGGAGCTGAACGGCCCGGTGCAGGGCGAGTTGAACGAGATGGACGTGATGTCCGCCAGCTTCGCCGGGCTGCCGCTGGCGGATGCCGGGAGGTTCCCCGCCGCGGTGGACGTCTGGCACTGGATCTTGTTGCCGTTGTTGTCCGTCAGTACCGTGACACCGGCGTTCCCGGTGAAGGCGCCGCTCGGCGTGATGGTCCAGGATGCGGCCGGACCGGCGAACGCCGACGGAGTGGCCAGCGCCACCGCGGCGGCCGCGGCACCGACTGCGGTCAGGATTCTCGTCTTCTTGCGCATGGAACTTCTCCCTTTTCCTGTCCCGTTGGGGAATGATTTGGACCCGGACGAAGCGACGCCACGGTCCAACTGTGGATTTCTCTTGGGGAAGTACTCCCGCCGACGTACGGGGCGGGTTGCAACTGGGCCCGTAAATCTTTCGAGCGCAGAATTCACGCGATGCGTTCCGGACGGTGATTCTCATTCATGTTACGTACGGGCGACCACCGAGAAATACGGTACTCCATCAATTCATAATCGAGAAGAGCCCGTACTTCAATTCATCTGCTTTCCGAACGTGACGCACGCTTACCGGATTGCGGAGTGCCAGTACTCCGACAGGGCCTTGCCTTCGTTCGGGGCCAGGCCTGCGGGGTCGTAGGGGCTCGCGAAGTACGTGGAGGCCTGATTCAGGACCACGTTGTTCTTGCCCGAGGCCGAGGGAAGGCCGGTCTTCAGGTTGACGGCCCAGTCCAGCAGGCCGGCGCCGCAGCCACTGGCACCCGGGACCGCGTAGTCGGAGTCCTTCTGATCGGCACCCGCGAAGGTGTAGCGCCCCATCTCGCCCGAGTCGCTGGGTGTCCCGTTGCGGTCGAACTGCTGGAGCGAGAGGGAGGGGGCAGTGATGTTCTGCGGCCGCAGCACGATCGGGTTCGAGGTGGTCCCGATGTAGCACTTGTCGCCGAGGAACGGGTTCCGCAGGTGGATACGGACTGGAATCGCCAGGATCGGCACGTCGGTGGTGAAACTCGCGGCCATGTTGAAGTCCCGCGGGTCACCGGCCGGTTCGATGGTGGCGGTGACCTTGTTGAGGGTGCTGTTCGTTATCTGTTCGCAGATCCCCGATACGACAGGGATGCCGCTCGGGCACATCAGGCCGAGCAGACCTCCGGGGAGATCCGCGGAGTCGGCGACCAGTGCGCCCTCGTCCGGAGCGACCAGGGAGCTGGTGCCGTCGCTGTGCTGGACCACTCCGAGCTGCAGGTCGGTGTTGCCGGTCGGCACCTGCGTGTTGCCGAGCTTGATCGATCCGCCGGCGGAGCGGGAGGAGATACAGGTCGCGATGTTCGTCATGCCGTCGGCCGCCAGCATGGCGGGAGCGTCCACAGGGCACCGGCTGAATGGCGCCCAGTGACCGTTCAGTTGGGTGACAGCGGTGGCTGTTCCGGTGGAGAGCACGGCAGCGAACGCAGTGGAGGCTGCCAGCAGCCCCACACGCGCTCCGGTCGAAACAGTTCTCATGTCGTCCCCTCTTGACTGCCGCCCCCATGGCGGCGTCTTACATGGAGTTGGCCGGTTTCAACGCAGGCGGCATCGACGCCACGAATCACTTGCATGCGTTGCGTGCAGGACTTTCCGAGGGCTGACCGCGCCGGGGGGGCGCCGACGGCCCGGTGTCGGTGGTGCGTGGTGGGCAGACCCGAAGGTGAAGAACCAAAGGCGATTACAGGCGAAATTCACGCCTTAATTGGCCGAGCCGTGATGTTACTTGCGGGAAACACGGCGGCACAATCCCGCCGCTTAAGATCTTTTGCGGTACTCGGATTTTGATCCGGAACTGAGCAGAAGGACCCGACGGCTTGTCAAGGAATGCGTATTTATTCGTTTCCGATGGTGTGTCCGGACCGCGAAGGGTGTCCCCCGCGCGACGGCCGACGGCGGAGCGAGGGAGTCTGGAACACGCCGTACACCCGGGCGGCGGCCGAAACGCACCGCACCAGGTCCGGCGTCAGCCCCCGCTTGCCGTCATGCCCCCCACGGCCGCGACGGCGGCCGGGTCCGACGCACGTTCGCTTTGGCCGGCTTCGCCCGACCGTCTCGCGGAAAGACCGACGCTCGTTCCCGGCGAGCCCTTCGCCGAAGACCCGGCGTCGGCATCAGAACACCGGCCGCCGCTTTTTGTCGTCAGGAAACAAGCGGCCGAAATACATTGTCCGAAAGTGAGCACTGCCACCCCACCTGCACCGAAGCCCCACAACGCGGCCGAGATGTGTGCCCGCTGCGCTGCGATCTGGCACAAGTGGTGGGCACAGCTGCCGACTTGCTCTATCTTCATCGCGGACTTGGTACGCACCTGTCGGTCAGTGGGAGCGCTTCCCCCCACCGCCTCACCCCAACCGGGCGCCGGAGAGCAAGGGGACAGTCATGCCAAAACTCATACAGCCGTCGGACACCGGAGACCCGCTGGACCCGCTGGACCCGCTGGACCCGCTCCCGCAGGAATTCGCCGCAATCCTGCGGCCCGAGCTGCCGAGCCTGATCAAGGAAATCGGCGTCGAGGTCACCCGGGCTTATCCGGAATACGCGCGTCTGCTCAACGGCCCGAACGGTCAGGCCATTCGCGTCGGCGTGGAACAAAGCCTTGCGTCGTTCGTCGATCTGGTCGCCGAGCCCTCCTCCCCCACCACGCTTCGCGACGACATGTGCCGTCGTTTCGGCCGGTTCGAGGCCTATGAAGGCCGCAACATGGAAACACTGCAGGGCGCCTATCGGCTCGGCGCCCGGGTGGCACTGCGCCGGGCCAAGAAGGTCGGCCGGAGTTACAACCTCTCACCGGCCCTCATGCTCAGCTTCGCCGATGCGCTCTTCGCCTATATCGACGAACTCGAGTCCCTGTCCAGGGAGGGCTTCCTGGAGGTGCAGTCGCAGACCGGCGCGCAGAGCGAGGCCATGCGCCGGCGCCTGCTTCACCTGATCCTCGCCGGCCGCCCCGCGCCCCGTACCGCCATCGCCGAACTGTGCGAGCAGACGGGATGGGCGCTCCCCGAACAGGTCACCCTGATCGCCACGCGCTCCCCCGCCAGCCTGGACCGGGCCGTTGTGGACAGCGACATCCTGGCCGATCTCAGCGATCCCCAGCCGCACTTACTCATCCCGGGCGCGCTCGACGACGCACGACGACGCATGCTGGACCAGGCCCGCCTCGGCACCCACGCCGCGATCGGCCTGACGGTCCCCACCGCCCTGGCCTCGGACTCGATCCGCTGGGCCCGCCGCGTCCTCGAACTCGTCGACGCGGGCGTCATCGACGACGCGCCCGTCATCCTCTGCGAGGACCACCTCATCACCCTGTGGCTGCTCTCCGACCCGGCCCTCGTCGACCAGCTCGCCCAGCGGGAACTGGCGCCGATCTCCGGAATCAGCGCCACCCGGAGGGAGCGGCTGATCGAGACGCTGCGGATCTGGCTGGACACCCGCGGCACCGCGGCCCACATGGGCGAGCTGCTGGATGTGCATCCGCAGACGGTCCGCTACCGGATGCGCAACCTCGAGTCCATCTTCGGCGAGCAACTGACGGACCCCGTGGGCCGGTTCTCCACCGAGGCCGTGCTGCGCGCGCTCCAGCTGCGGTCCCGGGGTGACAGATCCCCCCTGTGAGTCGGCTTTCAGCCGGATCACGGAGCTCACCGGGAGTCAACTTACTTATGGGTAAGGCGAAATAGCCGATCACTCTCAAACGGTTGCCACACGGAGACGTTCTCAACGAGAAACCCGGAAGTGCGTCCCGTACACATGGGGAAGTCGGCCGCCCGCCTGGCGGCCACACCGAGAACCACCTCCTGGCCAACCATCCGAGAGGGCCCCATGACCGCCTCACACCTCCTCGTCCCCGTGCCGATCCCGGACCGGGTCGCCGCGTTGATCGGATCCTGCATCCCTCCGCACATCGTGCAGGCGGAGTTCGATGCCGAATGCGCCGCGCGCGAGGTGCGCAGGTTCCGTGGCCCACGGCTCTGTGTCGAGGACCAGACCGACCGCGAGCAGGCGCTGGCCGAGCTGGCCCGTGCCAACAAGATCCTCGCCGCCCACCACCCCCGACTGCCGGTGCGCCCCGCGGGCTCCTGGTGACCCATCCACAATCCAGCGGCCGGTGATCGCGCGGGCGATCTCCGGACGCCGCATCCACTGATCACTCCCGGCACGGGGTTCCGGGCGCGGCCTGTTCGCGCGCGCCCGGCAACTTCGGCCCCACGCACCCCTTATATAACGCAGTCGGCCGGGGCATGATCAACCGGTGAGAGTGTGACCGGCGCACGGGGGCGCGTCGACCACGACATCATCCGCGAGCCCCTCAGGGAGCTTCCATGCGACGGACCACCTTCTCCTCGCTGACAGTCGCCGTGACACTCGCCGCGGCGCTGTTGACCGCCGCGCCCGCCTCCGCAGAGACCGCAGCGCCCGGAAGGACGGACTGGGTGCCCGCACCCACCCCGCCGACCGACCAGCCGGCCGGTGCCCGCTGCGACTTCCCCATCCACACCGAACCGATCGTCGACCAGGTCGTGCGGCAGGTGCTGGCGACCCATCCTGACGGAAAGCCCAAGGAGGTCGCGTACAAGGGTGATCTCGTCGTCCGGGTCACCAATACCGACACCGGCGCCTTCCACGACGTCGATGCCGGTGGCAGCACGATCATCGAAATCGGCACCGACGGTTCGCAGCTCTGGCACACGATCGGACCGGTTCTCGTCGGCGTCGGCGAGAACAACGGCAATCTGCCGCGCGGCGAGTACCGCATCGACGGCGTCTACACCCTCGCCATCAGCCCCACCGGGTACAGGACGCTGCGCATGGCCCACGGGTCCACGGACGACATCTGCAGGCGCATCGGCTGATCGTCGCCCCGGCCGGAGACCCGGGTGAACCGTACCGGCTACCGCCGCATCCGGGTCGCCGACCGTCCGGGTGGCGGAGCCTGTACGGGAGGCGTTCATGACCCGTATGAAGGCTTCCGCACGGGATCTGCCGGCCTGACGACACGTCCGGCCGTCCCCCACATGCGGGAGGCTGGGGCCGGTGTGAGGGTGCAGACGTGACTACTGCCAGCGAGACCACCCCCGCCGCGCAGAGTGCCGTCGCGCCGCCCGTACTCGATCCGCGCCGCCGGAACATCGTCTTCGCGACGATCGTGCTGGGGATTCTGCTGGCAGCCCTGGACCAGACGATCGTCGGCACCGCACTGCCGACGATCGTCTCGGATCTCGGCGGCGCCGCGCATATGTCCTGGGTGGTGACCGCGTATCTGCTCGCCGAGACGGTGGCAACGGTCCTGGCCGGCAAATTCGGCGACCTGTTCGGCCGGAAGATCATCTTCCAGCTGTCGGCGATCATCTTCATCACCGGTTCGTTCCTGTGCGGTCTCGCGACCAATATGACGCTCCTGATCGTCTGGCGCGGGGTGCAGGGCATCGGCGCGGGCGGGCTGATGGTCACCTCGATGGCGCTGATCGCCGATGTGATCCCGTTGCGCGAGCGGGGCAAGTACCAGGGTGCGATGGGTGCCGTCTTCGGAGTGTCGACGGTGATCGGGCCATTGCTCGGCGGGCTCTTCACCGACCATCTGAGCTGGCGCTGGGCGTTCTACGTCAATGTGCCGATCGCGATCGTGGTGGTCATCGCCGCCGCCCGGACGATCCCGTCGGTGAAGGCGGCCGGGCGGCCCGTGATCGACTATCTGGGCATCGCGATGGTCACGGTCGGCGCGAGCGCACTGATCCTTGCGACGAGCTGGGGCGGCAATGAGTACGCATGGGGTTCGCCCGTCATCATCGGTCTCTTCGCGGGCGGAGTCGTCGCGCTGGCGATCTTCTGCTTCGTGGAGTTCCGGGCGAAGGAACCGATGCTGCCGATGCGGCTGTTCCGGAATCCGGTGTTCACCGTCTGCTCGGTCCTGAGCTTCATCGTGGGCTTCGCGATGCTCGGCGCGATGACCTTCCTGCCGACGTATCTGCAGTACGTGGACGGGGACTCGGCGACCATTTCCGGGGTACGGACGCTGCCGATGGTCGTCGGGCTGCTCGGCGCCTCGATCTTCAGCGGCAACATGGTCTCCAGGACGGGCCGGTACCGGATCTACCCCATCATGGGCTCACTCATCATGGCGGTCGGGCTGTTTCTGCTCTCCCGGATGGGCCCGGACAGCGGGGTGTGGCGGGAGTCGCTGTACATGCTGGTGCTCGGCGTCGGCATCGGGCTGTCCATGCAGGTACTGACGATCGCCGTGCAGAACACGGTGGACTACTCGGATCTGGGTACGGCGACGTCGGGCGTGACGTTCTTCCGTACGCTCGGCAGCTCCTTCGGAACAGCGGTGTTCGGCACGATCTACGCCAATGCGCTGAAGCCGAATCTGACCGACGGCGTCGCCGCGGCGGCGCGGGCGGGCGGCGACCCCGCGGTGCTGACAAAGGCCGCACAGAGCCCGGAGAGGCTGCACCGTCTGCCCACCGCACAGTCCGCGCCACTGGCCCAGGCGTACGCCGACACGCTGCACACCGTGTTCCTCTGGACGGTGCCTGTCGCGGTCCTGGGGTTTGTCGTGGCGCTCTTCCTGAAGCAGATGAAGCTGCTGGACACGGCACGGGTCGGCTCGACGGACATGGGCGAGGGCTTCGCCCAGCCCAGCGACGGCGACTCGGCCAAGGTTCTGGCATTCACCGTGGCCAAGATCCTGCGCGGAGCGGGTCGGGACACGGCCCGGCGGATCGTCGCGGAATCGGACACCCGGCTGGACATGGCGGGGGCCTGGGCGGTGATGCAGGTCGAGCTGTTCACCCGGATGGTCGGCCATGCGGGTCTGAACCTGATCGCGGCCCGGCACCGGGTTCCGCCGGAGGTGCTGGTGCCCGTCTTCGACCGGATGATCGAGGAGGGCTATCTCACCGGTGACGGTCATCTGTTCACGCATACGGCCGCCGGGAGGCGGGAGGCCGCAGCGATCAACAACGCGTGGGCGCGGTGGCTCAATGAGCGCCTGGACGAACACGGGAAACGCCCGGACGACCAGCAGCTGCGCGCGGCGGTGGATCTGATCGCCAAGCGGTTGCTGGCGGAGGACCTCACGCAGGAGCTCTCACCGGAGATGTCGCAGGCGGCGGCCGCCATCTGAACGGGTCCGGTCATTGCGCGACCGGGTCAGTCGGCGAAGACCGCGGTCGAGTACACCCAGGCGCCCTCTGACCGGACGAAGCGGCTCTTCTCGTGGAGCGAGTCCGGCCGTCCGTTGTCCGTGTAGTGCGCGCGGAAGGTGACCGTACCCGTGGTGTGGAAGGCGCTGCCGTCCGTCGTGTCCAGGATCTCCAGCCGCACCCAGCGCATCCCGGGATCGAATTCGACGGCCGGCGGCCGGGTGTCGGGGTGCCAGGTGCGGAGCAGATACGTCTCGTCCCGGACGACGAATGCGGCATACCGGGACCGCATCAGCGCCTTGCAGGTCGGCGCGGCGACGGTCCCGGCGTGCAGGCGGCCGCAGCAGTCCGCGTAGGTGGCGGGCAGACCGCACGGGCACGGCGACTGCGCGGTGATCGCGGAAGGCCGCGCCCCTGCGGTGGCGGACCGCCTCGGTCGTGTGGTGCGTCGTGACATGCGTCCATTGTCACCCGTGGTCCGGCCGGCTCGGCGGGCCGGGGTGAAACGACGGCGGTATTCGCTGGGGGTCAGTCCGGTGCGGCGGCGCAACTGCGTCCGCAGATTGGTCGCCGTACCGAGTCCGCCGGCGCGGGCGACCACGTCGAGGCATTCCTCGCCTCGCTCCATCAGCCGGCGGGCGAGGGTGATGCGGCGTTCCGTCAGCGGGCTGCGGCGCTGCGGATTCGGGTGAAAAGGCGGCGGATTCAGGTGAGAAGGAAGTCCGCCTGGCCGGACTTGGCCCCCTGGATGAAGGCGGCTATCTCATGGTGGGAGTAGATCAGGGCGGGGCCGTCGGGATCGGCGGACTGGCGCACGGCGACTCTGCCGTCGGACAGCTTCATGGCTTCGACGCAATTGCCTCCGTTCCCGCCACTCCACGGCTTGTGCCAGCCCTCGGAGCCGAGTTCGGCGGCGGGCATGCCGTTGTATATGGGGTCCATCACAGCTCCTTGCGGAAGTCCCGGAGGATTTCCTTCGTGCGTTGTGCAGTTGCGGCTTGAGCCGCCATGCGGTCCATGACTTCGAGGTAGGAGGCCACCTCGGGGCGCGCGTCGAAGTAGACGGCTCCGGTCAGGTACTCGCTGTAAACCATGTCGGGGAGTTCTGGGACGCCGAAACGGAAGAGGACGAAGGGGCCGTAGGTGCCCGGATGGTGACCGGTCGAATATTCCGCGATCTGCAGCGTCACATGGGGCATCTCGGCCGCTTCGAGCAGCCGGTCGATCTGCCCGCGCATGGCGTCGGCGCTGCCGACGGGACGGCGCAGCACCGTCTCGTCCATCACCACCCACAGCTTTGGGGAGTCGGGTCTGGTCAGCAGGGACTGGCGCTCCATCCGCAGCGCCACATGGCGCTCGATGTCCTCGGGCCTGGTCTGGCCGACGGCTCCGGTGCGCAGCACCGAGCGTGCGTAGTCCTCGGTCTGCAGCAGTCCGGGGACGAAGTGCGGCTCGTACATGCGCAGGAGGCTCGCGGCGCCCTCCAGGCTGACGTACATGCTGAACCAGTCGGGCAGTACATCGTGGAAGCGCTGCCACCAGCCGGGTTTATTGGCCTCCTCGGCAAGCTCCACGAAGGCGTCGGCCTCGTCGTCGGCGATCCCGTACGCCTTCAGCAGCAGCTGGACATAGGGGATCTTGAGAGCGACCTCGGCAGTCTCCATCCTGCGTATCGTCGCAGGTGCGACGCGCAGCACCTTGGCGGACTGGTCACGGTTCAGACCGGCACGCTCCCGCAGTTCCTGCAGGCGCTTGCCGAGAACGACCTGACCCACGGTCGGGGCGGACCGCGGTTCGCTCACTTCAGACCTCCCGATGCGCTGTTTGCCAGCAGTGTGCCATGGGCGGGCCACCCAGAACACTGCCACTCTGAATTTTTCAGAGTGCCCCTTGCCAAGTGTTCTCGACAGGGGGAGAGTTGGTGAGTGAACCAGTTCACGTAGTCACGGCCGCCCTCATGTGCGTGGGATCGCGGAGTGTGACGCAGCCCCCACTGTGAGGAATCGGTTGTGGCACCTGGCAGTACGCTTATCCCCCGGCTCATGGATCTCAGCCCCGGGACGGAAGCGCTCCGGTACTGCTTCGCGCTGCCTGCGCATCCCAAGTCGGTGGCCGGTGCACGGCGACTGACGAGGGCTCGGCTCGACAAGTGGCGGCTGGACGAGGACACGCACGAGGCGGCGATCCTGATCGTCTCGGAACTGGTCACCAACGCGGTCATGCACACCGAGAGCGCTCGCGTCGTGTGCGAACTGCACTGCCTCGGCAGACGGCTGCGGATAGCCGTACAGGACCAGGGACACCAGCCCGGCGGGCCGCAGCTGTGCCGTACCGCCGATGACGAGCACGGACGCGGCCTGCTGCTCGTCGACGCGATGAGCAGCTCCTGGGGTTTCCGCGACGCGGGCAACGGCTCGGGCCGCATCGTCTGGGCAGAACTGCCGCAGGGCTCGGAGCGGTCATGTTGAAGAACGCAATCTCCCATTTGCTCGGAGTGCGCCGCTCCCGTGAGCCCCAGCGCGCCGCCGGCACGGGCACGGTGCAGCTGCCGCTGCCGCCCGCGCTGTCGGCGAACCTGGGCTGCGACGCGGTGGGGGTGCCGTCCCGGTACGGCTTCCGGCTGATGTCTCATCTGCCACGCACGGGCTGCGTCTTCGCGGATGCCGACCGCTGGTGGTGGATCGTTCCTGCGGGCTCCGACCTCGATCTGGACTGGCCCGCGCAGGCCGCCTATGTGAAAGGGGCCTGTGTTCCGGCCGTACGGCCACGGCTGATTCACCAGCCCGACAACCGCACGCCGTACACCCCGCCCATCCCGCTTTTCCTGATGGTGTGCCAGGTCACCGGTGTGACGCCGTCGTGGGCACCGTCCGGCGGCGCACGCGCCATCTCCGCTCCCTGACCCAGTCCGGCCGCCGAGCTGTCGACGCCGCATCCGGCGGGCTCGCCCGGCAGTGGGCTTTCGACGGTTGACGTGCTGCTTCACCCACCGGACACCCCGGTCACGCTGCGTTGTCAGTGGTCCGTTCTACTGTGGCACCACTGATCGAAAAGCCCGCGGCAGGCGGGCTGTCCGGGTGTGAAGGGGGCGGGATCGTGCGCCGCTGGGAGTACGTCGAGGGCAGTGCCTCGAAGTTCTGGGAGACCGAGGCCGAGGGTGCCGTGGTAACGGTGCGCTACGGGCGGTGCGGGAGCGACGGGCGTACGCAGACGAAGGAGTACGCATCGGCCGAGGCCGCGTCGGCGCAGGTCCGCAAGGCGATCGCGGAGAAGGAGAAGAAGGGGTACCGCGAAGTGGGGGTGTCGGCTTCGGGCGCCGCAACGGCCACGGAGGCTGCCGCGGCGACTGTGACCGCGCCGGGCGTGGTTCCCGAGGCGGCCACTGCTGCGCTTCTTGAAGCGGACACTCCCACTCTGCCCGACGAGGACACCTTCGTTCTTCCCGCCGGCTGGCGGCGGATGCTCCACCCCCGGCGCGGCGGGGTGAGCCGGGTGCCCGTCAAGGCGCGGCAGGAGGCACTCGACACGGTCGAGGAGCGGATCGCCGAAGAGGCCGCCTGGATCCAGCAGTTCGTGGACGCGCCGCGTTCGGATGCCGAGCTGGCGGACCATCTGCGGGCGCATGTCGCCGGAAACCCTTCGCCGGTCGGAGCGGCCGTTCTCGCCTCGGTCGTCAGGCTTCCCGTACCCGACTCCGTGTGGGCGGACCACTGGTCCGAGCGCTACGGTCTGCCGTTCGCCGCACGTGCCGCGGTCGAGCTGTTCTCGGTCGACGCCGACTGGCAGAACGACCGCCACCGGCGGAGCGAGCCGCGGCTGGAGGTGCTCGCAGGCCCGCGTCACGCGTACTGGGCGAGGGATCGCCGCTTGCCGATGGACCGGGTTCGTGCGCTGCTCGCAGCGGCCGACGAGGATACCTACCGGGCGACGGTCGAGGCCCTGGCCGGATCTCGCACCGGCGCCCTGCGCAAGATCATCGTCTCCTATCTGGTACCGAGTGAGACCGACTGGGTCGACGACCTCTGCACGGATTCCGGAGTGCGCGGGGAGCGGGACCGCACTCTGCGTGCCATGGTGTTCAGCTCGCTGAACTCTGCCGACCAGATGGCGCGGTTCCCCCACCGGGCGGACTTCACCGACGGCGTCGCGTTCATCGCGACGGTCGCCGAAGGCATCGGACCGGCGATCGCTCCTCTCCTGGCCGACTCCCTCAACGGCAACCACTACTACGCCGACGACGTGAAGCTCGTCGCCAACTCCCTGGTCGAGTTCCCCACCGACGAGGCCTTCCTCGCTCTTCTGGCCCATGCGGACTCGAAGCATGTCCGCTCGGCTCTTCTCGACGCCATGCGCCGTTATCCGGTGCGTGCGGTGCGGCTGCTGGCCGCCGAGGCACGCGGCAGCTCGGCCCCGCCGTCCAGCCGGACGCTGCTGCGCGGTCATATCGGCGCCCACCACGAACTGGTGTCGCTCGCTCTCGGGGACCTGGACGCCGAGGTCGTGGAGGTCGTCGAACCGCTGCTCAACCCGGCGGATCTGATCGCCGATGCATCCGTGGACGCCCTGCCGGGCGTGCTGACGGCGCCACCGTGGTCCCGGCCCCGCACCCGGGTCAAGGCCGCGGTCGTGACAGGGCTGAGCGCGGTGTCCGAGCCCTCGCTGAAGTGGCTGCCCGAGGAGCAGGCCGCATGGGCCGCCACCTCCTCCTGGTACACGACCAAGCGCGACAACAGTGACTGGGAGAAGGACACCGCCACCCTGCACCGCGACTTGAGCCTGGGCGACCTGCGGTCGGCATGGGTCTTCGTCCACGGTCCCGAGGAGCTGGTCACTCCGCTGCTCGCCACCTGGGATCCGACCGACCTGTGGGACGGCGTGGACACCCTCAAGCCGATCGCCGCCCGCTTCGGCCTCACGGCACTGCCGCTGCTGCTGCGCGCCGTGCCCCGGCAGCCCAGTGCGCTCGCCCCGCTTCTGCTCCCGTTCGTCGATGTGCAGGTCGCCCGGCACATGGCGGACTGGTCGGCGCGGCTCAAGTCCACTGCGGCGACCGCCCGTTCCTGGTTCGTCCGGCACGGCGTCGCGGCCGCCTCGCTCCTGGTGCCGGACGCCGTGGGCAAGCCGGGCACCGCGCGGCGCGCCGCCGAGCAGGCACTGATGCTGATCGCCACGGTGCACGGCGACACCGTGGTGCGCGATGCCGCCCGGGCATACGGCCCGGAGACGGTGGCCGTGGTGGAGGCGCTGCTGGCCACGGACCCGCTGGAGCGGGCACTGCCCGCCAAGATGCCCGTCCTGCCGGGCTGGGCGGAGCCCTCGCTGCTGCCCCAGATCGTGGTCCGGTCCGGCGGTGCGCTGCCGGTGCAGTCGGTGCGCCACGCCCTGACGATGCTGGCGCTGTCGAAGCCCGGCGAGGTGTACCCGGGGGTCCCTTCGCTCGTCGAGACGGCCGATGCCGCTTCGCTCGCCGACTTCGCCTGGGCCCTTTTCGAGCAGTGGCAGCTGGCCAATCTGCCCGCGAAGGAGTCGTGGGCGCTGCACGCGCTGGGACTGCTGGGCGACGACGAGACGGTCCGCCGACTCACACCGGTCATCAGGGCCTGGCCCGGTGACGGCGCGCACCACCGGGCGGTGGAGGGCCTTGATGTACTGGCGTCCATCGGCACCGACGTCGCCCTCCTGCATCTGCACGGCATCTCGCAGCGGGTGAAGTTCAAGGCGCTGAAGGCACGCGCCCAGGAGAAGATCGCCGAGGTCGCCGCGGGTCTGGGGCTGACCGGGGAACAGCTCTCCGACCGCCTGGTGCCGGACTTCGGTCTGGACGCGGACGGTTCGACGGTCGTCGACTACGGCACCCGTTCGTTCACGGTCGGCTTCGACGAGCAGTTGCGGCCCTACGTGCTGGACGGTGACGGCAAGCGTCGCAAGGATCTGCCGCAACCGGGCGCCCGGGACGACGCCGAGCTCGCCCCGGCGGAGCGCAAGCGGTTCATGGCGCTCAAGAAGGATGTCCGGACGATCGCCTCCGACCAGGTGCGCCGGCTGGAAGCCGCAATGGTGACCGGGCGTTCCTGGACGGCCCAGGAGTTCCAGGAACTGTTCGTCGGACATCCGCTGCTGTGGCATCTCGTACGCCGACTGGTGTGGCTGAGCGAGACGGACGACGGCGTGCGCACGGCGTTCCGGGTCGCGGAGGACCGTACGTTCGCCGACGCGGAGGACGATGTCTTCGCCCTGGCCGACGACGCGACCGTGCGGCTCGCGCACCCGCTGCATCTCGGGGCGGAACTGACCACCTGGTCCGAGGTGTTCGCCGACTACGAGATCCTTCAGCCGTTCGCGCAGCTCGGGCGTACCGTATACGGGCTGTCCGAGGAGGAGACGGCGGGTTACCGGCTCACCAGGTTCGAGGGCCTCAAGGTGCCGACCGGGAAGGTCCTGGGGCTGGAGCGGCGCGGCTGGGAGCGCGGTGTGCCGCAGGACGCCGGAGTGGAGCGCTGGATCTCCAAGCGGCTGACCGACGACTGCTATCTGGTGATCGCCCTGTACGAGGGCATCGCGGTCGGAGTGGTCGACATGTTCCCCGACCAGATCCTCGAAACGGTCTGGCTCGACAGCCGTCCCAATGATCACTGGGACAGCCGCAGCCACCCGTTCCGTTTCTCCGACCTCGATGCGGTGACCGTGTCCGAACTCCTCGGCGACCTGACGGAACTCACTGAGGGCGTCGCATCATGACCGTACGGAACGAGACGCGCGTCGAAACACCGGACGGCGGTCCGGCTGCGGTACAGCGGCCACCGGCCGAGGTGCGGTACGCCGAAGAGCTGGCCGCGCTGCGGGCCGACGACCGTGATCCGCGGCCGCCGGGCTGGGAGTTGAGCCTGCGCGCTGCGCGCCGCTTCATCATCGGTGACGCGGACGCGGGTGTCAGCCGGAAGTTCGTCGGCAATCCCTCGCTGGTGGACAGGGCACTGGTCACGCTGGCGACGAACCGTGGGCTGATGCTGGTGGGGGAACCGGGCACCGCCAAGTCGCTTTTGTCCGAACTGATCGCGGCAGCGGTCAGCGGGGACTCGACGCTGACGGTGCAGGGTGGCGCGGCCACCACCGAGGACCAGATCAAGTACGGCTGGAATTACGCACTGCTGGTCGCCGAGGGGCCCTCCACCCGCTCACTCGTCCCGGCTCCGATGCTGCGCGGCATGGCGGAGGGCAGGCTCGTGCGGTTCGAGGAGATCACCCGCTGTCCGCTGGAGGTGCAGGACTCGTTGCTGTCGCTGCTCTCCGAGCGGGTGGTGGCGATACCCGAACTGACCGGACCGGACGGCATGGTATTCGCCCGGCAGGGGTTCAATGTCATCGCGACGGCCAACACCCGGGATCGCGGCGTCAATGAGATGAGTGCGGCGCTCAAGCGGCGTTTCAACTTCGAGACGGTGTTCTCGATCCCGGACCTGGACACCGAACTGGCGCTCGTCGAGGCGGAGGTGACCACTCTGCTGCGGCGTTCGGGAGTGGAGCCGCCGCCGGACCGGGACGTGCTGGAGGTCCTGGTCGGTACGTTCCGGGAGCTGCGTGCGGGGGCCGGCGAGAAGCGCGGACCCGGTGGGGGCCCGGACCGTCCTTCGGCGGTGATGAGTACCGCGGAGGCCGTCTCGGTCGCCCATGCCGTGGGGGTGCGCGGCTGGTTCCTGCGCGGCGAGCCGGGCAGTGCCGCCGATGTGGTGGCGTGTCTGGCGGGGACGGCGGCGAAGGACAGCCCGGAGGACCTGGCCCGGCTGCGCCGCTATCTGGAGCAGCAGGTGCCGCGCCGTCGTAGCCCGGCGTGGCAGGCCCTGTACGACGCACGCCATCTGCTGGCCGACTGATGCCCGCGGTGTTCCTGGGGGTCCGTCACCACTCCCCCGCCTGCGCACGGCTCGTCGAGCGGACCATCGAGGAGCTCCGGCCCGCCCAGGTGCTGATCGAGGGGCCCGCCGAGATGAACGGACGGCTGGACGAGCTGCTGCTGGGGCACGAGCTGCCGGTCGCGGTGTTCAGCCACTACCGCGATGACCGGCGGTCCGCGACGTCCTGGGCGCCGCTCTGCGACTACTCGCCCGAATGGGTCGCTCTGCGGGCGGGGCGGGCGGCCGGTGCGGAGGTCCGTTTCATCGATCTGCCGGCCTGGCACCCGGCGTTCGCCGAGCGCACCAACCGTTATGCCGATGCGGAGGCCCGCTACGCGGAGGCGACCGAGCGGCTGTGCCGGCACTTCGCGGTGGACTCCTCGGACGCCCTGTGGGACCGGCTGTTCGAGGTCGAGCCCGACGACGGCCTCGCCGAACGGCTCGATGCGTACTTCGCGCTGGTCCGCGGTGATGCGGAGGCCGATGCGAGCGACCGGGCCCGCGAGACGTACATGGCGGCGTGGGTCCGGGCGGCGGTCGCCGTGGCCGGGGACCGGCCGGTGCTGGTGGTGACCGGCGGCTTCCACCAGCCCGCGCTGCGGGCGCTCACCGAGTCCGGTGGCGAGAGCGATGCGAGCAGTGACGGCTGGGAGCGGCGCATGGACGGCTGGCCGGAGGTGCCCGCCCCGCCGGGCGGGGCCATGGCCGGGAGCTTCCTCGTGCCTTACTCCTTCCGGCAGCTGGACGCCTTTGGCGGGTACCAGTCGGGGATGCCGTCTCCCGGCTACTACCAGCAGGTGTGGGAGGCGGGCCCCGAAGCCGCGGCGGACGGTCTGCTGCGCGTGGTCGTCGAACGGCTGCGGGCGCGTAAGTACCCGGTGTCCACCGCCGATCTGATCGCCGCGCGGAGTCTGGCCCAGGGGCTCACGGCGCTGCGCGGCCATCCGCGCCCCGCCAGGGTCGATGTGCTGGACGGTCTGGCGGGCGCCCTGATCACGGACGACCTGGACCGCCCGCTCCCATGGACGAGCCGGGGCACGCTGTCGACGGGTACGCATCCCGCGGTCGTCGAGATGGTGGCGGCCTGCAGCGGCGACCGTACCGGGCAACTCCATCCCGGCACTCCGGCGCCGCCCCTGGTTCACGATGTGGCGGCGCAGCTGGCCGGGCTGGCGCTCGACGGCGGCCCCGATGCCTCGTACCGCCTCGATCTCACGGACGCGGCCGATCTGGAGCGCAGCCGGGTGCTGCACCGGCTGCGGGTGCTGGGGATTCCCGGTCATGGGCGGACCGCCGGTCCCGAGCACGGAATCGACCCGGTCTTCACCGAACGCTGGGAGGCGCAGTCCTTCTCCGGGCGCGAGGCCGCGCTGGTGGAGGCGGGGGCGTACGGCGCGACCCTGACGGAGGCGGCAGCGGCCGCGCTCACCGAGCGCACGCGGGACGCCGCGGCCGAGGCCGATGACCTGGCCCGGACGCTGTTCGACGCCGTGCTGTGCGGGATGGACGGGTTCTCTGAGCAGCTGCTCGGCAAACTTTCCTCCCGTGCAGCCGAGTTGAAGAACGCCGGATCGCTCGGAGACATACTCTCCACAGCCCTCGGGCTGTGGCGGCACGACCGGGTGTTCGGGGTGGCGCACGGTCCGCTGCTTGCCGCTGTGATCGACGGAGCGACGGGTCGGTTGCTGTGGCTTCTCGAGGGGGTGCGCGGCGCGTCGGGGGTGGACTTCCCTCGTCTGCGGGCCGTGGTCGCGGTGCGGGACGCGCTGCTGCACGCGCCGGAGTTGCTCTCTGTCCCGCGGGAGACGGCGGCCGCGATCGCATGGCGGATCAGCGGCGATCCGGAAGCACCCGTCGATCTGCGCGGAGCCGCGTTCGGGCTGCACCGGGCCCTGGCGCAGGTTCCGGGCCCCTCCGGGGACCCGGCCGAAGCGGTGCGTGCGGTCGCGACGGCCGGCACGGATGCGCTCGGCGACTGGCTGGCCGGGCTGTTCTCTCTCGCCCGCGACGAGGTGACGGGCGCGGTGGGGAACGAGGGCGGGGACGAGGGTGGCGGTGGCGCGGAGTCACTGATCGATGTGCTGGACAGCCTGGTCTGCTCTCTGCCCGACGACGAGTTCCTGTCGGGTCTGCCCGCTCTGCGTCAGGCCTTCGCGTTCTTCCCGCCACACGAGCGCGGCCGGATCGCCGGTCGTCTGCTGGAACGGCGCGGGGTACGCGGCTCGTCGCGTTCCCTGCTGCGGACCACCCAGGACCCGCTGCTGATCGCCCGGGCCCGCTCTCTGGAGGAGTCCGTGTCCCGACTGCTGGCCCGCTATGCACTGGGAGCCACTCCATGACCACGCCCGAACACGTCCCCGGCAGGGCGCCCGCGCCCGGAGAAGGCGCCGACGCTGCTCCCGACGCGGGGCTGGAACGCTGGCGGCTGGTCCTCGGTTCCCCTGCCGAACGGCATACAGGACCGCTGGGAGCGGGCAACGCCGGCCGGGATGCCGCACTCGACTGGCTCTACGGCCGCGACCCCGACCTCGCCGGACGCGGTGTGCGCCGCTCCGGCGCCCCCCGCAAGGGAGGTGACGGCCCGTCCGCCGTGACCGCGGTCGACTGGCTCGACGACATCCACCGGCTCTTCCCGAAGGAGACCATCGAGCGCCTGGAGCGGGACGCCGTCGAGCGGTACGGCATCCAGGAGATCGTCACCGATCCCGCGGTGCTGGAGCGGGTCGAGCCGAGCCCGACGCTGCTGCGGGCCGTGCTGCGCACCAAGCACCTGATGAATCCGCAGGTGCTGCGACTGGCCCGGCGCATCGTCGAGTCGGTGGTGAAACAGCTCCTGGCCAAGCTCCAGCCGGAGATCCGCCGGGCCTTCCACGGAACCCGGTCCCGTAAGCCCAGCCGGGTGCCACTGGCCAGGGACTTCGACTTCCGGCAGACCGTACGGGCCAACCTCGCCCACTACCAGCCGGCCGAGCGTTGTCTTCTCATCGAGCGCGCCCACTTCCACTCCCGCAGCCAGCGCCATGTGACGCAGTGGCAACTGATCCTGTTGGTCGACCAGTCGGGTTCGATGGCCGGATCGGTGATCCACTCGGCGGTGACCGCCGCGTGTCTGTCGGGCCTGCCCGGTCTCAAGACGCACCTCGTCGCCTTCGACACCCAGGTGGTGGACCTGACCGCCGATGTGACCGACCCGGTGGAGTTGCTGATGGGGGTCCAGCTGGGCGGCGGCACCGACATCGCGCGGGCCGTGGAGTACGGCGCGGGTCTCGTGGAGAATCCGCGGCGCGCGATCGTCGCGCTGATCACCGATTTCTACGAGGGCGGCGACCCCTACCGGCTGCTGCGCACGGTGCGGGCGCTGGTGGAACAGGGCAGCACCGTGCTGGGGCTGGCCGCTCTCGACGAGGACGACAACCCCGAGTACGACCGTGAGCTGGCTGGGCGGCTCGCCGCGGCCGGGGCGCACATCGGGGCGATGACGCCGGGCCGCCTCGCCGAGTTCGTCGCCGAGAGGCTGGGCCGATGACCGACACGACGAACGGCGCCGTCGCCGCACGACCCGATCTGCTTGCCCTGACTCCGGACACGCTCGCGGCACTGGCCAACCGCGGCCTGGTCAAACGGGCCACGAAGGAGCTGGACGCGGGCACGGTGCCCGCTCCGACGACCGACCCGGACACCACGGTGCGAGCCCGCTTCGACGACGGCACCACCACGGCGCTGCCGCCCGGTACGGGTCTGGACGACGGCGACTGCAGCTGCGCCGCACCGGGAGTGTGCCGTCACCTCATCGCCCTGGTGCTGGCCTATCAGCGCCGGGCCGAGGCCGAGACGGACGGCGCCCCCGCCCCCGTCGTGGACTGGTCCCCCGGGAGCACCGACGACACAACCCTCACCGATGCCGTCGGCGCCCGTCCACTCGCCTCGGCCCGCCGCACCTTCGAGCGGGGTTACGCCGCCCTTGTGCACCGCCCGTCCCCCGACCACCCCGAGCCCTGGGTCGCACTCCCCACCTGCACGGTGCGGTTCCCGGTCCCCGGCGAGATCGCGTACGCCCTGACGGATGCGGCGGCCGCGCTGCGCGGCGAGGTGGTGGCGCTCGCGGTATGGGCGTTCCGGGCCGCCGACGCAACGGGGACCGACGAGCGGTCCGTCCCCGTCCAGGTCGGCGGACGCGCCACCGCCGCGACCACGGCCGGGCCCGCGCTCGACGCGGCCGTCGAGCTGGCCGAGGAGCTGCTGGCGGAGGGCGTGGCCCATGTCGGACCGGTCCATGGCGGAGCCCTGGCACGGGCAGGTGCCGGGCTGGCCGCAAAGTCGCTGCACTGGCCCGCTGGTGCGCTCGCCGAGTTGACGGACCAGCTCACGGCGTACGCCGACCGCAACGCCCACTACCGCCCGGAGCTGGTTGCCGCCCTGGTCACCGAGTTGTACGCCCGTCGACGGGCCGCCGCGCTCCCTGGCGTACTGGGTACCGGCGAAGCCGGGGACACCCCGCTGCGCCGGGTCCGGCTCACCTCGCTCGGCTGCCGTGTCCACGGCACGCCACACTCCCTGATCTCCGAGGTGTATTTCGCTCATCCCGGTGCGGGCACCGTCCTCGTCCTCCGCAAGACCTGGACAGCTGCCGAGGGCAAGGAGCTCACCGGCCACCGGCTGTCCACCCGCCGCGTCCTCGCCACGCCGCTGAGCTCACTGGCCACCGGAAGCGTGGTCAGCGAGAGCGTGCGGCGCACGCCGAGCCGCGCGCTGACGATCGCCCGGGGCCGGCTCGGCACGACGACCATCACGCCTGTCGGCACCGCCTGGACGGAGCTTCCGGAACCCTTGCTCGTGCGGGATCTGTCCGCGCTGGCGGCGGGCTGGGAGGGCCGGCCGCCCCGGCTGATCCGGCCGCGGGTCGAGGCTGAGGCGGTCCATGTCGTGGCGCTGTCACAGGTGGAGAGCGTCGGTTACGACCCCGCCGAGCAGCGCCTCGAAGCCGTCGTGCGCGATGCCTCGGGGACCCGTGCGCTGGTGACGTCGGACTACCGGCCTCAGTGCCCCGGTGCGTTGGACGCCCTGGCCGACGCGCTGAAGGGCGGCGCCACCCATGTCAGTGGTTCGGTGCACCGCTCCGGCAGCGGAATCCGGATCGATCCGGTCGCGGTGCTGACCCCGGCCGGGGTGGTCGTCCCCGATCTCGCCCCCGATGACGGTTCCGCAGCGTTGACAGCGGCGGTGCACCGTTCCTCCGATCCGCTGACGGCGGTTCTGGACGAGGCGGTATCCGCCATGTCGGCGGTGCCGCACAGCGGACTGCGCCATCTGAACAGTCCCGCCCGCTCCCGTATCGACGAGGCGGCGACGGCGCTGTCACGCACCGGTCTGGCCCGGGCCGCGACCCTCCTGCGCGCCTTCCTCGACGCTCTGGACGACGGGGCCGCGCCGAACCCGGAGGGCATCGCCGCCCGTTCCGACGCATGGCTGGAAGCCCAGCTCCACTTGCTGGTCAGCAGCGAACTCCGCTTCTGCCAACCGGGCTTCGCCGCCACGCCGGGATCGCCGAACGGCACCTGACACCGGCCGCCGAACGCGAGGACCTCGTCGTCGCTCGGTGTCGGCCATCCGGAGCTCATTACCAGGACCGCCCGCTATCCGACGGCACTCCAGCAGTACGAGACCGGACCGCGCGACACTCTCGCCCAGGTCAAGCTCACTGTCTGCACGTCGTGGCGTGGGGCGGGCCGGGTTTCTTCGCCGCCGGACGTTGAAGACCAGGCTACGCGCGGTTCAGATAGGCGAGTCGGGGATGGACCTTCGTGTACCCGTCGAGAAGGCGTCCGGCCACGGTCACCGAGTCGACCAGCGGGTGCAGCGCGAAGGCCTTCACGGCAGCGGCGCGTGAGCCGCTGTCCGCCGCGTCCAGTACCGCGCGCTCGACGGCCTTGACCGCGGTGACCAGACCGACGGCGTGGTACGGAAGCGGGTCGACGGCGACGGGACGGGCGCCGTTCGCGTCGACCATGCACGGCACCTCGATGACAGCGTCCGCGTCGAGCACGGAAAGCGTGGTGCGGTTGCGGACGTTGAGGATGAGCGAGGTCCGTTCGTTGCGGGCGACGGCCCGCATGAGGGCGAGCGCCACCTTCTCGTAGCCACCGGACTCCAGATCGCTCTCGTCCCGCTCGCCGACTCCGGCGGCCTCCCGGTTCTCCGCCATATAGGTGGCTTCGCGTTCGGCGCGGGTGCGGTCCCAGATCGCCAGTGCGGGGGCGGCCGGATCCTTCACCCGGGCGTAGAAGCTCTCCTGCTGCTCGCGGAGAAAGGCGCCGCGGGTCCGCTCGGCGTCCTGGTAGGCGCGTACGGCTTCCCGGTTGAAGTAGTAGTAGTGCAGATACTCGTTGGGGATGGCGCCCAGCGACTGCAGCCAGTCGACGCCGAAGAGTCTGCCTTCCTCGAAGGAACCGAGGAGTTCCGGGTCCGCCAGCAGCCGCGGGAGTTCGTCGCGGCCGTCGACATTCAGTCCGCGGACCCAGCCCAGATGGTTGAGGCCGACGTAGTCGATCCGGGCCCGGTCGGGGTCGGCGCCGAGCACCCGGGCGATACGTCGGCCGAGGCCGACCGGGGAGTCGCAGATGCCGATGACCCGGTCGCCCAGGTAACGGGACATGGCCTCGGTGACCAGGCCCGCCGGGTTGGTGAAGTTGATGACCCAGGCGTTCGGCGCGAGTCGCGCGATGCGCTGCGCAAGGTCGACGGCGACGGGCACGGTGCGCAGCCCGTACGCGATGCCGCCCGCCCCGACCGTCTCCTGGCCGAGTACGCCTTCGTCGAGGGCGACCCGTTCGTCGGCTGCCCGTCCTTCGAGGCCGCCGACGCGGATCGCCGAGAAGACGAAGTCGGTGCCGCGCAGCGCCTCGTCGAGCTCGGTGGTGGCGGTGACGGCGGGCGCGTCCGGGACGTTCGCGGCCTGTTCGCCGAGCACCCGGGCGATGGCGGTGAGCCGGTCCACGTCGGTGTCGTAGAGGGTGACTGCGGACACGCGGCCCTCGGCGTGATCGGCGAGCAGCGCCCCGTACACGAGTGGCACCCGGAATCCGCCGCCGCCCAGAATTGTCAGCTTCACGCTTCCGCATGGTACGTGGGCGGGCCCGGACGGGGCCCGAGCGACTTCGGGCTGCAGCTCTCCCCCGGCGCCGACAGCACCCGGCCCGGTGGCCGCGGGCCTGCGGATCCGCGGCCACCGGGCCGGTGATTCGTCGCGCCCGGGCCCCGGCGGACGGGTCGGGTCAGTCGCCGCTCCACCAGCGCGAAACGGCCCGCCACAGCCTCGCCGGTGCGGCTTCGCCGCGCTGCTGCGGGATCCGGCCGGCGGCGGACTGCCCGGCGGACGTGCCCCCGGACTCGCCGGAGACCGTCGCGGTGGACGTCACACCAGACGCACCAGACGCACGAGACGCACCAGACGCACCACCAGTCCCACCTGTCATACCCGTCGAGGCAGGCGCCGGTGCCGCACCGGGAGTGCGTCCGGGTGCGGTGGCGGTGCGCCGGACCGTGGGCTGCGCCTCCCAGTCCTGGCGCGGCGGGTTCGGCCTCCCCATGGACGGCGGTTCCTTGTCGTCCTGCGGCGTACGCGCGGCAAAGTCCGCCGGAAGCTGCACCAGGTGCCGGCTCATGATGTTCCCGATCCAGCTCAGCTCGCTCTCGTCGACGGCGAGTTCGAGGTCGGGGAGCCGCATCAGCAGGGCGTCGACACCGACGTCCGCGATGGCGCGTCCGATGTCCTGCCCGGGACATTCATGGGGGCCGCCGCTGAACGCGAGGTGGGCGCGGTTGCCGTCCATGTCGGCGCCCAGGTCGGGCCGTACCACCGGATCGGTGTTGGCCGGTGCGATGCCGACGATCAGGGCGTCGCCCGCTCTGATGTGCTTACCGCCCAGTTCGGTGTCGCCGACGGCCCAGCGGCCGAAGACCGCGGTGAACGGCGGTTCGTCCCACAGGGTCTGCTCGACCGCTTCGGGCACCGTCATATGGCCGCCGCTGAGCCTGGCGCGGAAGCGGGGGTCGGTGAGCACCATGCGCAGGACGTTGGCGATCAGGTTGGTGGTCGCCTCGTAGGAGGCGATGAGGATCAGCCGCAGATGCTCGCTGACCTCCCGGTCGTTCATTCCTGCCGGATGTTCGACGAGCCAGGTGGCGAAGTCGTCCGCGGGTTCGCGCCGGCGGCGTTGGACGAGCCGGGTCAGCGCCTCGAGGACGTAGGCGTTGCTCGCGATCGCGGTCGCCGTGCCGCGGGTCATGTCGCGGGCGGCCTGCACCATCCGGTCGTTGTACTCCTCGGGCATGCCGAGGATCGCGCACATCACCATCATCGGCAGCCGCTCGGCGAACTGGCTGACCAGGTCGACGCGGCCTTCCTGGCAGAAGTCGTTGACGAGCCGGTTGCTGTAGCGGTTGACATGGCGGCGCACCCCGCGGGTGTCGATGCGGCCGATGCTGTCGGTGACCGCGCCGCGCTGGCGTTCATGGGTGGCACCGTCGGCGAAGACACAGACCGGCTGCCACGTGAAGATCGGGGCCAGCGGGTGGTCCGGTGCGACGGTGCCGTCCTGCAGGGCCCGCCACCGCCGGGAGTCACGGGAGAACTGCGAGGGGGTACGGGTCATGTGCAGGTTCTCGCTGTGCCCGAGGACCAGCCAGGCGGGTACGTCTCCGTGCAGCAGTACGGGGGCCACGCTGCCGTGTTCGGCGCGCAGCTTGTCGTACAGCCCGTGTGGGTCCCGCTCGGCCTCCGGGCCGTAGAACCGGCGTAGTCCGCCTGGGCCGGTACCGAGGCCGTGTGCCGGGCACTCGGGGGGCGGAACCGGCCCCTGTGCCGCTCCGGGCTCGTAGTGGAATGGAGTTGTCACGATCGCTCCAGGGATCAGGTTTCCAAGGACCAGACGGATGGGACGCGCGGGGGTGTGCTGCGGTCAGGCGAGCGGGAGCGCCAGACTGTGCAGATAGCGCATCAGCGTCATCAGTACGTCGCGGCTGGAGGCGCGCAGCCGGGCGTCGCAGTCGATCACCGGTACCTCTTCGGGGAGGTCCAGGGCGGCACGCAGCGCCTCGACGGGGTGCTTCGGGGCATCGGGGAAGGTGTTGACCGCGACGACGAACGGCACGCCGCGCTCCTCCAGCCGCCCGATGACGTCGAAACTGACTTCGAGGCGGCGGGTGTCGATGAGGACCACCGCGCCGAGGGCGCCTTCGAACAGGCCGTTCCACAGGAACCAGAACCGTTCCTGGCCCGGGGTCCCGAACAGATAGAGGATCAGTTCCTCACTGATGGAGATCCGGCCGAAGTCCATGGCGACGGTGGTGGCGGTCTTGCTCTCCACCCCGAAGTTGTCGTCCACGCCGACTCCGGCCTGGCTCATGGTCTCTTCGGTGGTCAACGGCCGGATCTCGCTGACGGATCCGACCATGGTCGTCTTGCCGACCCCGAACCCTCCGACGATCACGACCTTCACCGCGGCTGCCGCCGTGGCGGGAAGGACGTCCTCGCGCCGGGGGCCGGTGATCGTGTCAGAGCTTCTGAAGTCCATGCATCACCGCTTCGAGAAGGGACCTGTCCGGGAGAGTGGCGCGGACGATGGGCGCGCGCGATTCGATGAGTTCGGCCGCGAGGAGTTCCGTGAGGAGCGAAGTCACCACGCTGAACGGCAGACCGAGGTACGCCGAGATCTCGGCGACGGACAACGGCGCCTGACAGAGCCGCAGGATCGCCGCCTGCTCGGGCTGGACCGTCGGCGTCGGCCGGGCCTTCGCGACGACCATCGTGACCAGGTCGAGCGATGCCCGCTCGCTGCCGTCGGGATCGCCGGTGATCACGTACAGCCGTTCCGGGTCGCTCAGTTCCGGATCGGTCTCTCGGCGTTCTCGTCGAGGAGAATTCATCCGGACTGCCCGTCATGGCGCGGCGGGCTCGTCAAGTGGGCACCGATCCTGACGACCATGTCGCGCATGCGCGAGCCGACGAGCCCCGCGTCGACCGTCTCGCCGGCAAGGACCGCGAGGTACGCTCCGGTTCCTGCAGCCATCAAGTAGAAGAATCCGCCGGTTACTTCGATGACGACGAGGCGCATGAGACCGTCGCTGTAAGGGATTTCGGAGGCGACAGCGGCAGCCAGGCTCTGCAGCCCTGCGCAGGCAGCTGCGAGGCGGTCGGCGACATCGGGGTCGCCGCCGTGCTGGGCGATGCGCAGACCGTCGGCGGAGAGCACCACGATCTGGTGGATGTCCGGCACGTCATCGGCCAGTTGCTTGAGCATCCAGTCCATATTCCCTCGCTGCTGGATCACTTCAGGTCTCCCTTGTCCCAGGCATCGTCAGAGTCTTCGTCGGTCTTCGGCTCCTGCGGCACGCCGTTGACGGCGTTGGTGAAGGCCTCCAGCCAGAGTCCGGGGGGCTGCGCCTTGCCGCTGTCGTTCCCCTGACCGTGACCGTTGGTATGGCCGCCGCGCTGTCCCGCGGCGGGGTCGACCGACTGTGCGGGAAGGTTGTGCGAGCCCAGGGGGGCGCGGCCGCGGCTGCGGCGTTGCGGGAGACCACCCGCGGTCCACTCGGTCACCACGGGGACGTCGTCCTCCATGGCGGCCGCGGGGACGACCGGCCGGGTGACGGGTGCGACCGGCCCGGTGGCCGGGCGCTGAGCCACCGGGGTGCGGGGCTTGCGGCGTGCCGGCACGACGTGCTTCATGGCCTCGTGGTCGATGTCACTGGTGGGCCTCGACGTGGCACCGATGCCGTGGGCGATGCCGGGAGCGGGTCCGGTGGTGATCATGGCGCGGGGCACGATGAGCACGGCGCGGACACCGCCGTACGCGGACTGCCGCAGCGAGACCTGGAGGTCGTACATCCGCGAGAGCCGTCCGACGACTGCCATGCCGAGTCGCGGGGATTCGCCGAGGTCGTTCATGCTGGAGCCGGCCTGCGCTCTGGCGAGCATGTTCTCGGCCCGCGCGCGGGCCTCCTCGCTGAGCGAGACGCCGCCGTCCTCGATCTCGATGGCGATGCCGGTCTGCACCTCGACGGCGGTGACGTGCACCCTGGTCTGCGGCGGCGAGTAGCGGGTGGCGTTGTCGAGGAGTTCGGCGCAGGCGTGGATGAGCGGTTCGACGGCCGTGCCGATGATGGCGACCTTGACGATCGAGTGCAGATCGACGCGCGGGTACTCCAGGATCCGCGACATGGCGCCGCGCAGCACACTGAACAGTGGTACGGGCTTGGGCCATTGGCGACTGGGACGGGCGCCGCCGAGTACCGCGATGGAGTCGGCGAGACGGCCGATCAGCGCCGTGCCGTGGTCGATGCGGAGCAGGTCGTCGAAGACGTCGGGGTTGCGCCCGTGGTGCTCCTCCATCTCCCGCAGTTCACTCGCCTGGCGGTGGACGATGGCCTGGACGCGCCGGGCGACGTTGACGAACGCGCGCTGCGCGGAGTCACGCATCGCCTCTTCGTTGTCGATGATGTTCAGCACCGTGTAGACGAGGGTGCGCTGGGCGTCGGGCAGATTGCGGTACAGCTCGTCCGCGTCGACGACGTCCCGGAGTACCTCTTCGGGCGAATTGCCCACGCGCAGCCGGTGGATGGCGGCCGGCAGGAGCTCCTTGCTGATCCGCACGGTCTCGTCGTCGTGTGTGGCGATGCGCCGCTCCAGGTCGACGAAGCGCCTTTCGTACACCGCGCGCTGGATACGCAGATCGCGCGCCCGGCGGGCGAGTCGAACGGTGAGTGCGGCAACCACGGCGGTGGCGAGCGCGCCGTAGCAGACGAGTGGTGTCCGCGCGGCCTCGGAAACCAGCGCCACCGCGGCGGCGGTCGCGCCGCCCATCAGGAGCACGGGCAGCAACAGGGCGCGAAAGAGTGGGGCTTCTCGTTCGATCGGCGGTGATTCAACACGAACCATCTAAAACCTCTGGCGGTTGATTCGGGAGGTATACGCGCTTGCAGGACACTCAGGAACAAGCGCTCGAATTCATATCAACTCGACTTCACTGCGCGTGAGTTTAGTCAGATCGAATCAGTGCTTCGGCACATTCACCCAACGCCCTGCGCGAGCACTCCCGCGGTAATACACTCACGAGATTTCGCACGTACCGCCTCCGAACATGCACAGAGAGTGACGGATCGGATGAATTCACGAGCCAGAGCATCTTCCGTACCGCACAGAGGGACATTTCCGAGGATTCACGGAAAGTCGACTCGAACACTCTTGCGTAAGTAGTACAGAAGATGAGGAAGCATCCGAACGACCCGATCCCAGGATCAAGCAATCCTGTTCCGCATTGAGGGGCAAGGGCACATGTGATCGAAGAGGATCAAAAGGAGTACGCACCGCGCCCATGCCGCCTCTGGCGGCCGGATGCCGCTCTCCCGGAGGACGACGGAACAGGTCTGCGCCCCCCCACTCGTTCAGGATTCCCAGAGGTCGGTGCTGTGGGCGTCCACCAGGGCGACGATGCGGGCGAGGGCGTCGTCGGCGGGCTGCGGTTCATGCCGGCGTCCGTCGCGCAGGCGCAGGGCAACATGGTCGTCGGCGGCTTCCCTGGCACCGATGACGGCTTGGTAGGGCACCAGGCGGCCTTCCCGGATGCGGGCCCCCAGGGTGCCGCGATCCGGTCCGGCGATCTCGGCCCGTAGCCCGAGGCCGGTGCACCGCCGGGCGAGCGCCTCGGCATTCGGCAGCTCGGCTTCGGAGACCGGGAGCGGCCGAGCTTGCGGTGGTCGTGCATGACGGTCTCCTCGCGGTCGTCGGACGAGTGACCGCAAGGCGAAGCCCCGGGGCACTCGCCCCGGGGCTTCGGACTGAACAGCTGTCAGCGCGCCGGGACACTCTCCGGCGTCGTCGTCATGGCAGCGCGCTTCATGCGGCGGACGTTAGCAGCAACGCACCGATGTCCGCGCGGATTTATTTCCGGTGCCGCCGGCCCTGCGGTGCGGCCGGTCCCCCGGTGCGGCCGGCCCCGACCGCGGACCAACCCGGTGGAGTCCCGGCCCCCGGTTCAGCGCCGGGCGCCGCCGATGCGTCCCTCCAGCTGCACCAGCAACTCGCTGAGCTGGGCGCTGAGCTGGGTACGGGACTGCTCGTCGAGACCGGACAGCACCATGCGTTCGTACGCCAACTGCCTGGGCAGCAACCGGTCGACCAGGTCGCGGCCCTCCTCGGTGAGGCGGACGTGGGCGACGCGGCGGTCGCGGGCGTCGCTGCGTCGGTCGACCAGCCCGCGCTCCTGAAGGACCCGCAGACGCTTGGTGACGGCGGCGCCGGAGGAGAACGTCTCCCTGGCCAGCTCGCCGGGGGTGAGTTCGCGGTCCGTCCGGCGTACGGCACCGAGCAGGTCGAACTCGGCGCGGGTCAGGCCGGCGGCGCGCAGCGGGGCGTCCTCCGCCTGCTGGAGCAGGGCCGCGCAGCGGTTGATACGACCGATGAGTTCCATCGGTCCGGTGTCCAGCTCCGGGTTGACGGCCTGCCACTGCCGCACAACCGAGGCGACGATGTCGTCGGTCACACCGCTCCGTTCTCCTGGGCAGGGGCGATCAGCCCCTGCCGTGTTGCTGTCGCCGCGAGCGTACGGTGTCCGGCCTGCTCGGCCGCGAGGACCTGTTCCCGGGGCAGAGCGCGCTGCCACCATTCGCCCGCTGCGGTGTCATCGGCCTCGCGCAGCTCGACGAGCGATCCGGTCAGCCTGCGACGGGCGGCGTCGAGGGCGGCGGGCGTGGGCTGCGGGGCGGCGAGCGTGTGCAGGGCGTGGGCGCGGGCCCGGTCGGTGGCGGCCAGGGCCTTTTCGAGGCGTCCGGCGGCCCGGCGGTTGGTCACCAGCATGGCGGCGAGGATGCCCACCCCGGCGCCGATCACGGTGTCCAGCAGCCGGTCGCCCATGAGCTCACCGGCCGGATAGGTGCCGTCGAACTCCAGGACCAGCAGGGCCATCGGCGTGACGGCGATGGAGCCGAGCCAGTAGTTGCGGGTGATCAGGGCCTCGGCCGCGAAGCCGAAGAACAGGCAGCAGCCGATGAGGGCCAGCGGTCCAGTGCGGCTGACCGGGAGGACGGCGGCGAAGACGAGGACACCGAGCAGATTGCCGAGGGTGCGCTGGAGGGCCCGGTTCCAGGACAACGTCACATTGGCCTGGTACAAGGAGGCGGCCGTGACGATCGCCCAGTAGGGCCGGCCGACGCCGGCCGCCTGGGAGACATATCCGGCCATGGCGCAGCCGATCAGTGCACGGGCGCCGATGGGGAGCAGCGGGGAACCCGGACCGAGGCTGCGCAGCAGTGCGCGACGGGCGTCGCGGCGGCTTCCGGTGCGCCGGGCGGCCCGTTCGGCGTCGATACCGAACAACTCATCGGAAGTGCCGGGGACGGGCGGCGGGGTGGGGACGGGGCCGCGGGCACGGGTCTGCCGGGCCCAGGCGCGGAGCCGTTCGGGGTCGGAGGCGGGATCGGGGGCATCGGCGGGAGCGATCGGCGAAGCGCCATGGGCGCCTGCGGCGAGGGCGGCCTCGGCGTGGACGACCAGACGTTCGAGAGCCCGGCGTACGGGGGTGGGGCTTCCGGCGTCGAGCAGCGCCTGCCAGGCCGCGTGCACGGCCGCGACCACGGCGCGCCGAGTGCGGTGGCCGGGGTCGGTGACGTATGCCGCGGCCGCGTCGAGTGCGCGGGCGGTCGCCCGGCGCTCAGGTCCCTCCCGGCGGATCAACGCGGGGCCGACCACGACCAGCCAGGAGAACATGCCCGCGGCCAGGGTCAGCGCGAGATGGCCGGGAACCTGGCCGAGGTGCTGCGGGGCAAAGAGTGCGGCCGAGGTGACGAACGTGAAGATCACCGGTCCGGGCGGGCCGATGCGGGTGGCGTCGCAGAGCATCTTCTGTCCGGCGGCGAGCAGTGCGGCCACCGCGATCAGCACGGAGACCGATCCGGTGAGCGAGGCCGCGACGAGGGATATCGCCATGCCCACGACCATGGAGACAACGACCCCCGCGACGGCTCGGGCGCGGCGGGCGTAGGGCAGGTTGTGGCCGTACAGCGCACAGAGCGAGCCTGCCATCGTGTACATCACGAGGTCGAGCCGGTCGATGGCGAGCAGCAGCAGATCCGGTACGGCGGTGGCGACGACCACGCTCAGCGCCGGCTTGAACCACATGTCCGAGGGCCGGGCGAGGCGCAGGGGGGCTGCCAGCGGGAGCCTTCGGACTGAGGGCTGCCGGGATCGGATGGTTGTATCACTCACTCAAATAATTTACCAGGTATTACACCTGTAAAACAATTTCTGCGGCGATGCCGGAACCGCGGCACCGATGGCCGCCCCCTCCACGAGCCCATAGCGTTCAACTGCACGAGGACAGACAGCCATAGGTCGATGCATTCCGAAGGAAACCGAATGAACCTCACCGAACCGGTGCCCGGCGGTCCCTGCTGGATCGAGCTGAGCACCCCCGACATCCCGGCCGCCAAGTCGTTCTACGCGGCACTCTTCGGCTGGCGCTCGGAGACCGACCCGCGTGAGGAGGCGGGGGGTTACACCATGGCGCACCTCGGAGATGCCCGAGTGGCCGCACTGAGTCCGGTCTACCAGCCGGGACAGCCGCCCGCCTGGACGGTCTCGTTCGCCAGCCAGGACACGGACGCCACGGTCGAGAAGGTGAGGTCGGCGGGAGGCTCGCTGCTGGTCGGTCCGATGGACGTGTTCGACCAGGGCCGGTTCGCGGTGGTGGCGGATCCGTCCGGTGCCGTGTTCTCGCTCTGGCAGGGCCGCGCCTTCGCCGGTGCCGAGCGGCTGAACGCGCCGGGAGCGCTCGGCTGGGTCGAACTCGTCACCCGTGAGGCCGATCCGGCGCTCGCTTTCTATCCCGCGGTCTTCGGATGGACGGTGAACACCGCTTCGGAGAGCTACACGCAGTGGGGCGTGGCCGGCGAGGACTTCGGCGGCATGCTGGTCATGGACGACAGGTTCCCCCCGGAGGCGCCACCCAGCTGGCTGCCGTACTTCGCCGTGACCGACGTCGACGTGACGGCGGCCACCGCTCAGGGGGCGGGCGGTGAACTGCTGATGCCGCCGACGAGCATTCCCGACGGGCCGCGGATCGCGGTGGTACGGGATCCGCAGGGAGCGGTGTTCGGTATTTACCGGGCGGGCGACCAGGGCTGAACCGGTTCTTGGAGCACAGCTGATGTACGAGAGCGATGCCGGACTGCTCGCCCCCGGACGGGCCGGCTCCCCCGCGGAGACGGCCACCGGCGACAGCGCCTTTCTGCAGGCGATGCTCGACGCCGAGGCCGCGCTCACCCGCGCCCAGTGCGACTGCGGGCTCGCTCCCGCCGAGGCGGGGCGGGCGGTGACCGCGGCGGCCGAGGCGAGCCGGTTCGATGTACGGGATGTGGCGCTGCGCGCACGTGCGAGCGGCAATCCGGTCACGCCGCTGGTCGTCGACCTGGTCGCCGCGGTGGAACAGGACGTCCGGCCGTATGTGCACCGCGGCGCCTCCAGCCAGGACATCCTCGACACGGCCGCCATGCTGGTCGCCGCGCGGGCCCTGGCGCCGATGCTCGACGATCTGGCGCGGGCCGCGGACGCGGTGGCACGGCTCGCCGTCGCACATCGCAACACCCCGATGGCCGGCCGCACGCTCACCCAGCACGCCGTGCCGACCACCTTCGGGCTGAAGGCCGCGGGGTGGCGTGTACTGATCCTCGACGCACGGGACCGGCTGTCGGCCGTACGGGAATCGCTTCCCGCGCAACTCGGCGGCGCGGCAGGAACATTGGCCGCCTTCAATATCTTCGCGCCCATCGATGAAGCCGATTTCGCCGACGGCGACGGCAGGGGGCTGACGGTGCTCCAGGCATTCGCGAACGAACTCGGTCTGGCCGAGCCGTTGTTGCCGTGGATCGGTCTTCGTACCCCGATCGCCGATCTGGCGGGTGCGCTCGCCTTCACCGCGGGTGCGCTCGGCAAGCTGGCGGCCGATGTGCTCACCCTGTCCCGTACCGAGATCGGCGAGGTCACCGAGGGAAGGGGCGGTGGTTCGTCCACCATGCCGCACAAGGCCAACCCGGTGCGCGCCACGCTGATCGCCGCGGCCGCGCGTCGCGCCCCGGGCCTGGCGGCGACGCTGTACGGCTCGCTCGCCGCCGACGACGAGCGGCCTGCCGGGCCCTGGCACGCCGAGTGGGAGCCGCTGCGCGAACTGCTGCGGCTCGTGGGCGGGGCCGCGCACGACGCCGCCGAACTCACCGACGGTCTGCGCGTCGTCCCGTACGCCATGCGGGAGAATCTGCAGCTCACCGACGGACTGATCGTCTCGGAGCGGCTGGCCGCCGTGTTCGCCGAACGGATCGGCCGCGAGCGCGCCCAGGAGGTCCTGGTGAGCGCCGCCGCCCGGGCCCGTGCGGAGGCCACGGATCTGGCCGACGTGCTCGCCGACGTACTGGAGGAGGAGCCCGAACTCGCCGGTCTCGACCTTACGGATCTGACCGAACCCGCCCGGTACACCGGCTGCGCGGGCCCCCTCACCGACCGTGCGCTGGACCGTGGATGACCGCGCTCACCGTCCTCGGCATCACGATCACGCGGGTGGCTGCGGACACGGCCCCCGCCCGATCGGAGATCAGCCGACAGGCTCTCAGCCGCCCGCCGGCCCCAAAGGCTCACCAGCTCACAGGACTGATCGCACAAGGGATCACATAGGCTCGGATCCCATATGAAGAGCAACCTCACACCGTTGGGGCCCAAGGCCGACAAGGACACCGTGCGCCGGAGCAACCTCAGTCTGGTGCTGCGGGCCGTCCGTGACGAGGGTGAGGCGACCAGGGCCGGGGTCGCCGCGCGGGTGGGGCTGACCCGGGCCGCGGTGTCCTCGCTCGTCGAGCAACTCATCGACATCGGGTTCCTCACCGAGTCCGGCAAGACCTTCAGCGGCCAGGCGGGTCGCCCCGGGACCGCGCTCAAAGTGGCGCGCACGGGGCCTTCCGGGCTCGGTGTGGAGGTCAACATCGACTACGTGTCGGTGTGTGTCGTCGATCTGGCGGGCACCGGCCGGGTACGGCTCACCGAGCACCTCGACAACCGCGGCGCACCGCCCGCGGAGGTGCTGGGGCGGGCCGCCGGGATCGCGGCACGCACCCTGGAGTCGGCGCGCGAGCAGGAACTGTTCCCGGTCGGGGTGGCGCTCGCCCTGCCCGGCCTGGTCTCCGGCGGTGCGGTGCACCAGGCGCCCAACCTGGGCTGGAACCAGGTTCCGGCCGGCGAACTCTTCGCCGCGGCGCTCGCCGCCGAACGGCCCTGTCGCGAGGCGCTGCCGGTGAGTTCGGAGAACGAGGCCAATCTGGCGGCGCTGGCCGAACTCTGGTTCGGCGGACTCGACACGGCCCGCAGTTTCCTCTATCTGACGGGCGAGATCGGCGTAGGTGGTGCCCTGGTCGTCGACGGTGAACTCCTGCGCGGGGCGCACGGGTTCGCCGGCGAGATCGGGCATGTGGCGGTGGACCCGGAGGGACCGCGATGCCGGTGCGGCTCGCGCGGCTGTCTGGAGCAGTACGCGGGACAGGCGGCGCTCCTGGGGGCCGCCGGGATCGAGCAGTCCGGCAGCGGCTCCGGGGTGGCGGAGCTGGAACGGCGCGCCCGGGCCGGGGACGAGCGGGCGGTGGCCGCTGTCGCGGAGGCCGGCCGGATGCTGGGGCGGGTGCTGTCCGGGACAGTGAATCTGCTCGACCCGGACGCGGTGGTGCTCGGCGGGATGTACCGGAACCTGATGCCGTGGCTGTCACCGCCCGCCGAGGAGGAGCTGAGCGGCCGGGTGGTGTCCGGGCTCTGGTCCCCCGGGAGCGGCCGTCTGCGCGCCTCGTCCGTCGCGGGTGACGCGGCTCGGGGCGCTGCGGCGCTGGTGATGACGGAGGTACTGGCCGACCCGGTGGCCTACGCGGACGGCCGGGAAGCCGGCTGATCCTCCCCGCTGCGAACGCGAGAGGGTGTGGGCCGAAGGACCTGGTGTCCGGTCCACACCCGTGGCCCCGCGTCACCGCGGGCCGAGATCAGCGGACCCCGAGCAGGTGGTCCATCGCCAGCTGGTCCAGGACCTCGAACGCCATGCCTCGCTCCGCCGCCGCGTTCACGTCGAACTCCTCGGACGCCGACCGGTCGGCCAGCAGCCCGGCCACGCCGTCCTCGGCGGTGGGTCGGGCCAGCTCGTCGAGCCGGGACGCGCGCAGCGCCTCCCGCACGGCGGGGTCGGCGCGGAAGGCGGCGGCGCGCTCCTTGAGGATCAGGTAGTTGCGCATGCAGCCCGCGGCCGAGGCCCAGACGCCGTCGTAGTCCTCGGTCCGCGGCGGCTTGAAGTCGAAGTGCCTCGGGCCCGCGTAACCGGCCGTCTCCAACAGGTCGACGAGCCAGAACGCCTGGCGCAGGTCACCGGCGCCGAAGCGCAGGTCCTGGTCGTACTTGATGCCGGACTGACCGTTCAGGTCGATGTGGAAGAGCTTGCCCGCCCACAGCGCCTGCGCGATGCCGTGCGGGAAGTTCAGCCCGGCCATCTGCTCGTGCCCGGTCTCCGGGTTGACGCCGACCAGCTCCGGGCGCTCCAGACGCTCGATGAAGGCGAGCGCGTGACCGATGGTCGGCAGCAGGATGTCGCCGCGCGGCTCGTTCGGCTTGGGCTCGATGGCGAACTTCAGGTCGTACCCCTGCTCGGTGACGTAGTCGCCGAGCAGGTCGAAGGCTTCCTTCATACGGTCGAGGGCGACCCGGATGTCCTTGGCGGCGCCGGACTCGGAGCCCTCGCGGCCGCCCCAGGCCACATAGGTGGTGGCGCCGAGCTCAACGGCAAGGTCGATGTTGCGCAGGGTCTTGCGCAGGGCGTAGCGGCGTACGTCCCGGTCGTTGGCGGTGAACGCGCCGTCCTTGAACACCGGGTGGGTGAAGAGGTTCGTCGTCGCCATGGGGACGACGAGTCCGGCTGCGTCCAGCGCCTGCCGGAACCGCTTCACGATCCCTTCGCGCTCGGTGTCCGTCGAGCCGAACGGGATCAGGTCGTCGTCGTGGAATGTCACACCGTATGCACCGAGCTCCGCGAGCCGCCGCACGGAGTCGACCGGGTCGATCGCCGTGCGGGTCGCATCGCCGAAGGGATCGCGCCCCTGCCAGCCCACCGTCCACAGCCCGAAGGTGAACTTGTCGTCGGGGGTGGGTGTGAAGCGTTCCGTCATTGCCTGGCCGCCTTCGGTGCTGTCGGGTTCCATGACCGGCCTAAGGGCTGTCCCCTATTTGTTTATGGTCATGACTAATCATGCACGGAGTGCGCCGGTCCCGTAACCCCTCATGGTCGGAAATCCGGAGAGATCGCTATACCCGGCGGACCCGATCGCGTAATTTGTTTTTCGTACGATCAAAACCCCGTGGCGGCATCCCAGCAGCCACGCCCTGGAGCGATGCGCGCCCCGCAGCCGTCTCCCTGCTTCCATCTCCCGCGCCGCAGGAACGAGGTCACCCATGCCGCCGCGTACCGTCGTCATCGGTGTGGACAGCTCCACCCAGTCCGCCAAAGCCGCCTTCGTCGACGCCGGGACCGGCCAACTGCTCGCCGCCGGCCGGGCACCGCATGCCGTCACCGGCGGGGCAGGGGCCCGCGAGAGCGATCCGGAGGTGTGGTGGCAGGCGTTGCGCGACGCCGTCGCCGCCGGACTGAAGGAGTCCGGCGTCGCCGCCTCCGCCGTGACCGGTATCGCGGTCGCCGGGCAGCAGCACGGGCTGGTCGTCCTCGACCGGGCGGGGCGTCCCCTGCGTCCCGCGATGCTGTGGAACGACACCCGCTCCGCCCCGCAGGCAGCCGCCCTCACCACGGCACTGGGCGGGCCCGAGGCCTGGACCGCTCGGACCGGATCCGTGCCGGTGGCCTCCATCACCGCGTCGAAGTGGCAGTGGCTGCGGGAGAAGGACCCGGAGATCGCCGCCGCGGCCGCGGCCGTCCGCCTCCCCCACGACTTCCTGACCGAACGCCTCGCGGGCACCGCCGTCACCGACCCCGGTGACGCCTCGGGCACCGGCTGGTACTCCACAGCGACCGGTGCGTACGACCCCGAACTGCTCGAACTCATCTGCTTGGACGCCGCGTTGCTGCCCGAGGTGGCCGAGACCGGCGCGGCCCGCATCGGCTCGCTGACCGCCGAAGCGGCCGACGCTCTCGGCCTGCCCGCCGGAATCGCCGTGGCCGCGGGCACCGGGGACAACATGAGCGCCGCCGTCGGCCTCGGCCTGGGCGGCGCCGGACTGCTGGACCACCCCGTCCTCAGCCTCGGCACCTCGGGAACGGTCTTCGCCGCCTCCCGTACACGGCCCGCGTCGACGGCACTCGCCGGCTTCGCCGCCGCGGACGGTACGTACCTCCCGCTGGCCTGCACCCTCAACTGCACGCTCGCCGTGGACAAGGTGGCCGCACTGCTCGGCCTGGAGCGCGACGACGCAGTCCCCGGCGGCGAGGCGGTGCTCCTCCCCTACCTCGACGGCGAACGCACCCCCGATCTGCCCACCGCCTCCGGCCTGCTCACCGGGCTGCGGCACGACACCACACCACAGCAGCTCCTCGGCGCCGCCTACGAGGGCGCGGTCTTCACCGTGCTGCGTGCCCTCGACGAGCTCCTGCGGGCCTGCGGTCTCGACCCGGCCGACCCCGAGGTGGCCGCCCGTCCGCTGCGCCTGATCGGTGGTGGCGCCCAGGGGCACACCTGGGTGGAGACGGTACGGCGGCTCTCCGGCCGGCCGCTGATCGTACCCGGGAGCGGCCAACTGGTGGCAATGGGCGCGGCCGCGCTGGCCGCCGCGGCGGCAACCGGCGAGGACCCGGTCGCGATCGCCGCCGGCTGGAACACCGACGAGGACACGCAACTTCCCGCCGTCCAGCGGGACTCGGCAACCTGGGAGCGGGTCGGCTCGGCGCTGGAGCGGGCCGCGGGCCCACTGCTGGGCGGGGCCTGACAGCCGTACACCCCACACACTCCGAACCTCTGCACAGCGCTCAACGCCATGCCGACCCCACACCGCGCAAGGGGCACTGACTGGCTGCCATCTCCCCTCGACCGGCCCGGGCGACGGGCCTCCGACTGCCTCCGGACCGGTTTGGGCAAGCGAAGCGATCTTCACTAGTATCCGGCGATGATCATAAGAAGAAGGCTGACGGTCGGGGTGGGCATCCTGCTCGCCACCCTGACCGCCGGACTCGGTTCGGCGCTTCCCGCCGCTGCCGGCGAAGCCCCCACCAAAGCCTCCCCCAAGGTCGAGTTGGTGCTCGACGTCAGTGGCTCCATGCGGACGCGTGACATCGATGGCCAGTCCCGGATGGCCGCGGCGAAGCAGGCGTTCAACGAGGTCCTGGACGCGGTGCCCGAGGAGGTGGAGCTCGGCATCCGGACGCTCGGCGCCGACTACCCGGGCGATGACCGGAAGGTCGGCTGCAAGGACACCAAGCAGCTCTACCCGGTCGGCCCGCTGGACCGCACCGAGGCGAAAACCGCAGTCGCCACCCTGGCCCCCACCGGCTGGACCCCGATCGGCCCGGCCCTGCTGGGCGCCGCCGACGACCTCGAAGGCGGCGACTCCACCCGCCGGATCGTGCTGATCACCGACGGCGAGGACACCTGTGGCCCGCTCGACCCGTGCGAGGTGGCACGTGACATCGCGGCCCGGGGCATCCACCTCGTCATCGACACACTGGGCCTGGTGCCGAATACGAAGATCCGCGAGCAGCTGACCTGTATCGCCGAGGCCACCGGCGGCACCTACACCGCCGTCCAGCACACCGATGAACTCTCAGGCCGAGTCAAGCAGTTGGTCGACCGGGCCGCCGAGCCCGTCGTCACACCGGTGGCGACCGAGGGCGCGGACCGCTGCTCCACGGCACCACAGCTCGAGGCCGGCCTGTACACCGACCGGGAGAAGATCGGCGAGCACCGCTGGTACCGGGTGGATGTGCCGCCCGGTCAGGAGTTGCGCGCCTCGGTGAGCGTCTTCGCGGACCGTGCCGTGAACAATGACTACGGCGTGCTGCTGCGGGCGGTGACCGTACACGGCCGCGAAATCGTCCGGGGTTCGGAGTCGGGCACCGGCCGCACCGATGCGATCTCCTCCGGCCTGCGTTACCCGAAGCCCGAGCAGGACGACACGGACAGCGGTGACAAGCCCGCCGCCGAGACCGTGTGCCTCCAGGTCAGCAACTCCTTCTCGGCCCCCGCCTCGGTGAAGACCACGCCGGGCATGCCCCTCGAGCTGACCGTGGACCTGGTGGACGCCCCGGACGACGCGGCCGATGTCGCCGCGTTCGGTCTCGGCCGCGGCTGGTGGCTGGTGGGCGTACTGGTTCTCACCGGACTGGTCGCGGGTCTGCTGACCGGCTGGCTCTCGCGCTGGCGCATCGCCGTCTGGAGGACCAACTGATGCGTACGACACGTGTACTCGCGGGTGCGCTGCTGTCCGGCCTCGCCCTGCTGACCTCGGCGGGCGTCGCCGCGGCCGACGCCCCGTCGGCGAGCCCGAGCCCGAGCGCCTCGGACGGCGGGTCCGGCCCCACCGAGGCCGGCACCACTTTCCGTACGGCCACTGCGATCCAGCAGAACCAGCGCGCCACCGCCGGGGCGTCCACGGGCGACTACCTGTACTGGGTGTTCCCCGCCGACGCGGGCCAGCGCGCCACCGTCAAGGCGAAGATCACCCTGCCGGAGAGCGCCACCCGGCACGGCGCGTCGACCTGGCAGGTCGATGTGTACGACGGGCTGCGGCGCCGTCAGGCCTGCATGTACGGCCGCCAGACCGGGAAGGCGGCGGCCGACGCGTCGGCGGTCGAGCTGACCTGTGTGCTGCGGACCGTCCGCGCCTGGTCCGAGCCGTGGGCCAACGACCCGCTGCCGGGCAGCTACTACGTACGCCTCACGGTCGTCGACCTGCCCTCGGCGGACCTCGGTCTTCCGGTGCAGACCGAGGTCGAGGTCACGACGGCCGACAAGGGCGGCGCCGCGGATGTGGACGGCACTCTCGCCGAGCCGCTGGTCCCCGGTGCCTCCTCCGTCGAGCAGGCCTCGGACACGAGTGGCGACGACCGGCCGGCCGAGGTCGCGCTCGGCAGCGAGCCGGAGGACGGCTGGGCCTCCGGCTGGTGGACCGATCGCTGGCTGTGGACGGTCGGCGGCGGAGTACTGGGGGCGCTCGCGGCCGTCTTCGGCTACTCCCTCACGCGCGGCAACGGCCGCCCGTCCCGGGTCCCGCCGGGCGTGTGACCCGCACGAGGTGGATCCGGGGTGGGGGCATGGGTACGTGCGCCCCCACCCCGGCCCGCTGGCTCAGCCTGCGATCAGGGCCGGATCGCTCGTACCCGCCTCGCCCGTCTCTACGTGTCCGGCAAAGCGGCGCAGGAACGTGGTATCCGTGTCGGAGACCACCGAGATGTCGTACCAGCGGCTGCTCCCCCGCAGGTCCACCGAGTGGTTCACGGTCGCGCCCGCCCGTACCGTGAACGTCTGCACAGAACCGCCGTAGGCGTCCCGCAGTGTCAAATGAACGTCTCCGGTACCGGTGTGAGTCATCGTCAGGTCAAGATGCCCATTGCCGGCGTTGTGACGGGCGGTCACCTCGGGCCCTGCTGCCTTGCCGGGCCCTTTGAAGGTACGAAGGAAGCCGTTCGGACCGTACACGCTGAGGTTGGTCACTCCGTTGGAGTAGGCCGTGTTCCACGCGTCGAAGATCGACTTGCCGGCCTCGGTGGTGTACGTCCACGGTCCGTCGGTACGGTTCGCTGACGTCACCAGGAACTGTGCCCCGGCCGCGGCGCCGCCGCTGAAGGTGAGACCGTACTTTCCGGTCGCCGGATTCGCCGAGCCGTCCACGTACGGCGCGTAGGGCAGCGGCCGGGTGGGCCGGGAACCCGGTTCCTGTTTGGGAACACTGCCGACGGCGGGCGGCACGGGCACATAGTCGGGATGCCGGTTGCGGTCCGGCGGCAGGTACCCGTCGGTGGAGGGGAGGGCGACGGGGGCGGTATCCGTACGGCGGAAGTCGAACGCGGAGGTGAGGTCACCGCAGATGGTGCGTCGCCAGGGCGAGATGTTCGGTTCCTTCACCCCGAAACGTCGCTCCATGAACCGGATGATCGAGGTGTGGTCGAAGACCTCGGAGCAGGAGAACCCTCCCGTGCTCCACGGCGAGACGACCAGCATCGGAACGCGCTGCCCCAGACCGTACGGGCCTGCAAGGTACCTGATGTTGCCCGCGAAGTAGTCGGCGGAGGTCGCCACGGTGGACAGCCCCTGCGCGGCCCCGGACGGCGGGTACGGCGGCACGATGTGGTCGAAGAATCCGTCGTTCTCGTCGTACGTGATGAACAGGGCGGTCCTGCCCCACACCTCCGGGTTGGACGTCAGCGCGTCCAGCACCTGCGCGATGTACCAGGCACCGTAATTCGCGGGCCAGTTGGGATGCTCGGTGAAGGCTTCCGGGGCGACGATCCAGGAGATCTTCGGAAGGGTCCCGGCCTTCACATCGGCCCTGAGCCTGTCGAAGAGCCCGTCGCCGTTCTTGGCGTCGGTGCCGGTGCGAGCCTTGTCGTAGAGCGGATCGCCGGGCTTGGCATTGCGGTAATTGTTGAAGTACAGCAGCGAGTTGTCGCCGTAGTTGCCCCGGTACGCGTCGTTGATCCATCCCCAGGACCCTGCGGCATCGAGCCCGTCGCCGATGTCCTGGTAGATCTTCCAGGAGACCCCGGCCTTCTCCAGCCGTTCGGGGTACGTCGTCCACCCGTAGCCGGCCTCGTCGTTCCCGAGCACGGGGCCGCCGCCGGTGCCGTCGTTACCGGTGTATCCCGTCCACATGTAGTAGCGGTTGGGATCCGTTGAGCCGATGAAGGAGCAGTGGTATGCGTCGCAGATGGTGAACGCGTCGGCGAGGGCGTAGTGGAACGGTATGTCCTCGCGGGTGAGGTAGGCCATCGTCGTCGCCGACTTGGCGGGCACCCACTTGTCGTACGCGCCCTTGTTGAACGCCCAGTGGCCGCCCGCCCAGTCGTGGTTGAGGTCCTGGATGAACTGGAGTCCGAGGTTGTCGGCCGTCGGCCGGAACGGCAGCACATCCTTGAAGCCGGACGACTGGTGCCACACCGGTTTGCCGCTGGGCAATGTCACCGGACGTGGGTCACCGAAGCCGCGTACGCCCTTCAGTGTGCCGAAGTAGTGGTCGAACGAGCGGTTCTCCTGCATCAGCACGACGATGTGCTCGACATCCTCGAGGGTGCCGGTGGCGCCTTTCGCCGGGAGGGAGGCAGCGCGAGCGATGCTGTTCGACAGCATGGTGAAGGCGGCTGCGCCTCCGGCGAGTTGCATGAAGCGACGTCGGTCGAGTTCGGCCATGGGTGAGGACCTCTGCGGGGTGAGGAGGGTGTGGGGCGAATGCGACTGGAGTGTTCCAGAGTTCGCATGGGCTGCGAAAGACCGTCGCTGTGTGGACACGGTGGTGATCCGCCGAACAGCAGTCGGCGGGGTGGTGCGCGACCGGCGCGGCGGGCGTGGCCGCGGTGGCCTGTCCGACCCTGCTCCTCGGACAGGCCGAGGGCCGCCCGAACGGTTCGGGCGGCCCTCGGCGTCACTTCGATATCCGTCGATGGGCGTCAGCGCCCGCGCCGGGTCACTCCTTGACGGCGATGCCACCGAAGGCATCGACATCGGCGGGAACGGTCGCGCTCTCGGTGTCGGGCCGCCACTCGCTGAGCCGGACGAAGCCGGGGTCGAGGATCCGCAGCCCGTCGAAGAGAGTGACGATCTCGCTCGGCTCACGGACGTAATAAGGCACTGCGCCGCTCTCGATGTATGCCTTCTCCGCGGCGATCATGCCCTCGCTGGTACGCGTGCCGTCGTACACCACGAGGTGGCTGCCGGACGGCAGGCCCGCCATCAACCGGCCCACCACCTCACGCGCGCGCGAGAAGTCGCCCGCGTGACCGAGTATGCCGAGCAGCATCAGGGCCACAGGGCGGTCGAAGTCGAGTGTCTTCGCGGCCTCGGCAAGGATGGCGTCCGGCTCGTAGAAGTCGGCGTCGATGTAGTCGGTGACTCCCTCGGGTGAGCTGGTGAGCAGGGCACGGGCGTGCGCGAGAACGAGCGGGTCGTTGTCCACGTACACGATGCGTGACTCGGGGGCGATGCCCTGGGCCACCTGGTGTGTGTTGTCCGCAGTGGGCAGGCCGGTCCCGATGTCCAGGAACTGCCGGACACCCCGGTCCTCCACCAGGTGACTCACCGAGCGGCGCAGGAACTGCCGTCCCGCTACCGCTACGTCAACAAGGCCCGGGAAGAGCGTCTTGATCTGATCGCCGATCTCACGGTCGACCTCGTAGTTGTCCTTGCCGCCGACGAAATAGTTCCAGAAGCGGGCGGAGTGCGGCCTGGTGGTGTCGATCCGTTCCGACACCGGTGTGGCACACCGACTGGCGGACGGCTGCTGCTGCTCACTCATGAAGACCTCCAAGCCCCACAAACGATCAAACGATGGCCACAACCTACCTGTACGTCCATCTTGTTGCGGCTGGTGCGGGACTTGACGCGAACGCGCCGCCGGCGTGATGCGGGAAACCCGGCCGCCCCTCAGGGTGCCTTGAACAGCTCCGGGAAGCGGGGAGCGAGCCAGGGCTTGCGACCCCAGGCGAGGACATGGCCGCGGGCCATGGCGCCCCATGGGCTGCAGCGGCCGAGCGCCATCAGGAGGAAGGTGACCGGCTCGACAAGGATCGTGCAGTCCGGGCGGGTTGGCGGCTGCGGGGTGACGGATACGACGCCGTCGGTGAAGGTGGCACCGAAGCGGGCGCCGCCACGGAGACGGATCGTGTAGCGGGCGGTCAGCCGGGCGATGGCAGTGGCGTCGGTCGCCCGGGGCATCACCGTGATCAGGAAGGGCAGCGACAGTTCGACCCGGGTGCGGTCGAGCATGTGGGGGCGGCCCAGCGCACGGGCGAGGTCGTAACCATGGCCGAGCATGTGTGTCAGCAGGTACGAGCCCAGCACCACCCGGCTCATCGGGCCCAACGGGGTGAACACGTTCCCGTCCGTCGTGCACCGGTCCATCGCCGTGAGGTACGCGTCCGCGTGCCTCACGATCATCTCGGCCAGCGGATCGGCGTCCCGCTCCTCGAAGCCGGCGAGCGCGCGCTCATTCGCCGTGGCCAGACTCTGCGGTGTTCCGTCGCCGTAGCTGCGTTCCTGCCCGGCCGCGATGTCGGCCATCAGCTCGTTGGCCTGCGCCAGATGCGCTGCTGCCTGCCCGACGGTCCACTCCGAGGCGGGCACCCGAACTCCCGTGTCGGCCGCCCCGCGCAGCACCTCGGCGATCTCCCCGGCGGTGGCGCGTATCGCCTCGCCGAGCCCTTCGGGCAGCGTGCCTCGTACCTCGTGTCCGGTCACTGATTCCACGTTTCCCTCCGCCTCGACCGCACCTGTACGCGGGATGCGCACAGCCCGGTCGCGGGTCTCGTTACTGATCACCACGGTGCCCGCGGTACACAGGACCAGGTGACGGGGCCTGCGACAAGTGCCGGCACCAGAACGGCAGCGGCCGGCAGCGGACATCTGCCGCCGCCACCGTGAGCGGCCCATGCCCGGGGCCGTATCGAGCTCGGGCCCTATCGAGCTCGTGCCGTACCGGCTCGGCGGCGCTTCACCGGTTCTGCCGCGCCGAGAACATCACATGGATCCGCCAGTCCCCCGTCCGCACCGAGAGTCCGTCCGTCAGGTCCTTGTCGCCGCCCCGCGCCGTGTCGGTGAGCCAGATGTTGACGGCCGCGCCGAGAACCACGGCGTCGAGCGGTGGTCGCCGTGTCCCCCATTCCCGTTCGGTGCGGGCCTCCAGCTCGCGGCCGCCGCGCAGGCGGATCAGACAGCGGGTCGCGTCGAGTGCCGCGACCAGGACATTCGCGTGCTCGGATCGCCGGCTCTCGCGGTCGATCCACTCCGCGGCCGGGAGCTCGGCTTCGATGCCGGTCCGGGCGACGACCTCAGCGGCCTGTCTCCACAGCAGATGGTTCTCTTCGTCCGTGACGGCGTAGAACCCTCTGGCCTCGGTGTGGTCCCCGGCGACCAGCGGCCAGCGCCGGACCTCGACGGTTCCCGTCCCGTCGTGGGCGCCGGTGATGTCATAGGCCGTGGGTGCGGTGCGGCGTGCCGGTTCGGGTGCCGGGACGGGGGCGGGGTGTGGTGCGTGCGGGGGCGTGCGTACGCCGCGCGGTGCCAGGAACGCGTACATCCGGTCCTGTGTCGTCGCACCCGAGGTATCGACGGAGGCGAGTTGACGGTCGACGACCGCTCTCAGGGTTTCGGGGTCGTAGTGGCTTTCCGCGTCCAGTAGTTGGGCGTACACATCGCCGTCGGGGTCGAGCCGGGGAGCCCGGTGGCCGAATGCGGCGGCAGGGGATGCGGGATCCAGTTCGTCGAGCCCGGTAGCGGCCAGCAGAATGACCCGGTCGGCGGCCGCCGAGTAGAAGGAGGTGGAACCGTGGTCGCCCACCACCCAGTCGCTGGCCACCACCGCCGCGCGCCAGCCCTCCTGCGGCGGGATGATCATGAGTCCGGCGTCCATCGCATCGCCCAGCCGGTCGAACACGCCGTCAGGGGTGTGGCGTGCCCAGACGTTGGGGTGGAAGACGGCCGCGACCGCGAACTCGTCGACGGGCAGTGAGGTGACGAGCCGCAGTGGCAGGCCCGGATGGCGGCCGAGGAGCGAGTGGCTGCTCCAGGTGGAGTGGATGACCACCAGCCGTCGTCCGTTGACGGCACCGAGTTGCGCACGGTAATGATCTCGACGGGACATGCTGGCCCTGATCCGCTGGAAGCACCAGTCGCCCACGGTCACGGCGTACGGGACCGCTTCCGGACAGGTCTCGGCGAGCCGGTCGATCTGGTCCTGGTGCGAGACCCCGATGGCCGCGGGAACCACCTTGCCGCGCCACATCAGTTCCCGCCGGGAGAGCCCGGCGGGCGTCTCGGTGTCCCCGGTGGACTCCGCCACCAGACGGTTGTAGCCGGCCCCGTGCGGCAGGACCATCAGCGGGGCGTCCAGCCGCCTCATCGTCGGATGCACCGAACAGGCGACGGCCAGATCGAACGAGCGCCGGGTGGCCTCCTCCCAGGTGAGCACCCGTACGCCCATGGCGGAGAGGTACTCGCCGAGCCCGTCACCGAACGCCGAGCCCGGGTTGACCGTGTAGTACTTCTCGATGCCGTCCTCGGCGCGCAGCAGCCGCATGATGTCGAGCACGCGCGTCGCGGAGGTGAGGGTGCGTGCCACACCGAGGACCGCGGCCTTCGGCGGCTCCCAGGTGTTCCAGCGGGACCGGTCGGGCCGGGTGGACCGGATGGCCCGGCGGCGCAGCTTCGACGGCACCAAGGTCAACAGTGGCTCCGGAACAGTGAAAGGGGTGGGCGGTGGCGGTCGTCGGTGTGGTTCACCCGGCCGGTGGTGTCATGCCCACCCGCCGACGGAGCTCCCGCAGCTTGTTGTCGCAGGCTTCGCGCAGCGGCATGTCGTCAGTCCGTTCCGCCAGCTCCGTGAGGAGTGAGAGTGCCTGGTCGAGCTTGGCGTACTGCTTGGACCGCGCGGCCTGATCGGCCGCCGCGGTGACGGCCTCGACGGCACGTTCCCATTTCTCCAGGCCGATCAGGGCCCGGGCCGTGACCAGGCCGATACGCGGCTGCATGGCCGCGTCGCGACTGTCCCGGGCGGTGGCTGCGGCGCCGTCCAGCACATCGAGGGCCTGCTGCCAGTGGCCTCCTGCGACCAGGGCCTGCCCGATGTTGTAGCTCTGCACGACGATGCCGTGCCGGTCACCGCACGCGGCGTTGGCGTGGAGCGCGCGCTCGAAGAGGTCGCGGGCGTCGTCGGAGCGTTCGAGGGAGAGCGCGATCAGTCCCCGGGTCTCCCACACCGCGCCGCTCAGGCGGGCGTCGTCCACCAGATCGATCAGAGCGGTTGCGGCCTCCAGTTGGCGCTCGGCCCGTTCGAACTCGCCGAGTTCGTACTCGGCCCGGGCCAGTTGGTTGCGCATGCGGATTTCGACGTCCGGCCGGCCTTCCCGTTGGGCGGCCTCTGTGCCGAGCCGGTGTGCCTCGATCCAGTCGGCGTGGTGCTTGCGGCTGTGGTAGAGCGCCCACAGTGATTCGCAGAGCCGCCACACGGCGTCGTACCACTGTTCCGCGGCGGCGAGGCGCAGTACGGACAGGAGATTGGCCCGCTCGGCGTCCAGCCAGTCCAGGGCATCGGCGCGGTCGGTGAAGAGGGGTGTGCGCGCGGAGAGATCACTCATCGAGCGCGCCGGAGGCTCCTGCAGCCGCATACGAGGGCCGAGAATCATGGTGTCCGCGTGCGCCGCGGCATCGACGTAGAAGTCGACGACCGCGCGCAGTGCGGCCCGGCGCTCCTCCTGGGGAACGGCCGCCGCCCGCATGCGGGCATGCGTACGGACGATGTCGTGCAGCCGGTAGCGGGGGACGCCGTCCTCCGCCTCCGCGGCAACGGCCAGATGCGCCATGAGAAGGTCCCCGAGGGCGTCGTCGACGTGCACGGCGCCGGCGGCCCGGAGCAGGGCACCTGTCACTGTCTTCACCGGAAGGAGCCCGAGCAGGCGGTACAGCTGCTGCGTATGGTCGCCCAGCCCGCCGACCACGGTGTCGAGCGCGGCCCCGACGCTTCCAGAACCCGTGCCGCCCGTCATCGCCCCGCCCATCCGTGCTTCGGTCACCGCCGTGTGCCCCGGCTCCTCCCCCGTGGTGCGTTCGTGCTCGGCGGCGAGATCGCGCACCACGTCGTCGAGCCGCAGCTGGGGTCGCCCGGCCAGCCACTCCCCCACGGCGCGCAGGGCGAGCGGCAGCCCACCGCACAGTCGTACCAGTTCGGCGGCGGCTTCCTGGGCAGCCGTGACGTGCCATCGGCGTACCAACTGCACACCCGCGCCCACGTCGAGGGGGTCCACGACGATCGACACCGCTCCGTCCATTTCCAGCGAGGGCAGGCGTCTGCGGCTGGTGACGACGAGGAGACCGCTGGGCGGCATCAGTGGCCGCGCCTCCGGGGCATGTTGCACATTGTCCGCGACCACCAGCACGGCGCGATCGGCCGTGATGCTCCTGAACAGCCCCGTCCGCTCGGCGAGTCCAGGGGGCACGTACTGCTCGTGCACCCCCAGGGCCCGCAGAAACCCGGCCAGCACCCCGGCGGTGTCCACGACCCCGTCCCGGCGGTGGTCGTCGAGGTCGACGTACAACTGACCGTCCGGGCAGCGCTCCTTCACATCCCGCCCGACCCACTGCGCCACCAGTTGTGTCTTGCCCACGCCGCCGAGCCCGGTCACCACCACGATGCCGGGCGACTGCCCCAGGGAGTACGAAGCGGCGACCGCGCGAAGGGCGGCGAACTCCGCGGTGCGGTTGACGAAGCAGCGGCTGGGTGGTGGCACCTGGCTCGGTGGCACGCCCGGCGCACCGGGCGGCAGCACGATCTGTTCCACGTGCCGGGCCATGACCAACGGTCCGGCCACCACCGCGTTCCCCGAAAGGGTGTTGTGCACGGCCCCCTCGTCCTCCGTACCGCAGCTGATCACCCGTACTCCCTCCCCGACCCGTATCCGCGGCGTCCAGACTAGTGCCGCGACCGTCATCGGGGGGCCGGCGAACAGTTCCATGGCTGGGCCCGGTGGTCCGGCGTCACGAGGAGTCTCCGTGAGCTCATCTACGATCATCCGCGTGTGCGCAAACGTCATAGTCGCCGAAGACGACGAGAAGCAGGCCGAACTCGTACGCCGCTATCTGGAACACGAAGGCCATGCGGTCAGGGTAGTCGGGGACGGCCTGGCGGCCCTCGCCGAGGTCCGGCACCGGGAGCCCGATCTGCTGGTGCTCGACGTGATGATGCCACGGGCCGACGGTCTGGACGTGGTACGTGTGCTGCGCGCCGAACACCGGGAACTGCCGGTGCTGATGCTGACGGCCCGCAGCACCGAGGACGATCTGCTGCTGGGTCTGGACCTCGGTGCGGACGACTACATGACGAAGCCGTACAGCCCGCGTGAGCTGATGGCGCGCGTACGGACCCTGCTGCGGCGCACCCGGCGGCTTGCGGCAGGTGCCGAGTCCGCTGCGGACCCGGTACTGACGGTGGGTGCGCTCATGGTCGACCCGATCCGGCACGAGGTGTCGGTCGAAGGCCGGTTCGTGGAGTGCACGCCCGGTGAGTTCCGGATTCTCGCCGCCATGGCGGCCGAGCCCGAGCGGGTCTTCGCACGGCAGCGGCTCCTGGAGGAGTTGCATGGCTTCGACCGGTACATCAGCTTTCGCACCGTCGATGTGCACATCATGAACCTGCGGAAGAAGATCGAGTCCGCACCGCGTCGGCCGGCCCGGCTGCTCACCGTTTTCGGCGTCGGCTACAAGCTGACGGATCCGGCGAAGAGGGCTTCGCGTGCGTCGTCGTAGCCGGTTGCGTGGCATTTCCCTTCGTCGTGGGAAGCCGGCGCGGCTGCCGCTCCGCAAGAGTCTGTTCGGCCGTCTGCTGGCGGTGTCGGCGCTGGTGGCGGCGTGTTCGGTGGCCGCCACGGCCTGGCTTGCCGTACAGACCACCTCCGGCGCCATCAAGCAGGAGCAGGGGCAGAATCTCACCGCCGACGCCCGGATCTACAACACCCTGCTCGGATATGCGGCGGCCCACCCCACCTGGGACGGCGTCGATCGCACCGTGCGTGAGCTGGCGCGGCAGTCCGGCCGGCGGATCGCGCTCACCACCGAGCAGCGCCGGCCTCTCGCCGATTCCGCCGGCCGGACGTCGCCGCCCGCTCTGCCGCCCCAGGCATCGGCGATCGTCGATCCGTTGTCCGTGGACACGGCCCTGTCCCAGACGTTGGGCCGGGCCGGTGTCACGGCCGACCGTGTCGACCCGCGCGCGGTCGGGCCGTTCCGGCTGCCCGCGGCTGAACGTACGGCGTTGCAACGTGCCGCCGAGCACAGTGTGGCGTGCCTGAGCCGGACCGGCGTCGCGGCGGATGTGGTCCAGGGGCCGAGTGGGCGCTCGCGCATAGAGGTCGTGGGCAACGATCCCGACCGGGTGCAGGCCATCAGGTGCGCGTCCGACAAGTTGGACGAACCGACAGCGACCGAGCGAAAGGCCCTCAAGGCGCTCAATCAGCTCGCCAATGCCTGCCTGAAACGTCAGGACCGCACGGGCGTACAGCTCAATCTGGACCTGTCCTGGGGCGACGGTTCCGAGACGGGGGCGGGCACCCGCGCCAACGCCCCGACAGCCGCACCCATACGCATCCCCGTCGCCGAACCGAGCGTCCGCACCAGCGACGACGACCGGGCCACCGCCTCCTGCGTGGACACGGCCCGCCGAGAGCAGCTCAGTTCCTATGTCGCCTCACCCGCACTGCTGTTCATCGGCGACGAGGGCGGCACGACCGTTCCCGGCTTCGACCTCTCCCCGGCGAACACTGCGAAGATCGCGGGCGCCGCGGCGCTCGTGCTGGCGCTCACCGTCGGAGCCACCATGCTGGCCGGGGCCCGGCTCGTACGTCCGCTGCACGCCCTCACCGGTGCGGCACAACGGATGCGGGACGGGGAGGACTCCGCGCCCGTGCTGGTCACCGACGACAACGAGATCGGGCGGCTCGCCGCGGCCTTCAACGATATGTCGGCCCACCGTGCCCGCCTCGAAGGACAGCGCAAGGACATGGTCAGTGACGTCGCCCATGAACTGCGTACCCCGCTGAGCAATATCCGCGGCTGGCTGGAGGCGGCACAGGACGGTCTGGCGGAGCCCGACCCGGCGTTCATCTCCTCGCTCCACACGGAGGCCGTTCAGCTGCAGCACATCATCGACGATCTCCAGGATCTGGCCGCGGCCGACGCGGGCGCGTTGCGGCTGCACCCCGAGCCGATACGCATCGAGGACGTCCTGGGCCAGGTCGCCGCGGCCCACCAGGCACGGGCGGAGACAGCGGGAGTCTCGTTGACCGTCGTCGAGAAGACGGCCGGCACTCCCCTTCCCGAGCTGACGGCCGACCCGGTCCGGCTGCGTCAGGCCATCGGCAACCTGGTCTCCAACGCGGTGCGTCACACCCCGGAGGATGGAAAGGTCACATTGCAGGCGTACGGCTCCGAGTGCGCGGCGGACGACGTGACGGCGGACGACATGGTGGCGGGCGACATGGTGGTGGGCGAAGTCGTCGTGGACGTCACCGATACCGGCAGCGGCATCTCGGCCGCTGATCTGCCGCATGTCTTCGACCGCTTCTGGCGCGCCGAGAAGTCCCGCAACCGCCGCACCGGCGGCAGCGGGCTGGGTCTGGCGATCGTACGGAAACTCGTCGAGGCGCACAGCGGCTCGGTGAGTGCGGTGAGCGTCGAGGGGCAGGGTTCGGTGTTCACGCTCCGGCTGCCTGCGGCCCCTGCTCGGACGGGGTCGGGTGAGCGGGGAGAGGCTGGTGGGTCGGACGAGTCCGGAGGGGCCTCGGCGGGCGTGCCGTGGAGCGCGTCAGGCGACTGCGGGAGCGTCGCGGGCGGGCCCGGGCGTGCCGCGGGCGACCGTGGGAGCGGTGCGGGCCAGACCTGACGCCATGACCACAGCGATCTGACATCTTCTTCATAACTTCACGCCAGCCTGTCGGCATGCCTTGTGCCCGGTGCGAACCGGCTACCGGGCACCACCGAGGCCGACCTGGAATGGAGCCATGCCCATGCCCCACCGCTTGTCCCTGCGTACCGCCGTCCTTGCCGCTGTCGCGGTCGGCGCGGTACTCGTCCCGTCCACCGCGGCCTTCGCCGACAGCACGCCCGCGCCTAAGGCGCCGTCCGTCGAACGGTCCGCCGCAGCCGGCCGGTCCGATTCCGCCACCCCGCCCACGCCGGGCGCGAAGCCGTCGGTTGTACCCATCGGCGTTGTCGCCGCGGGCGACGGTCCCGCCGGGGTCAAGGGCAAACGCCTGAACCTGGCCGAGCGTTCCGCTGCCGCCGCTCCGCGCGGTGGCGTGGCCGCGGGCGAGCGACCGGCCGGGACCTCGGGCGACAGCACCACCGCCCTTGCCGGGTCGGCCACAGCGGCCCTTCTGGTCGCGGGAGCGGGAACGTTCGTGCTGCGCCGCCGCTCCGCCGCACAGCAGGGCCGCTGAACTGTCGACGCGTCAGTCACGTCACGACAACTGACATGCACGGCAATTGACCGCGCACGGCGACTGACCGCGCACGGCTGTTGACCTTCCTTCGTGGCGCCGCCCCGTACCGGGCGGCGCCACTGCCCATCTCCGTCCCGTTCTGGAGCCCCCATGTCCCGTACGCCTCCGTCGCTCTGGCGCGCCGCACTTCCGGTGCTCGCCTGTCTGGCCCTCACCGGCTGCTCCTCCGACGCGTCACACACCGACGCGAGTTCATCCAGCGCCCCCGGCTCTCACAACTCACCGAAGGACACGGGGTCCAAGGGGACGGAGAAGCGCGAGACGTCCGGGAAACCGAAGTCCGCGGCGAGCCCCACCCATGTCAGCATCCCTTCGATCGGGGTGAACAGCTCGCTGATGCGGCTCGGTCTGAACGAGGACGGCACGGTGCAGGTCCCGCCCGCCGAGAAGGGCATGACGGCCGGCTGGTACACCGGTGGCGCCGTTCCCGGCGAGCGTGGCGCCGCGGTCCTCATCGGGCACAACGACACCCGCTTCGGAAGGGCCGTCTTCCATGATCTGAAGAAGATCGGCAAGGGCGCGGACATCGCGATCCGCAACGACCGTGGAGCGGAGCTCCACTTCAGGGTCACCGGCACGGAGACCGTCAGCAAGAAGGCCTTCCCGACCAAGAGGGTCTACGGCGCCACCAACGAGCGCGTCCTGCGGCTCATCACCTGCGACGGCTCCTTCGACGCGCAGGGCCACCCCGTGGACAACCTCATCGTGTACGCCGCCCGGAGCTGACGGCGACCGCGACCGCCTGGGATCAATTTCGTCGGCAAACCGCTGACCGAAGGTGCCTGGGTGGCTAGCATGAAACCTCAATTCGCCTGCGTGACAGGGGGGAACGCCTGTGTTCGAGCTCGATGCGCTGCTCAACCAGATCGTGCCGGCAGCCGAAGCGGCCGTGGCCGCCTACGGCGTGGGTGTGCTGACCAGTGCCCAGCGAGAGAGCGCAGAGGCGACCGTACGGCTGGGACAGCGGCTTCTCGCCAGGATCCTGAACCGCGGCGCCGACGCCGACCCCGTTCGAGCCACCGTCGTCGGCCTGGCGGACGTGGGCGCGGACCAGGACATGCGCGCCTTGCGGCAAGCGGAGTTGAGGATCGCGCTGCGGGATCTGCTCAGCAGCGCTCCGGGGCTTGCCGATGAGCTGTCGGCGCTGCTGCCGGAGCGTCCTGCCGTCCAGGCCGTCGGCGAGCGCGGCGTCGCCGTCGGCGGAAACAACTCCGGGATCATTTCCACCGGCGATGGCGCGAAGAACACCCTGCACCCGTGAGCTTTGTGCCCGGTCCGCGGGAGCCGGACCCCGCGGCGCACAAGCCCGGTCAGTCGGGCGGCGACCGTTCGGTGAACGTGGGCGGAAACAACTCCGGGATCATTTCCACCGGCGACAACACGACCAACGTGCTCAACGTTTCCGTAGCGCCCCCCGCCGAGAACACACTGGCAGGGAAGGCCAATCAGCTCGCGCTCAGGGTCAGCCGCATCCTGAAGTACGAGGAGGAGCAGCAGCGGCTATGGGATCCGCACCCGCTTCCTGTGCGTGTTCGGCCGGCGCCTTCGACGTTGACCGGTCACAAGGGCGGCATCCTCGGTGTCTCGGCCGAGGAGACGGACGTTCTCCCGCTGGACCTGACCGGTCAGCTGGATGAGATCGCGGCTTTCTACCAGGGCACAAAGCCCGGCATGCTGATGGTGCTGGGCCGGGCGGGTGCGGGAAAGAGCATCCTGATCCGACGTTTCGCACTGGCCCGGCTACAAGGACGCACTCCGTCCGGCGAAGCGCCGGTACCGGTGGTCTTCAGCCTCGGATCATGGAATCCCACTGCCACTCCACTGCGTGACTGGCTGATCGACCGGCTGGAGCGGGACCACCCCTTTCTGGCCGGGACCGGACCGGACGGATCGACGTGGGCCACCGGGCTGGTCGGTGCCGGCCACATCCTGCCGATCCTGGACGGATTCGACGAGGTCGCCAACGACCTGCGCAAAGCCGCGCTGAGATCGCTCAGGTCCGCCACCGTGCCGCTGCTGGTCACGAGTCGCCACGACGAACTGAGAGCCATCGTGACAGTGAACACGAGGCCCTCCACCGGTATCGAGCTGACCGACCTCACCCTCGGCGACGCCGTCAACTACCTACTGCCCGAGACCAGTATGTCCCTCTCCGGCGACATGGACACCACCACCCCGACTGGGTGGGAGTACGTTCTGGGGGAGTTGCGCCGCCATCCCGACGAACCGGCCTGCGCCCGTCTCGCCGCCGTGCTGACCACCCCCCTGATGCTCGCGCTGGCCCGCACCGTCTACGAAACCGACGGCGATCCGTCGGAGCTGCTCCTGGACATCAAGCGGTTCAGCACCCGAGGAGCTCTTGAAGACCATCTCCTGGACAACTTCATCCCCAGCGCCTACGACCGTTTCCTCCCCAACCCACCCGGCGCGAAACGACGGAGCTGGGACCCCGAACGCGCCCGGCACTGGCTCGGCTTCCTCGCCACGCACCTGAGAGAGCTCAGGACACATGACATCGAGTGGTGGAGGCTGGGAACCGCCATGAGTCTCTCTTCGCGCATGCTCGTGTCCGGCGTCACGATCGGGCTCGTGTCCGGGGTCACGACCGGGCTCGTGTCCGGGGTCGCGATCTGGCTCATGTCACGGACCACGCTCGGACACGTCTCCGGGGTCACGAGCCTGCCCGGGGAAACAGTCGTCAACGTGCTTCTGAACACGCTGGGGATCGGGCTGGCCTTCGGGCTCATGCACGGATTCGGGTCAGGAATCAAGGCAGGCGGCGCATTCGAACCGTCGCGCATGCACATCCGGATCCGCGGCGGGACGAAGAGAGTGAAGGAGAGTTTCCTCCCCAGGCTTTGGGGCGGAATCGCGGGCGGGCTGGTCTTCGGGGTCGTGTTCGGGATCGGAATGGTGGTCTATGCGGGTCTCCTGGGGTACCCCTGGACTGTGGGCGCCTTGGTGTTCGGGAACTGGCTCGTGGCCGGGGCCGCGCTCGGACTGGCGGTCGGGCTCATACTCGCGCTCACGGCCGGGCTCGAGGCTCTCATCGAGCCGGAATCCTCGGTCAGCCCGTCGGACCTGTTGCACACGAACCGCACGACCGTGCTCGCCCAAGTACTCGCGGTCGGGCTGGTGCTCGGACTCGGGTACGGGACCGTCGTCGCGCTCGTCAACGGGGTCGTGCTCGGGCTCATGAACGGCCTCATGGGCGGGCTCACGGTCGCGTTCGGGGTCGGCACGATGACCGCTTGGGGCCGGTGGGTGGTCCTGGTCCGCGTCTGGCTCCCCCTGACGGGGCGGCTGCCGTGGGCGGTGAACGCCTTCCTGGACGACGCCCACGAGCGAGGCGTGCTGCGTCAGGCCGGCGCGGTCTACCAGTTCCGCCACGCGCGGCTCCGGGATCGCCTGGCCGAGGTCTACGAACAACACGAACGGTCGACAGCAGGTGGTCGCTGACGGTCGCCGCTCTCTCAGCCTTCCTCGTCGTCCCCGCGCCGACGGAGCGCTCGCTCGGCAATCCCGCTGGAGAGCTTGCCCGCCGCCGATCTGGCCCGGTCGAGGTTCTCGTTACCGAGGCGCCGGGCGGCATCGACGCTCTCTGCCCCTGTCTTGAGCACCTTGTCCCTCACCTCCCCGGCCGCGTCCACCCATCGTCTCGCCTCCAATGACTGCCGACCGCGCTCGATCCCGAGCCGCCCGTGGAAGTCAACGACGGTGTTCTCGACATGGTTGCTCGAATGCACCACATCCCGGGACGCGGTCGGGTGCAACAGCACTTTCGTGTTGGCCGTGCCGGCAGCCGCATTCATGCGGGCCATCAGACGCTCGGTGCTCCGTGAGATGAGATCCAGCCGGTTCTGTCGGGCAGCCCGAAGCCCGAGGCGATGCCGGTCCAGCTCGTCCGGAGCCGTGTCCAGCACTCGGTCGAGTTCGAGCACGGCGATCGCGTCCTGCAGTTGGAAGCAACGAGCCAGAACAGCGAGCCACTCCTGAGCCTTGGACTCGGCTTCCTTGGACGTCTTGGCGAGATCACCGATCTTGGTCTTGCGCTCCACCTTCTCCGCGAGTGCGTCGAGTTGACGCAACGCGTACGCCTGGGTTCGCGCGAGCGTCACCGACGTGGCCTGCACCTTCGACCACGTGACCTCGGAGACCCGGCCCACCTGCTCTCGGATGGTCATGGCCTCCTCGATCACGAGGTCTACTCCGATCATGTCCGCCAACACAGCGTCCTTCTGGGCGCGGAGCACGTCGTCGACCTTCTCGTCGATCGTGGCGAGATAGTCGGTGATCTCGTCCATGGTCTGCTGCATCGCGAGCTGTGCCATGATCCCCGCGGCACCAGCCAGAAGCGCCGGGTTGGTCAGAAGCGATCCGGGCGCCTTCACGAATTCGACGAATCCCCTGATCTGGCCCTTGTTCCCCTTCAGCACACCTGAGCTGAGACCCGTCTTGGAACTTTCCCTCAGCCCGTACTTGTTGACAAGCTGCGCGGACTCCTTGGTCAGCTTCACCCAGCGACCTGAGTTGGCGGCAATCTCGGAACCTGCCTGTGCGACTCCAGCCGCGTTGCCGAGGGCGGCTCGGAGCCGTTGCAGTCCGAGGTCCTTCGACGGCAGTCCTTCAGAGATGAGGAAGCGTTCGACCGCCGTTGGATTCCCGATGACCGCCAGGCCATCGCCGTCACTGATCAGCTGAATCTCGTTGTCCATGGTCGGCTCCATACGTGGCTCTTCCCAAATGAGGGGTAGTTCGGGGCGTGACGCGGGCGGGCGTGACGGAGCACGTCAGCAGCGGACGTGGAATTCGTAGTCATCGGCGCAGCTCTCCCCCAGGTCCGAACTGTCGTACCGGGTTCACCACAGAGGGCCAACTCCTGGTGAACGTCCTGATATTAAGGCAGGTCATTCCCATATTCGCAGGGATAGCCGATCAGTTGCCGGCAGAAGAGAGGACTATGGCGGGGGGGCAGCACCCGGCGCCGGGTGTGATGGTCAGGGTCCGCAGCCCGGTGCCGGGCAGCAGCTCGTCGCTGAGCGCGGCGAGCGGTCCGGCGTGCCAGAAGGTGATCGGCGGGGTGGACCAACCCGCACCCAGCTCACCCTTCACGCCGTCCGCGATGTACTCGGCGTACGAGCCGACGTTCTTCCCCTTCTGCGTGGACTTCAGCGCCCGCTGCACCAGCGACCGCAGTTCGGCGTGGCGTCGTACGGCACCGGACGCGGCCTTGAGCGTCTTCGCGTCTTCCTCGCGGCGGGGCGACGGTACGAGCTGGACGAGCGTCGGCACGGACATGGTCCCGATCACGGCGTCCGCACGGAACGGCAAGACGGTGAGCTGGGTGCCCTCGACAACGGCGGTCGGCATGGTGATGCGCATGGCTGTTCCCCCCTGGGATCGATGAGTTGCCCGCCGAGCACGTCCACCCGGAAGCAACGCTAGATAAGCATCACCATGAAAGCACTGTCAAACACCTTGACGGATTTGACGTCCGGTGTAGGTTGTTAACAGCTCACTATCGAGAGGCCCAGGACTCCCGTCATGCCCCAGCCATCCGCACAGGTGACAGCCGCCGAGATCTCACGCATCGCGGGGGTCACGCGCGCCACCGTCAGCAACTGGCGCCGTCGGCACGACGACTTCCCGGCCCCGTCCGGGGGCAACGAGAGCAGCCCTCTGTACAACCTGCTGGATGTACGGGCCTGGCTGGACGCACGAGGCCACACGGCGGCGGTCAGCTCGCTGGAGGAGCTGCGCACCGCGTTGCGCCTGCGCCCGCAGGGCAGCCGCATGGCCGGCCGGCTCCTCCCTCTCGTCCTCGCCGCCGCCCGTCGCACGCCGCACGAGCTGACCGCGCTGGCCGAGCTGCCGGACGCCGATCTCGTCGCCCACGCGGACGACGCGGCTGCACATCTCGCGGACACGGCCCCGGCAACGGAGTCCATCCACGCCTCGGGCGGTGACGCCGCGACGCTGCGGGCGCTGGTCCTGTGCGTACGCGACGAGGGCGGCGAGGCCACGCTGAGCGTGCTGGCCGAACGGGAGCTGGAGGAGAGCGCTGCAAGTGGCACCTACCAGACCCCCGTCCCGCTCACGGATCTCGTGGCCCGGCTCGTCCCCGGCCCGATCACCCGCGTACTCGACCCGGCCTGCGGCAGCGGCACACTGCTCGCGGCGGCCGCTCGGCGCGGCGCGACGGAGTTGTACGGCCAGGACAGCGTTCCGGTGCAGGCCCAGCGGAGCGCGGTGAGCCTGATGCTGGCCGCACCGGATGCGGCGGTCGCGGTACGCACGGGCGACAGCCTGCGCTCCGACGCGTTCCCGCAGCTCGCCGCCGACGCCGTACTGTGCAATCCGCCCTACGGCGACCGGGACTGGGGCCACGACGAGCTGGCTTACGACCCGCGCTGGGCCTACGGTGTGCCGCCGCGCGCCGAGTCCGAGCTGGCCTGGGTCCAGCATGCGCTCGCACACCTGCTGCCGGGCGGCTACGCCGTCCTGATCCTTCCGCCGGCCACCGCATCGCGTGCCTCAGGGCGCCGCGTACGGATGGAGTTTGTACGCAGCGGGGCCCTGCGGGCAGTCATCGCCCTGCCGGCCGGGGCGGCGGCTCCGCTGCACGTGGGGCTCCAGATCTGGGTCCTGCAACGGCCCGAGCCGAGCGGCCCGGAGCGGAAGTCCGTGCTGTTCGTCGACACGTCCGAGGCGCCGGGGCCGGGGCGGCCCGGGAACACCGCCACAGCTGGTTCTCGCGGAGGCGGGCCCCGCTCGGGCACGCGGGGCGGCAGCCGCGCTTCCTTGGACTGGCCGGCGCTTACGGACCGGGTGCTCACCGCGTGGGCAGCCTTCGCGGACGCCCCGGACGAGTTCACCGCCGAGCCCGGCACCGCGCGCGCAGTCCCGGTGGTCGACCTCATCGGCGACGTTGTCGACCTCTCCCCCGCCCGGTACGTGCGCGTCTCCCGCACTGACATCGAACCCGCGGAGCTCGCACGGGAGGCGGACGACAGCCGCCGGCGTCTCATCGCCTCCGCCAAGTCCTTGGGCAGGGCGGCGGGCCACACCGACTGGCAGGCGGCTGGGTCGGCGGTACGCGAGTGGCGTACCGCAACGGCGTCCGACCTGGCACGGGGCGGCGCGCTCACGCTGCTGCGTACGGCGCCCGAGGCGAAGGAGCCGAAGGCCCCGCAAGGCGTGACCGCTGCGCCGATGGCCGCCGCCGTCCTGACGGGCGCGGACATCGCGCGCGGCACCGGCCCGACCGGTGACCCGTCCGAGCTGCGCGCGGACTCCGCCCCGGTGATCACTGCGGGCGATGTGCTCGTACGGTCGGTCGCGGGCGGCAGCGGGCCGATGGTCCGGGTGGCGGGCGAGCCGGACGAGGGGGCACTACTCGGCCCGCAAGTGCACCTCTTCCGGCCCGACCCCGCGCGGCTCGACCCGTGGTTCCTCGCGGGCTTCCTGGGCGCGGAGGAGAACATCGCCGGAGCGTCGACGGGCAGCACGGTCCTGCACGTCAGCCCGGGGCGGCTGCGCGTACCGCTGCTGCCGTTGGAGGAGCAGCGCCGTTACGGGGAGGCGTTCCGCCGCGTCCACGAGCTGAGGGCGGAGGCGCGGCGCGCGACGGAGCTGGCCGAGCAGACGGCGAGGCTACTGGCGGGCGGGCTGACGGGAGGCGGGCTGGTCCCGTCGTCGTCCGCTCATGCCTCTGTCGATTCGGCCTGAACGACACCACGGCCTTCACGCACCCATCACACTTGTCCGAACCCGCTCCGGTTGGGGTGGGCGGGTCCGAAAGAAATCCGGGGAATCCCTTGAACAGCAGCAAGCACACGGAGCTGGCGAACCACGCCTGGTCCGTCGCCGACCTTCTGCGCGGCGATTACAAGCAGTCGGATTACGGAAAGGTCATCCTTCCGTTCACGGTGCTGCGCCGCCTGGAGTGCGTCCTGGAGCCGACGCGCGAGAAGGTCGCCGAGACAGCGGCCCGGTTCGATGGCCAGGAGATCGACACGGACCACTTCCTGCGCCGGGCATCGGGCCACTCGTTCTACAACAAGAGCGACCTCACCCTGAAGAAGATCGTCGGCGACCCGCAGGGCGCGGCGGCGAACCTTCAGCGGTATGTCGGTTCCTTCTCGGACAACGCCCGCGAGGTCCTGGAGAAGTACGAGTTCAATCAGCAGGTCAGGAAGCTCGACAGCGCGAACCTGCTCTACCAGGTCATGGGCAAGTTCACCGACCTGGACCTGCGCCCCGAGGTCGTGCCCAACCACAACATGGGCTACATCTTCGAGGAGCTGATCCGTCGCTTCTCCGAGCAGTCGAACGAGACCGCGGGTGAGCACTTCACCCCGCGCGAAGTCATCAAGCTGATGGTGAACCTGCTGATCGCCCCGGACGGCGACGCGCTGAGCGTGCCTGGCGTCGTGCGTACGGTCATGGACCCGGCCTGCGGCACAGGTGGCATGCTCAGCGCGGCCGAGGAACACATCATGGCGCTGAACCCGGACGCCACGGTGAAGGTGTATGGGCAGGAGCTCAACCCGGAATCCTGGGCGATCTGCCGGTCCGACCTGATGATCAAGGAGCAGGACCCGGAGAACATCGCCTTCGGCAACTCCTTCTCGGACGACGGTCACGCGCGGGAGAAGTTCGACTACCTGCTGGCGAACCCGCCGTTCGGTGTGGAGTGGAAGAAGGTCAAGGAGGACGTCGAGTACGAGTACAAGAACCTCGGCGACTCCGGCCGCTTCGGCGCGGGCCTGCCCCGCATCAACGACGGCTCGCTCCTCTTCCTCCAGCACATGATCTCGAAGATGAAGCCGGTGGATGTGAATGGCGGGGGCGGCTCGCGTATCGCGATCGTCTTCAACGGTTCGCCGCTGTTCACGGGCGCGGCCGGCTCGGGTGAGTCGGAGATCCGCCGCTGGATCATGGAGAACGACTGGCTGGAGGCGATCGTCGCACTGCCGGACCAGCTCTTCTACAACACGGGTATCTCTACTTACTTCTGGATCCTGACCAACCGGAAGGATGCTCAGCACAAGGGCAAGGTCGTGTTGCTGGACGCGCGCGACCAGTGGGTGAAGATGCGCAAGTCGCTGGGCGACAAGCGCAAGGAGCTGGGCGACGGGACGGGTGGCAAGCCGAACCACATCGCCGACATCACCCGCTTGTACGGGGACGCGGTGGCGGCTGCGGCGGACGCGGAACACCCGCTGCACGGCAAGGTGAAGGTCTTCGACAACTCGGCGTTCGGCTACCAGCGGATCACCGTGGAGCGGCCGTTGAAGCTGCGCTTCGAGCTGACGGAGGAGACGCTGGGGGCTCTGATCGCTTCAAAGCCGGTGCAGAAGTGGGCGGAGGAGCGGTTCCTGCCGCGCGAGCCGGAGCTGGCTGCGAAGGCCAAGGCGCGTCGCAAGCTGACGGACGAGGAGGAATCGCAGTTCCGGGAGCTGGCGGCGATTGAGACGAAGCTGCTCGCGGACGCGCTGAGCCCGCTGACGGGAACGACTTGGGCGACCAAGTCCGAGGCGCAGGTGTCGGTGCGGGACGCGATGGCGGAAGCCGGCGTGCAGGGCCCGACTGGGGCACCGTTCACGAAGGCGCTGCGGGACACGGTGGGTGTGCGGGACCCGGAGGGCGAGGTCCAGACGATCAAGGGCGAGTCGGAGCCGGACACGGAGCTGCGGGACTACGAGAACGTGCCGCTGGGTGAGGACGTGGAGGAGTACCTGAAGCGGGAGGTGCACCCGCACGTGCCGGACACGTGGATCGACCACAGCAAGACGAAGGTGGGATACGAGGTCCCGTTCACGCGGCACTTCTATGTGTATGAGCCGCCGCGGCCGTTGGCGGAGATCGACGCGGAGTTGAAGGCGCTTGAGGCAGAGATTCAGGCGCTGCTGGGTGAGGTGACGGAATGACCTGGCCCATAATCGCTCTCCGACGCCTCGCCGTATGCCTTGACGGTCGGAGGGTTCCCCTCAATCGAGAGCAGCGATCGGTTATGCCCGGCGATGTACCCTACTGGGGTGCTGGCGGTGTTCTGGATTCTGTTGACTCCGCAATCTTCAACGAACCCCTCGTTCTTCTCGGTGAAGATGGGGCCCCGTTCTTCACGCCAGGCAAGGACGTTGCCTACTTCGTTGAAGGACCCACTTGGGTCAACAACCACATCCACGCGCTGCGCCCAACTGCAAGTAATGGGCAATTCTTGACCTACGCCCTCAATGCCGTCGACTACGCCAACTACATCACTGGAGCCACCAGGGATAAGTTGACGCAGGACGATCTCAAACAGATCGAAGTACCCTGCCCTCCGCTGGACGAGCAGCGCCGCATCGCCGACTTCCTCGATGCCGAGACTGCCCGCATCGACGAACTCAGTCGCCTGCGCACGCGCCAGCAAGAACTGCTCACAACCCGCAGATGGTCACACTTTCAGGCAGCGCTGGATGACACACAAGCCGATGCGACCCCACTGCGCAGAGTGATTGAATCTATTGTTGACGGCCCCTTCGGTAGTTCTTTTTCCAGTGAGGATTACGTCGATGATGGCGCCGCTGTAGTGCGACTAGGAAACATCGGTTTTTCCGAGTACCGCCAGAAAGATCAGGCGAGGATTCCAATGTCTCTCTACAGAAGATTTCGCCACCACAACGTGCAGCCAGGGGATGTGATCATTGCCGGGCTAGGTGATGCTCGAAACCATGCTGGACGCGCATGTGTGGCACCTGATCTAGGCCCCACCATCGTAAAAGGGAAATGTTTCCGGGCTCGCCTAGAAGCAAGCTCAGCTGACGCCGAGTTCATTTCCCTCTTGCTCTCTTCGCCACTCGGCGCTAGCGCGATCGAGGGTAGAGGGTCGACTCGATCGATGATCAATCTCGAAATCGTTAAGTCGGCGCTGCTTCCCATTCCGTCGCTGGCAAAGCAACGGCAAATAGCGAAAGAGCACCGCGAGAGTTGGCATCGCACGAAGGCTGCCATACATGCCTGTGACCGCCAGGTGGCCACTTTGGCCGAACGCCGCCAAGCCCTCATCACCGCCGCCGTAACCGGCCAATTCGACGTCTCCACCGCCAGCGGCCGCAACGTAACGGACGGAGTGCATCCATGAGCCCCATCCACAACGAGTCCGCCTTCGGGGACGCCATCGTCGCCGCGATGACCGAGCGCGGCTGGCGCGAAGCGCAGCCCGAGGACTACCAGGCCGACCTTGGGCTGGACACCAACGAGCTGTTCACCTTTCTCGGCAAGACTCAGATCAACGAGTGGAACGAACTGCTCGCCGTCTACGGCAAGGACGTCAACGCGGCCCAGCACGGCTTCGCCCGGCGCCTGGACAAGGCGATCAGCGAGGAAGGCCTGCTCAACATCCTCCGTAACGGAGTCAAGGACCGGGGCGTTCGCCTCCGCGTGGCCTACTTCAAGCCGAATCTGGTTGCCGACGACTCCGTCCTGGACGGCTACCGCGCCAATCGCCTCACCGTCGTACGCGAACTCCGTTACGCCACCAAGCAGGCCGACTGGGGCAACGAACTCGATCTGACCCTGTTCCTCAACGGAATCCCGGTCGCCACCGCCGAATTGAAGAACCCGCTCACCCGGCAGGGCGTCGAGCAGGCCAAGGAGCAGTACCGCACCAAGCGCGACGCCACCGAGCTGATCTTCACCCGCCGCGTCATCGCGAACTTTGCTGTGGACCCGGACCTCGTTTTCGTGGCGACCCAGCTCCGGGGCAAGAACACCCGTTTCCTCCCCTTCAACACCGGCTCCAACGGCGCCGGCCTGCCTGGCGGCGCGGGCAACCCCGCCCCAGCCGCGTACGGCACGTACGCCACCTCCTACCTGTGGGAACAGGTCTGGGCACGGGACAACTGGCTCGACCTGCTCCAGCGCTATGTGCACCAGCAGAAGTCGAAGACGCCCGGCGGTGGCACCACCAAGTCGACGATCTTCCCGCGCTTCCACCAGTGGGACGTCGTGAAGAAGCTGACCGCGCACGCTGCAACCTACGGCGTCGGCCAGAACTACCTCGTCATGGCATCGGCCGGTTCCGGGAAGTCGAACACGATCGGCTGGCTTGCCCACCGCCTCAGTGACCTCCACGCCGACACCGATCCGCGCGTACTCGACCCGGAAGCCGTGAAGAAGGGCCGTCTCAAGCCTGGCGCACCTGTCTTCGACAAGGTCATCGTCATCACCGACCGCCGCAATCTGGACGCCCAACTCCGGGAGACCGTCGGCAGTTTCTCGCAGACCGAGGGCCTGGTCGTGAAGGTCGACGAGAAGCACGGGGCGAAGAGCGAGCAGCTCGCCCGCGCGCTGTCACGCGACACCGGCAAGATCGTCACGGTCACCCTGCACTCGTTCCCGGCACTCATCGATTACATCGAGCGGAACCCGACGGAGATAAAGGGCACCAGCTTCGCGATCGTCATCGACGAGGCCCACTCCTCGCAGTCCGGCGACGCGTCCACCGCCGTGAAGGCCGCCCTGCGTGACCTCGGCCTGGACTCCGACTCCGAGGACCAGGGCGCGACCACCGCCACCGTCTACGAGAAGCTGAAGAAGAAGGCCGCGGAGCGCTCCCAGGCCGCAAACCTCTCCTACTTCGCCTTCACCGCCACTCCGAAGGCCAAGACGCTCGAACTCTTCGGCACGGAACACACCGTCGACGGCAAGGACGTCTACCGCCCCTTCCACACATACTCCATGCGTCAGGCCATCGAGGAAGGCTTCATCCTCGATCCGTTGCGCAACTACGTCACGTACAACACGTACTGGAAGCTGGTGAACCAGAATCCCGACGAGCGCGAGGTGGACCCGTCCAAGGCCAACAGCCTGCTCGCCCGGTACGCGCTGACTCACGAACACACCGTCTCCCAGCACGCAACGGTGATCGTCGAGCACTTCCTCGCGCACTCTCGCGGCCGGCTCGGCGGGCGCGCCAAGTCCATGGTGGTGACGGCCTCGCGTCACTCCGCCGTACAGATGGCACGGGCGATCAAGAGTTACATCAAGGACCGGGAGTACGACACCAAGTACCCGGACCTCGGCGTTCTGGTCGCCTTCTCCGGATCGCTCACCATCGACGACGAGGAGACCACGGAGCCCAAGGAGAACGGCGGGATCGCCGAGAGCGCGTTGCCGAAGGCGTTCGCGTACACCCGCGCCGACGACAAGGCCGTGGCGGCCGGTGGGCGCGGGCAGCAGGAGTACAAGATCCTTGTGGTCGCGGAGAAGTACCAGACCGGCTTCGACCAGCCGCTCCTGACGACCATGTACGTCAACAAGACGCTGACCGGCATCGCCGCCGTGCAGACACTCTCCCGGCTCAACCGCACCGCGGATCGCAAGTCCCAGGCCGACCTCGCGGTCCTCGACTTCGCCAACGACGCCCAGGACATACAGGACGCGTTCCGCCCGTACTTCGAGGAGGCGATGACACTCCCCTCCGACCCGAACCTGCTCTACACCGCGCAGAGCCGGGTCATGTCGGCGCCGATCATCTCCGAGTCGGAGATGGACGAGTTCGCCGCCGCGTACTTCGCCGCGAAGGAGAAGGCTGCCGGTTCGCAGGCCAAGTGGGAGAAGTTGCACGCCGAGCTGTACCGGTTGCTGTCCCCCGCCGTCGCCCGGTTCACGCCGCTTCTTGAGAGCGAGGAGGACGACGACGTGGAGACCGCCGAGGACTTCCGCGCCGACCTCAACGACTACGTTCGCAAGTACGGGTTCCTCGCGCAGATCGTGCCGTACCGGGACGCCGAGCTGGAACGGCTGCACCTCTACGGCCGCTACCTCCTCAACCGGCTTCCGCGTCGCGCCGACGGTGGCGTCGACATAGGTGAGATTGACCTCAGCCATCTGCGGGTGGAGAAGTCCGGTGAGCACGACAAGTCGCTCACCGCCGAAGGCCCGGCAGAACTCAAGGGTTTCGGGGAGGGCGCGGGCGGCGCTGCGGAGGCCGAGAAGTCACTGTTGTCGGAGCTGATCGAGCAGTTCAACGCCAAGTTCGGCACCGACTTCACCGAGGACGATGTCAGGCGGCCGTTCGATGAGGCCAAGGCCGACGGGAAGGTGCGCGCGGCGGCCGTCGTCAACGACGAGGACAACTTCGGCAAGGTCTTCGACAAGGTCTTCGCCGACAAGATGGCCGACCACATCGACACGATCGCCGGCATGGGACGGCAGTACTTCGGGCCCGATAAGGGGTTCAAGTCCAGCCTGGACCGCAGCGCGCGCCGGGCGGCGTGGCGGATGATCCGCCGCGAGGAGGGCGTGGACGAGTAGTCCCGTCACACACGGGAGGGTCCCGCCATTACGCCTGTGCGGCGCGGCGGGACCCTCCTGCTGGCTCAGGACCTCAGCCGGTGGCCCGGACCAGCTCTACCAGCCCTGCCCACGCCTCGGGTCGCACGGTCAGCGTGGGACCACTGACCTGCTTCGAGTCACGAATGTGCACATGAGTGGCTGCGGCAGCAACCTCTACGCAGTCGCCCCCCTCTGCACCGCTGTAGCTGCTCTTGCGCCAGGCGACCTCCACGCACTGGCCGCCTTCAGCCCCGCTGTAGCTGCTCTTGAACCAAGCCAGCTCCCGCATGGCAGGAGCGTCGGTGGTGTTCATAGATCTCCCAGCAACTTCTCGATGAATCCCAGAGTCTCTCGCGGAGTGAGAGCCTGACTCCGGATAATCCCATAGCGCGCTGCGGCCAGCCGTGTCTCGTCCCGATCAGTCAGCAGGTTGCTGCGCCCCTGGACCTCCATGTACACGAACTGTTCCCCGCCTTTGCGGGTGATCACGGTGTACGGCCCGTCCACGCCCGCGTTGTCCTCTCGGTCGAGCGGCATCACTTGGATCTCTACGTTGCGGTTCCGGCCGAGCAAAAGGAGTTGTTCAAGCTGCCCTCGTAGAACGTCCCTGCCTCCGAGCGGCCTTCGAAGGACTGACTCCTCCATCACAAAGCTCAGCAGAGGAGCAGGCCAGCGACTGAAGATCTCTTGCCTCGCCAGGCGTGCAGCCACTCGCAGTTCGATGGTTTCCTCGTCCAGCAGCGGGCGACGCATGGCGAGCACCGCCCGCATGTACTCCTCCGTCTGCAACAGGCCCTTGACCATGTGCGTGTCGTACGCGCACAGCTCCACCGCCTGCGCCTCCAACCGTGCTGCGCCCCGGAAGAACGGCGGATACTGTGCCCGCGCAACCTCCTTCTTCAACGCAATCAACAAGCCCCCGGCGTCCAGCACCGCGTCTGCGTTGTCGATGAACTCGGGCTGCGGGATCCTCCGCCCCTGCTCGAACGACGCGACGGACTGCGCCGCGTACCCCACCCGGTTCCCGAACTCCGTTCGGTCCAGCCCGGCCCGCATCCGTAGCAGCTTCAACTGCCGCCCGAACGCGGTCATCACGCCCGAACCCGGTTCGTCCTCCGGCCGCTGCCCGAACTCGGAGCCGCCATCCGTCCCCGTACCCGCACCTGTCTCGTCCTGCGTCATCGCCACCGCCTGTCCCACGTACGTACAAGCCGGACGCACGCCACGTACAGCCAGCCCGCGACGGCGCGTCACCCCTGGTCACGCTACGCCACCAAACGGCAACGTGGAGCCATGACCAGCAATCCGCCACTCCCCGTGCGCCCCACCCGCACCGCCCAACCCGGTTTCCCCTGGCAGCACTTCTCGATGCGGTTCAGCTCCACGCCGCGCGGCGCCCGTCTCGCCCGCCGCCTGGCCGGCGAACGGCTCGACGCCTGGGGCATCCCGTACGGCAGCGACGCACACCACACACTGACGCTGATCGTCGCGGAGCTGAGCGCGAACGCCGTGAGCCACGGCCGCGTGCCCGGCCGCGACTTCCGCCTGTGCCTGTCCGCCGAGGGAACGACCTTGCGCGTCGAGGTCACCGACACCCGGGGCGAGAAGGTCCCCACCCTCGTCGAACCGTCGGACGCCCTGGACGGAGACGGAGGCCGCGGCCTGCTCCTGGTCGCGGCGCTCACGGACCGCTGGGGCTGGTACCCCTGCGCGGACGGCCCCGGCAAGACGGTCTGGGCCGTGCTGGAAGTGGGAACGACGTAGGCCCGGCGCCGCAGCCGGCCGTTCACTCGGCTAAGCCCTCCCGAGCCCCGCCTGCGGCTGGCCACCGTCGACCGGGATGTGGGCGCCGTTCACGGCGCTAGAGGCCGGGGAGAGGAGGAAGGCGATGACCCGGGCGACTTCATCGGCATTCAGCAGGCGTCCGTTGGGGTTGCGTTCCGCGTAGGCCTCGTACGTCGCTGGGTCACGCCGACGCAGGCGGTCCCAGCTCTTGCCCGGAAGGAGGATCGAGCCGGGGCTGACTGTGTTGACCCGGACACCGTAGGGGGCGAGTTCCTGGCACAGGGCGCCGGCCAGGTAGATCTCGGACGCCTTGGCCGCCCCGTACTGGGCGGGAAAGCGGGGCTTCCAGCCGGAAATGGAGGCGACGATCACCACCGAGCTCCCGGGACACAGGCTGTCCAGCGCCGATCGTACGGTACGCACGGCGTGACCGCCGTTCAGCTCCCAGGTCGCCTGCCAGTCCTCGCGGGTCGAGTCGAGGAGCCCGCCGCCTCGCTTGCCGCCGATGTTGGCGACCAGGCCGTCCAGGCCGCCGAGTTCCCGTCCGGCATGCCGCGTGAAGTCCTCCAGCTCGTCCGGGGCCAGGACGTCCACAGCGCCCGTGACGACTTGGGCGTCGAATTCCCTGCGCAGTTCGCAGGAGGTCCGGGCAAGGGTGTCGGCATCACGGCCGCATATCGCGATGGACGCCCCCTCGGCTGCGAGGCGGCGGGTGACCGCGTACCCCAGTCCCCTGCTGCCGCCAGTCACCAGGAACGACTTGCCCCGCAGCCCGTACGTGACCGTCGGCGGCGTCGCCACCCGCTCTTCGGACTCTTCACGCTCTTTCATGGATGCCACTGTGCCAGCCTGTCGCCAACAGACCTTCAGCGCACCAGCTTGCGGATGACGATGCCTACGATGAGTGTGGTGAACAGCATTCCCGCGGCCGTGAACGAAACCGCCAGTGCAGACCATTCGGCCGTCTTGAGCTCCGATGGCATGCCGGTACCGACATTCAGCCACAGCGCGAGGGCCAGGACGAAGGACTTTCCCGCAGCGGTCACATCCAACAGCCCGCGACTCGGTTCGCGCACCGCGCCCGCCAGATGGAGCACGACGCCCGTCAGGAAAACCCCCGCCGCCAGTACACGCGCCGGGTTCCGCGCACGTACTCCCCAGCCGAGGATGCCGCCGAGGATGCCTCGGCCGATGGCACGCCGTAGAGGCGGCAGAGTGGTCGCCTCGCGCTGCCGCGCCAGGTAGTAGAGCTCGTCGACCTCCCTGTTCCGGTTCCTTCTGGCCAGTGCGGACCGTACGGACTCCAGTGCCACAGTGGTCACTTCGGTGAAGGAACGCTCCAGGAACGAGGTGATCTGGCGGCCGTTGCGGAAGACCTGGCCGGCGAGCTCCATGTCACCGACGCTGGAGGATTCGTCGAGGCTGTACCGGGAGCTGCCGGACGGAAGACCGAGTGTGCCTGTCACCGAGGAGCTGTGCAGGCTGATCACCGAGGAATCCTGAGACTCCGAACTCAGGGACGCTACATTGGTGTTGTGGAAGGTGAGACGGGCAGTCGGGTCGTTCTGCTCGCTGCGCGCGCTCTCGCACAGACCGAGGTTGCGTACCTCCACGGGCCCTCGGACTGTGCTGTTGCTGATCGTGCTGTCCCCGGAGGGAATCACCAGTCCGTTCACTCGCACCGTCTCGCTGCACCGCAGCCCGTTCGCTCGTAGCGGTTCATCCAGTCGCACGCGCCGCAGGGTGAGTTCGGGTGTCTCGACCTCGTCGAGATCGAGTGCGGACAGCCAGAGGTCGTCGAACGTCATGTCTTCACGGGCGCGCAGCCCCCGGACCACCAAGCGCGGTCGCCCCAGGCGACCGCCTGTGGCCTGGCTGCGGACCACAAGCGAGGACACGCGCGTGTTACTGATCTGGACCGGCCCACGCAGGGCGTTGATCTGTACGAGTTCCTCCACTCGAAGGCGCTCCAGCCGGGTGGTGGCGCACGAGTGCAGGGCGAGGAAGTCCAGCGAGGTGTCGATGATCGTGACCTCGCAGCCCATCGATGCGTTACGGATCGTCAGGCGGCCGATCCGGGAATTGACCACCAGGAGCGCGTCCGCTTCCACGTGGTCGACGACCAGTTCGTCGATGTGGCAGGACCGCACGGTCAGCGCCCCGTCGATGCTCACACGGTCGAACGAGACGCGGTCGGCCGAGACAGTGTCAAGGAGAAGGTCGGTGGTGACCTCGTCCTGGCGCAGGTGCACACTGCGGTCGCTGACCGTGCGCTGGCGACCGATTCTCGCCAGGTCCTCGAGTGTCCGTACAACTCCCACCGGCATCCCCCTGCTGCTTGTGGCCGTTGATGTTGCTGTGCGTGTGCGTCAAGGCACTCAAGCCCGGCGCGTGCTCGCGCTCCGGTGGGAGCCGTGGCCGCCCGGATCAAGTCCAAGAGCCGCGAGCAGGTCTTCTCTGCTGACGGCGTCCGGTGGCTCGACAAGCGAGTAGGCGATCTGCTTGGCCGCCGCCGCCGGATCTGTACGGTCCGTGCGTACCACCAGATCGAACAGATCACGTACATCGGAGCCGAGTACGTCCTGTGCTGTCTCGTCCCAGGCGGCGAGCCGCTTCGGCGTGTCGGTGTCTCCCCGTTCGCCGGACCGTTCCTCGCACACGTTCCTCGGCACCCAGAGGAGGACGCGCAGCCATGAGGTCGCCAGAGTCCGGTTCAGCAGGGTGCGCATGTCGGTGACGTTGCCGATGTGCGTGACCGGGACCAGGCCCTGCTCTTGCGGCTGGGTGAGGGAGAGGCGGTCGACGGCATAGATGTTGCCGTAGCGGGGGGTTTCCACGACGATTCTGTCCCTGCGGCGCAGGTCGTCGAGTTCCTCGGCGGTGACGAACCGGTATCCGGCTGAGCGGCCCGTGCCGTGCTTGAGCTTGGTGACCAACTGGAACCGTGGGTCGGCGGAGCAGAGGGCTGCCGTCACCGTGTCCTTGCCGGCGGTGGGCGGCCCGTACAGGACGACTGCGCTCACGAGCCCCCCACAAGCCGTTGCGCGATGGTCTCGACCTGCTCGGCCAGAGGACGTGAGGCGCCAATGCGGTTGTCGATCAGGTGGTGAGATGTCACCGGCCTCAGACCCACATCGATGCCGCTCGTGTACGTCGGCCAGTGCGTCAGCTTCCACGTGTCGCGTGAGGCATTCCGCGAGATCAGCCGGTCACGCATCGACTCCAGGTCGCTGTCCACCCACAGCGTCTCGAAGCGCGCCCCCGTCCTGCCGCAACGGCGTGCCACGCGTGACATCCACTGTGCGTCGGAAGCCTCGGCCAGGAAGGGCGCGACGGCGACCACCGACGTACCGCACTCGAGGTTCTCCCAGACGGCCTTCATCAGGCACGCGTACTCCAGCGGCCTGGCGTGCTCCAGGTAGACGGGGCTGTGGCGGTCGTCCGGGTCACCGCCCAGCGCCTGCAGCAGCCGCTCGGTCATCGGACGGCTGATGGTGTCCTTGTCGAGCATGGCCCACCCGGTCGCCGCCGCCAGCAGCTTGCCGGCCTCGGACTTGCCCGAACCGGCATACCCGGCGACGAGAGCAAGGGTGATGGTGCTCGTACCTAACGCAGTGGTCACTCTGTCCACCCCCGAGACGACTTTGAACAACTGGGCTCAGCTTAAAGGCGGATGGAGATTGTGGTGATCGAACCCCCCGCATATCGATGCCGCCACGCGCACGACGCCCTGACGCTGATCGTCGCCGACCTCAGCAGGCCGTCGCGAACATCGCAGGTTGCCGGGGCCGCCCCGGCAGTTGAGCTCCAGCCTCTTGCGGAAGGAGCGCAACCGTCGTGACCGGAAAGAGGTCCCCCGGACTCCTCCGCGCCGCCGCCGCTGGACTGAAGATCGCCCCACCAGAGACACTTGCCCTCCACCACGCCGAAAGCCGGTGCGACAGCGCGCCCCGGCCGGCGCACGCACACACGGGGGCAATGTGCCGCAGCAGCAGCCGATCGCCGGTCGGTACGAGCTTCTGGAGCCGCTCGACAACGGCGGCATGGGGGACGTGTGGCGCGGCTACGACGCCGTGCTCGACCGGCCCGTCGCCGTGAAGCTGATCCGGCAGCAGGCCGTCGTCGGATCGCCGCAGCTGGCGGAGGAGTTCGCCAAGCGGTTCCGCCGTGAGGCCCGTATCACCGCACGGATCCAGCACCCGGGCGTGCCGCAGGTGTACGACGCGGTGCTCGACGACACGTACGAGCGGCTGTTCCTGGTCATGGAGCTGGTGGACGGGGTGTCGCTGTCCGCGTACATCCACCCGGAGCGGCTGCTTCCGGTCAGTTGGGCGGTGGCAGTGGCGGCGCAGGTCGCCACCGTGCTGTCGTACGCGCACGAGGTGCCGGTGATCCACCGCGACCTCAAGCCCAGCAACGTCCTGGTCGCCCGGGACGGGACGGTGAAGGTCCTCGACTTCGGGATCGCGGCGATCCTGCGGACCGATGTCACCAAGCTGACCGCGACCGGCAGCCCCATAGGCACCTATCAGTACATGGCGCCCGAGCAGGTACGCGGCGGGCGGACCACCCCGCAGACCGACCTGTACGCGCTGGGCTGTGTGCTGCACGAACTGCTCAGCGGACGCCTGCTGTTCACGGCGGACAGCGAGTACATGGTGATGCACCAGCACGTGAACGCCGCCCCCACCCCGCTGCGGGTACTGCGCCCGGACGTGCCGAAGGAGCTGGAGGACCTCGTCCTGCATCTGCTGCTCAAGGCGCCGGAGGCGCGGCCCGCCGACGTGCAGGAGGTGTACGAGCGGCTGCGGCCGTTCCTGCCGCCGCCCGGCGTGAAGCCCGCGCCCGGGGAGGCGGGACCGTCGGGGGCGCCGGACCCGACGGGGATCTTCCGCCACCCGTACGCGCCGCGCGCCCGTGCGGGGGTGGCCCGGTCCGCTCCCGCGGCAGTCGATCCGAACGGCGGGCAGGCCGCGCCCGGTCCCGTACCCGTACCCGCGCAGTTGCGTGCGGAGATCGACGAGGCGTACGCGCACTCCGACGCGCTCCTGGACGAGGAGCGGTTCGCGCAGGCCGCCGAGGTACTCGCGGAGATCATCGAACCGGCCGCACGCGCGCTCGGCGCGGAGAGCCGGAAGGTCCTGGAGCTGCGGACCCGGCGGGCCGCGATCCAGTTGCTCGGCGGTGACTACCGGGCTGCGCTGCCCGAGTTCGACGCCCTGGCGGACGCGTACGCGCGCACCGGCGGCCCCACCGGCGAGTCGGCGCGCGCCTGCCGTGCCCAGGCCGCGCGGTGCCGCGCCGAGCTCGGCCAGGTCACCGACGCGCTCGCCGCGCTGCGTGGTCTCCTCGACGTCGTGCGGACCGTCGACAGCGACCTCAGCGAGGAAGCCGTCGAGCTGCGCCGCGACATCGGGATGCTGCTGCTCGCCCAGGGGCAGGCGGCCGAGGCCCATCGGATTCTTCGGCCACTGCACGACGACCTGTGTCTGGTCTTCGGGCCCGGCGACGAGATGACCACGGAGGTCGGCGAGGCGTTGGCGCTGATCGGCCTCGACCTCGACGGGCCGGCCACCTGACTCGTGGTCGGGCACGCCGAGCGAGTTCCTGGTGGAGGCCGGGGTGCATCAGGCCTCGTAGGCGGGTGGAGCGAAACCGGGGCGTTTCAGCGCCAGGGCCGCCAGCGCCGCCGGAGCGCCCTTCGGTCCGCGGATGCCCGGGAAGGCGTTGACGTCGACGACGACGGGCGCCCCCTCGCGGTCCAGCAGGTCGACACCGTAGACGTCCAGGCCGAAGACCTCGCCCGCGTGGAGGGCTGTTTCGGTCCAGGCCCGCGGCAGGTCACGGACCAGAGGCGCGGACCGGGCGCCGTCCGGCGGGGTGGCCACCGGTGCGGGGCGTACCCCCGCGAACACTTCTCCCGCGATCACCCACAGCTTGTGGTCCCAGCCGCTGTTCGCGACGAACTCCTGTATGACGACAGGCTCGTCGGGCCACTTCGCGGCAAGGTCCCGGAGCTCGGCCGGGCCGTCCACCCGGGCGACAAGGTCTGCGCGCCGGTTGTGGCGGCTCTTCACCATGAGTGGGTAGGCGTTCTCCGGCCGCTCCGCTCCGGGGAGGGCCTCGGACAGCGTGTCCAGGGTCCTGGTCCGGGGCATCGGCAGACCGGCGCCTTCGGCCACGGCGGCGATCCGGCTCCTGTCCTGGCACAGCTCCGTCGCAGCGGCGGAGTTCACCACCCGGGCACCTTGCGCTTCGAGGAGACGGGCAAGCTCCAGTGCCCGGGGGTTATGGGCCTTGAGGAGGTAGACGTCCGCGAGGTCGTCCGGGGCCACCAGTTCCGACGGGGATCCGGTCCCGGTGTCCGGGTTCAGGAACGTCACCTGGTGCTCCGCCTCGATCAGCGCGGAAGCAGCGGCGGCAAGCAGCGGATGATCCGGTTTGTCGGTCAGCAGACACACCCTCATATCTGGGCGACTCCCGGTGCGGCCGCCAGCATGTCCGCTTCGGGGTGCGGGCGAGGCCGACCGTCGGGGATCAGCGACTGGGACGGAATGTGCGGAGCCGGGGCGAGTACGCCCGTCCTGGCGCTGCCGCCCGCCCTGGCCAGGTCGAGGACGGCTCCTGCCAACCGGGATACGGCATCGGGAACCTGACGGAAGCTCGGGAAATCATTGATGTCGACGATCACGGGACCGTCGGGGCCGAGCACCACGTCGATACCGTACAGATCGAGACCGAAGACCGCTCCCACCTTCGCCGCCACTGCGGCCACCTCGGCGGGCACGGGGACGGCTCCCTCCTCGACCTGCCCGTCCGGGTGGATCGGGGAGCGTCGCAAGGTCGCGTGGAACTCGCCGGCGAGACAGTAGACCTTCAGGTCGGAACCGGGATTGGGCACGTAGGGCTGCGCGATCAGCTGGCCTTCCCCCGCCTGCTCCGTCTCCGCCAGGCGCCCGGGGTCCGGCACGAGCCGCACCCCGCGCCCCGAGCTGCCATCGGCGGGCTTGACCACCAGAGGGAAGAGCTCGTCGGGGACATCCGCGAACAGCGTGGCCCTGGGTGCCGAATAGGTCACCGGAACCGGTAGCCCGTGCTGGCGCGCGATGATCGATGTGAAGACCTTGTCGCGCACCGCGCGGATCGACCGCGCATCGTTGACCGTGGTCAGGCCCACGGCCGCCGCGGCCTCCAGAAGGGTGAGCCCGGGGCCGCCGGACACGGTCTTGAGTACCCAGGCGTCATGGGTCCCCGCCCGCACCTCTTCCGAAATCCGCAGCAGCGAGCCGCCGGGGCGCACCACGTCCACCTGGTGCCCCCACGACGACAGTCGTCGGGCCACGTCAAGCGGCATGCCGTCATTCCGGTACAGCTCTTCGACGAGGAAGCAGAGCTTCATCCCAATACCCCTCGGTGCCCCATCGCTGATGCGGGCACGACGATCCCTTGCGATGCTCTTCCGAACACCGCCAAAAGGGCAACGCTACGTCATGCTCGCCCCAAAGCAACGTCGGCCGGGTGTTACTGATGATGCGTTCTCTCATACAAACAGGTCTCCGTCGGGCGCGGCGGCGGAGTGGATGGCCTTGCACCGGCCGAGTCCGTCATGGGGGTCACGGAGTACGGGAGCACGGAAGTACGGGCCCGTCCCTGAGGCACTACGGCACGGACCCGTGCGTCAGAGCGCTGATGATCGTGATCCGCCGCGATGTGTACATGCCGTCCTGCCGGTCGGCCCGGCCGACCGCCCGGCAGGACGGCGCGCGCAGGCCCCGCAGTGACCGGCGTCTACGCTGCACCTTTGCATCAGGAAATTTCCTTTGCCTACCGACGCGTAACTTCTGACGTACCTCAAATTCGTCCCTGAGTGATGTGGAGCACTGCCAGAATCAAAAAAATCCCGGATGATGTGCATTTGAGCCGTGCCACGGTGACGACTCCCTGGCCGGCCACGGCCGGGACCGCCCACCTTCCCCTCACAAAGGCAAATCTCCTCCATGAGTGACCGCACCACTGCGGCCGATACGCTCGCCGCCGCCCCACCGGCGACGGGCTCCCTCCACCGGGACGCCGGCGATGCCGGTTACAGCAAGGACCTCAAGTCCCGTCACATCAACATGATCGCCATCGGCGGCGCAATCGGCACCGGCCTGTTCCTGGGCGCGGGCGGGCGACTGGCCGGAGCGGGTCCCTCACTCGCCGTTGCCTACGCGGTCTGCGGTGTCTTCGCCTTCTTCGTGGTCCGCGCGCTCGGCGAGCTGGTCCTGTATCGGCCGTCCTCCGGCGCCTTCGTCTCGTACGCCCGCGAGTTCATGGGCGAGAAGGGCGCCTTCGCGGCCGGCTGGCTGTACTTCCTGAACTGGTCGACCACCGCCGTCGCCGACATCACCGCGGCCGCCACCTACGCCCACTTCTGGTCGATGTTCAGCGACATTCCGCAGTGGATCCTCGCGCTGATCGCCCTCGCCGTCGTCCTCACCGCCAACCTCATCTCTGTGAAGTACTTCGGTGAGATGGAGTTCTGGTTCGCGATCATCAAGGTCTCCGCCCTGGTGGCCTTCATGCTCATCGGCATCTTCCTGGTGGTCACCCAGCACCCGGTGGACGGTCACACCCCGGGCATCTCCACCATCACCGACAACGGCGGCATCTTCCCCACCGGCATGCTCCCGATGCTGATGATGATCCAGGGTGTCGTGTTCGCGTACGCCTCCGTCGAGCTGTGCGGCGTCGCCGCGGGTGAGACGGAGAACCCCGAGAAGATCATGCCCAGGGCGATCAACTCGATCATGTGGCGCGTCGGCCTCTTCTACGTCGGTTCGGTGGTACTGCTGGCCCTCCTGCTGCCGTACACCTCGTACTCGGCGGACCAGAGCCCCTTCGTCACCGTCATGGACAAGCTCGGTGTTCCGGGCGCGGCGGGTGTGATGAACCTGGTCGTGCTGACCGCGGCGCTGTCCAGCCTGAACTCCGGTCTGTACTCCACCGGGCGCATCCTGCGCTCCATGGCGCTGGCGGGCTCCGCGCCCAGGTTCACCGGCCGGATGAACAAGGGCCAGGTGCCCTACGGCGGCATCCTGCTGACCGCAGGTTTCGGTGTACTCGGCGTCGTGCTCAATTACGTCATGCCGGGCCAGGCGTTCGAGATCGTCCTCAACTTCGCGTCGATCGGCATCCTCGGCACCTGGGGCATGATCATGCTCTGCTCGCTGCTGTTCTGGCGCCGCTCACAGGACGGCAGGGTCACCCGCCCCTCGTACCGGCTGCCCTGGGCCCCGTACACGCAGATCGTCACCCTGGCGTTCCTCGCCGGTGTCGTGTTCCTGATGTGGTGGGGCGGCGGAGTGGGCCGTACGACCGTGCTGTGCCTGCCGCTGATCGCGGCGGCGCTGGTGGGTGGCTGGTTCGTCGTCCGTGGACGGGTGAACGATCTTGCGCGGGAGCGCCAGGATGCCTGACCTCGCTCGTTGACGTGCTCCCTGGCCTAAAGTCCAGGGATTCCGGCCTGGGTCGTTCGACCCCTCCGGGGGCTTCCTGCTTCAACGCGCTGTGCCGGGACTTTCGTCCCGGTCGGGTGGTTGCGCGGCGCGGCCCTGGACCGGTCCCGGACGCCTCGGCCGATGCCTGGCGTCATTCCTCGACCATGCGGGCGCCTACCGCTGACGCAGCGCGGCCAGTACCTCCCGCGCCGCACGCTCCCCGCTCTCGACGCCGCCGTTGAGGTAGCCCTGGCTGTGGGTGCTGGTGTGCTCGCCGGCGAAGTGGAGGGCACCTTCCGCAATCCCGGAACAGCCCCAGTACTTGGTGTACTGGCCGGGTGCGAAGGAGGCGTACGAGCCGTGCGTCCACGGGTCGTCCACCCACGAGTCCAGCCAGGAACGCCCGTTGTATGCGCCGGCCATGCCCGGCACCAGCCGGTCGATGAACTCCAGCGCCTCCTTGACCACGTACGCCGGTGCAGTGCCATGGGCCTGCGCCGCCGGGTAGCTCGCCCCGGCGTGGCCGCCGTTGAAGATGGTCAGCAGCCCTTCCGGGCCACCCTGGGTCGCGGAGCTGTCCCAGCTGCCCCGCTGCGGGACATCGCACTGGAGGGAGCCGCTCCAGCCGTGCCGGGCGAACCGCTCGCGGAACTGCAGCAGCAGCTTGGCGTTGGTGCCCATGCCGTGGTGCTCGATCGCGTCCCGCTTGCGTGTGCTGAGCCCGGACGCGGTCAGGTCGGTGCGGCGCAGCGCGGTGAACGGCAGGGCGAACACCACACGGTCGGCGACGACGGGCTTGGGGGTACCGGAGAACTTCAGCTCATACACCGTGCCGCGCTTTCGGACGGCCAGCAGCGGGGCGTCGAAGCGCACTGTGCCCTTCGGCAGCCGGGCCGCGAGCTGGTTGGGGATCAGGTCGTTTCCTCCCCGGGTGTGGTACCGGTCGTCGGCGCCGGGGTCGGGGGCAACGTACTGCTCGATGAGGTTGATGGCGCTGAGGTCTTCGGGGTCGCTGCCGAAGAAGCCCGCCGCGCTCATACCGATGGCGGAGGCGAGCAGGGAGGAGGATCCGCCGGGCACGTTGGCGTCCAGCCAGTCGCGCATGGACATCTCGTCGAACGCCCGGGCTGCCCGGGAAGCCTGGGCGGCGGTATAGCTCCCGATCCGCTTGGCATCGGCCTCGATCCGTCGCTGCACCACGGGCATGTCGCGGTAGACGTCCCGCACCGCCCGCACACCCTGCAGGTAGAGCACCCCGTCGCCGTCCGGTTCGGCGGCCTCGCGGTCATCGAGGGAGAGGCCGAGTTCGGTGGCGAGCTTGCGGATGTGCACGTGCCTGGTGTCGATGAACTCACCGCCGTGCTCCGCGACCTGGCCGCTTGCGAAGCCGCGCGCCGACCAGCACCGGCCGCCCACCCGCCCGTCGCGGGCCTCGAACAGCCGGACCCTGACGCCCTGTTGGGCGAGCCGGTAGGCGCAGGTCAGCCCGGCGAGGCCGGCGCCGACCACGACGATCCGTGCATCGTGGGGGGTCTGCCGCCCCATCGCCTCGGCGCTCGCCGGGAGCATGGCGGTAGCGGCCAGTGCGCCGCCTGCGGCAAGCGCGCCGCGCAGCACTCCCCGACGGGTCGGGGAGTCGGCCGGGGCGACAGGCACCGCCTCCTGAGCTTCGGCGCGCAGGGCGCGTACTGTCCGCATCCATGGTGTGCCGCCAGTAGGCATGGAGACTCCCGGGGATCGAGGAACGTTGGGTGAGCCACATCGTTCGCGGTAAACATGTTCACCACAACGGCGGTGATCCGACGGAATCCGATGCCGCACCCGTCCCCGGACACGAATTTCGGAGATCGTCACGGAGGGATTGGTTTCCCCACAGCCGGTTCCTGTCCCCCGAGACATGACACGCGTACGAATTGTCGATGTGGCACGGGCGGCCGAAGTATCCCCCCAGTGCTTACCGGCAGCAGAAGGCGGCACCACCGATTCGCATGGTGGCGCCGCCTTCCGGTGCTTCCGGGCATCTGCCTGAGGCCGAGCTGATCCCGCTGCCCCGGCGTCGACAGTGTCATGCCGGGGCAGCCGCAGCCGTCAGGTTCCGTCTTCCGCCGCCACTGGCTTGGGGATCAGGAAGGACGCCACGGTGGCGAGGCCCAGCAGGACCACGCCCGCGATCATGCCGGCGACATAGCCGTCGGTCGATGCCGGGTCGGAGGGCTGGAAGGCCGTCTGGACCGCGTAGAGCGCCGCGAAACTGAGCCCGGCCCCGAGGTTGAACGCACCGGCGTTCAGCCCGGGCAGGAATCCGGGGTTCTCGCGCGGGGACAGCACGATGCCAAGGCCGTTGAGCACGATGTTGCCCACGCCCGCGTAGGTGATGCCGACCAGTAGCGAGGCCACGAGCAGCAGGGCACGCGACTGCTCGCCCAGGGTGAGGATCATCAGGACGACCGAGGCGGCCGCGCCGATCAGGCCCAGACGCAGGATACGGCGGTAACCGAAGCCGGCGGCGAGCCGGCCGGCGATGGGACCCATGGCAAGCCCGGCCAACGCGTACGGCGTGAGCGTCCACCAAGCGGACTCTTCTGCGGACATGCCGAGCCCGGCGTGTGCGTCCTGGGCGAACGCCGGGATCAGCCCGTTCATGACGGCGAACACGCCGGTCATGGTGAGCACGGTGGTCAGCAGCGTCGCCCAGGTCGCGCGCTGTCGCAGGTGCCGGGTGGCGACCAGCGGGTGCCCGCTCCTGCCCTCGGTCCGCCAGAACAGGGCGAAGGCGATCGCGGCCACGACGGCAAGGACGGCGACGAGCGGCCAGTTCGCGGCGTCAAGCTTTCCGGCCTCGTTCAGCGCGATCAGCAGTGCTCCGACGGAGATGACCAGCAGTGTGACGCCGGGCCAGTCCATCCGGGACGCGGTGTCCGCCTTGGACTCCGGCGTCATGACGGCGACCAGGACCGCGGCGAGCGCCGCCACCACGGCCATGACCCAGAACACCGAGGCGAAGCCGTGCTTGTCGGCGAGGAACCCGCCGACGAGGGAGTCGACCCCGGCGATACCACCGTTGACGGCGGTGATCACGCCCAGCAGGGTGCCGTACTTCTTCGGCTCGGTGACCTCGACCCGCAGCATGATCAGGCACAGCGGCACCGTGGGCCCGGACACGCCCTGGATGATGCGGCCGACGAGCAGCATCGGCACGTTCTGTGCCAGCGCGGAGACCACGCAGCCGATCGCCATGAGCACCATCATCGCGACCAGCACCCGGCGGCGGCCGATGATGTCGCCCAGCCTCGGCAGGAACAGCGAGAACAGGGCCGCGGAGGTGAAGAACGCGGTCTGGGTGAGCCCGATCTCGGCCGAAGTGGCGCCCAGGCTGTCCTCCATGCTCTTCAGGGCCGGGCTGAGCATGCTGGCGTTCAGCTGGAAGGCGAAGCACGCCATGAGGAGCGCGGCGAGCAGCACGCCCACTCGGACCGGACGCCGGTCGGTGACCGGCGTCGGCCCGTCCGGGACGGATTTGGTACTGGTGGAGACGTTCATTCGGCGACGTCACCGATCCGCGTCAGGGCGTCCACGACGAGGTCCCAGAAGCGCTCGTGGTCGAGCTTGACGGCGACCTGGGTGTGGCAGTCGGGCGGGGCGGGCGCCCGGAAGTCGGTCACGGTCATGCCGAGGGTCAGCCCGCCGGTGAGCTCGATGTCCACCGGGGCCTTGCGCACCGTCATGACGCTCGGGTCGATGACGTAGGCGACGGCGCACGGGTCATGCACCGGAGGGTGCTCGAAGCCCTGTGCTTCGAGGTAGGTGGCGCCGAAGAAGTCGAGCAGCTCGCCCACGAACGCGGCGGGCTTGGTGCCGACCGCGGCAATCTTCTTGCGCACCTCCGGGGTCGCGAGCGCCTGGTGGGTCAGGTCGAGACCCACCATGGTGACCGGCCAGCTCTCGTTGAAGACGATGTGCGCGGCCTCCGGGTCGATGATGATGTTGAACTCGGCGACCGGGCTCCAGTTGCCCTCGTGGTAACCGCCGCCCATCAGCACGACCTCGCGGACGCGGGAGGCGATGCGCGGCTCCTTGCGTACGGCGAGCGCGATGTTGGTCAGGCCGGCCGTGGGGACGATGGTGATCTCGCCCGGCTCGTGGGACATCACCGTGTCGATGATGAGGTCCACGGCGTGGCGGCGGTCCAGCTCGAGGGTCGGTTCGGGCAGCACCGGGCCGTCGAGTCCCGACTCGCCGTGGATGTCCGGCGCCGTCTCGATGGTCCGCACCAGCGGCCGCGGGCTTCCCGCGGCGAAAGGAATCCCGGTGATACCGGCGATACGCGCCACGGACAACGCGTTGCGCGTCACCTTCTCCAGCGTCTGGTTGCCGACCACGGTGGTCACGGCGACCAGATCCACGTCCGGATTCCCGTACGCGAGGAGCATGGCAATCGCGTCATCATGCCCGGGATCGCAGTCCAGGATGATCTTTCTGGCCATCAAAAGAGCCCCTTTGCTCAGCTGAACGGTTCGCGATGGATCTCGGCCAGCGCCGCAACAGGGCTACTGCACAGAGTGCGCCGGTACGGTCCCCCGACCGCCCGTGGGTCCACGCCGGTATGCGGCGCCGACCCACGGGCGGGCAGCGAAACAGACAGGTACCGCGCACTCTTCCTTGATCACGCGGTAGGAAAACATTGGGAGAACGATCTGGGAAATCGTTCTCCGAGAACTTTGCGCACCGACGCCCGCGATGTCAATGGGTGAAGTCTTATCTCACGTTGTGACCTGTTTGGGACAGTGGATCGCCGCCTAGGCACGGGGGATGGCCGGTGATAACGTTTGCCAACTCCCCACAGGCATCCGCCCGCTTCACGCGGCCGGACCAGAAGAACAGGGCAGGCGATCCGAAGTGGCGGAAGTAACACTGCGAGATGTGGCTCGACTTTCGGGCTGTTCCGTCGCCACGGTGTCCCGGGTGCTCGCCGGCAGCCGCCCGGTCGGCGCGGAAACCGCCCGGCGGGTACGTGCGGCCGTCGACAGTCTCGGCTACCGGCCCAACCACGTGGCCCGCGCGTTGCGCAGCCGCTCGACAGGCACCATCGGCCTCGTCCTGCCCCAGATCACCAACCCGTTCTACCCCACTCTGGTACGGGAACTGACGCGCGCGCTGCACACCCACGACCGTGCCGTGATCCTCGCCGACTGCGACGACGACCCGATGACCGAAGCGGCCCGGATCGACGCCCTGCTGGCCCGGCAGGTCGACGCCCTGCTTGTCGTCCCGGTCGACGAGCAACGCAGCGTGGCCGCGGTGACCGCCGCAGCGGCCCGGGTACCGCTGGTACTGCTGGACCGAGGCTGCGGCCCCGGCGTCGCCGACTCCGTGGTCGTCGACAACGCCGCCGGCATACAGCTCGTGCTGGACCATCTCGCGGCCGCGGGGCGTCGCCGTCCGTGCTTCATCGGGGCTGCGGGCACCGCATCGGCGGCGGTCGAACGCCGCGCCGCGTACGAGTCCGGCGTCGGCGCACTGGACCCGCAGGCGCGCGGACGTGTCGAACTCGGTGAATTCTCCGTCGAGTGGGGACGGGCCGCGGTAAACCGGGTGCGCGCACACCGCCCGGACGCCATCGTCTGCGCCAACGACCTCATCGCCATCGGTGCACTGCAACGACTGCGACAGCTGGGAGTGGACGTCCCGGGCGAGGTCGCCGTCACCGGCTTCGACGACATCCCCATGGCGAGCCTCACCGACCCTGGCGTGACCACCGTCCGCCAACCCGTTGCCGAACTGGCCGCGGAGGCCGCCCGGTTGCTGGACCGGCGGCTGGCCGGAGAGAAGGCAGGCCCGAGCCGCACGGTACGACTCGGTCCGGAACTCTTGGTCCGCGGCTCCAGCACGACGGACTGCAGCGGTCCGGCCGACGCCGCGCCCGGCGCCGACGCGGCGTGGGCCCGGGAACCTGCCGGAAACCCGGCGTCATGACCGTGGTCGGCGTCCGGGGCTGACCGGCTGTCGGCCAGGCGCCCCGAACCCGCATCCACGCACTAGGGCGTGTTTCGAAAGTCCCGTCTGGCCGGGGGCGTCTGGCACGCACGTTCGCCGCGTTGTCGGTCGTCGGCGCAGCCCGCTGCGCTCTCCTCCCTCCGCCTTGCGATCGCACGCACCGGACGCCCCCGGCCCCGCCCTGCGGGCGGACGACGCTACTTTCGAAACACGCCCTAGTGCCGGTCGCGGCACTGGGCACGCCACACCGTGTGTCATCCCGTCAACGCCGCGGCGGGATGACGGCTGAGCATTCCCGTTTTCTTCACAGCACGGAGACTTCCTCCGCGCTCGGGAAGGACTCCTGCGCGCCCTGTCGGGTGACGGCCACCGCACCGACCCTGACGGCGAACGCGGCGGCCTCGGCCAGTTGCTCTCCCAGGCCGAGCCGCCAGGCCAGGGCTGCGGTGAACGCATCGCCCGCCCCCGTCGTGTCCACAGCCTCGACCTTGGGGCTCGGTACGAGTACGACATCCCCCGTACGGCCGTCGGCGACGAGCGCGCCCGCCGCACCCAGCGTGACCACGACCGACCGCGGGCCGAGCTTCAGCAGTGCCCGCGCCCACTCCTGAGGTGTGGCGCCGGCGCCTTCCCCCAGCATGTAGCGCGCCTCGTGCTCGTTGACGACCAAGGGGTCGCAGGCGGCCAGCACGTGATCGGGCAGGGGTGCGGGCGGGGACGGGTTCAGAACCAGCCGGGTATCGGGGGACATGGCACCGGCCACCTCGGCAACCGTCTCCAGCGGAATCTCCAGCTGAACGGACACGACCCGCGCCGCCTCGAAGAGGGGTCCGGCCGCCCGGATGTCCTCCGGGGTCAGCCGACCATTGGCACCCGGCGACACCACGATGCTGTTGTCGCCGGAGGGGTCCACGGTGATCAGCGCGACTCCGGTCGGCGCCCCGCCCACGAGGACGCCCTCGGTGTCCACTCCGGCGGCCCGCTGCGACTCGAGCAGCAGGCGGCCGTGGGCGTCGTCGCCGACCCGTGCCAGCAGCGCAGTGACGGCCCCGAGGCGGGCGGCGGCCACCGCCTGGTTCCCTCCCTTGCCGCCCGGGTGGACGGCAAGATCTGAACCGAGCACGGTCTCACCGGGCGCTGGCCGGCGTTCGACACCGATGACCAGGTCGGCGTTGGCCGAGCCCACAACCAGCAGGTCGTACTGGTGGTGGTCGTTGACGTGCATTGTTCCTGCTTTCCGAGGTCGGACGCTGCTCAGGCGCTGTTCGGGAGAAGTCGGCAACATTCTTCTCGGTGACTACTTTGAACTGGCACCTTCACCATGCCATAGACCTTCTTTCCCTCCGCGGCTCGCACCGCGTCCGCCCAGTTCCTTCGGCCGCGACTCCGGCCGCCTTCACCTCCGCCCGGGCACACGCCTCCGCCTGCATGAGGAAAGGTTTTTTGAACGGCGAACCCCACCATCTCCCTTCCGGCGGCGTTCAGTTCGGGCGTGGTGGTCTTTCGTACGCCTTCGATGCGCGGCAACTCGCCCTGGGTGCTCATGGGTTGTTCCTCCGGCTCGACGTGGGTTCGCCGCACGAGCTGCGTACGACAAGGCGGGCAGGAAGGGTGACGGACTGCGGGGGGCGTCCCTCGATGACGTCGACCAGGGCGCGCACGGCAGCGCGACCGAGTTCGCCGGTCGGCTGGGAGATCGCCGTGATCGGCGGATCGGTATGCAGGAACCACGGGATGTCGTCGAAAGCCGCCAGCCCGATGTCCTGCGGGACGCCCAGTCCGCGCGCCCGGATCGCGTCCAGCGCGCCGAGTGCCATCAGGTTGTCGGCGGCGAACACGACCTCGGGCGGTTCGGGAAGCGTCAGGAAGCGCTCGGTGACGCGGCGTCCGCTGTCCGCCCGGAAATCGCCCTGGCCGATGTAGCTGTCGGGCAGCGCGAGTCCGTGCTCGCGCATCGCCTCGCGGAAGGCCTCGACGCGTTCGTCGCCCGTGGTGGCCGGGCCCGCGATGATCGCCAGCCTGCGGTGGCCGAGGCGGTGCAGGTGGGCGACGAGGTCCCGGACGGCGGCGCGGCCGTCGGCACGCACCACGGGCACGTCCACGCCCTGGATCCAGCGGTCGACGAACACCATCGGTGTGCCGCCCGCCGCCGCACCGGGCATGAACGGAGCACTGCCGTCGGCCGGGGAGACGAGGAGCCCGTCGATCCGACGGTCGAGGAGCGTACGGATGTGATGTTCCTGCAGGTCGGGGCGTTCGTCGGCGTTTCCGATGATGACGCTGTAGCCGAGCGCGCGGGCCTCCTCCTCGACGAAGCGAGCCAGTTCGGTGAAGTACGGGTTGAGTACGTCACTGATGACCAGGCCGAGGGTGCGTGTCTGATCGGTGCGCAGCGAACGGGCGACGGCGTTGGGCCGGTAGCCGAGGGCCTCGACGGCGGCGAGGACACGTGTGCGCGCGTCGGGGCTGACGGAGGGATGGCTGTTGAGGACGCGGGAGACCGTGGCGACGGACACTCCCGCCTCGGCCGCGACATCCTTGATGCTCGCCATCTTCCGGACCACCTCCTTGCGGTTCCCGTGGCCTCGAAACCAGCAGCTCACCGAAATGTAATCGATTACACGGAAGATTGGAATCGATTACATGACCGAAAGCAAGACCCCACCCGGCGACCGAGACCAGATCGTGACAAAGGCTTTCGGCCCGCGCGGGGGCGAGGGCGCTTCGCAGGCCGCACCCGCGGCACCGGCCACGGCTGCGATTTTACCGAAGCCTTGATCATGTGATCGAGTCAACTCCGGGCGCTCGAACTCCATTTGCTATCTTTACGGTGGTCGGGGGGATATAGACGTGCTCGGGGGGCGGCATGGAAACACGGCCAACGGTTCGGCTCATCGACCGTGAGCGTGAACTGGCCACGCTGACTGCCCTGCTCAGGGACGCCGCGGGGGGACGAAGCAGCATCGCGCTCGTCAGCGGACCGACTGGCAGCGGCAAAACGCAATTGATACAAACTTTCTGCAAACAGGCGGAGGCATCTCACGCGACGGTATTGACCGCGGTCGCCTCCCCGGCAGAACGCGAAATTCCGCTTGGCGTGATGGACCAGCTCTTCAGGAGCGAGGCACTGCCGCTGGAGTTCCGGGACCGGGTCAGCGAGCTGCTGACGGAGGAGCTGTCCGCCGGCCGGGGCAGCGATCCCATCCTGGCGAGCCAGCCGAGCATCACGGTGGCCCACGGGCTGCGGTCGATCCTGCTGGAACTAGGCAGGCGGGGGCCTGTCGTCATGAGCTTCGACGACCTCCAGTTCGCGGACGGCCCGTCCCTCCAGATGCTGCTGTTCCTGCAACGCAGGACGAAGGCGTCGCGGACGCTGCTGCTGCTCGCCGAGGAGTCCACGATCCGTTCGCCGCACCCGGTGTTCCACGCGGAGCTGTTCCGGCAGCCGAACTGCCGCAAGATCCGCCTGGAGATGCTCTCCCGGGTCAGCACCCACGCCATGATCGGGGCAAGGCTCGGCCCGGCCAGGGCGATGGAGCTGACCGACTCCTACTACGAGGCGTCGGGCGGCAGCCCGCTCTTTCTGTCCGCGCTGCTCGATGACTACGAGGCGGCCCACCGCACCAATACCGGAAGCCACAAGCGCGAACCGGCCATCCCTGACGAGGCGTTCCGCAACGCGCTCACGGGCTGCCTGTTCCTGGCGGGCCCCGCGGTGCTCGAAGTCGCGCGCACGGTGGCCGCGATGGACGCCGTCATGCCCTCGGTATCCATCGCCCACATTCTCGGCAGGAACACCGCCACCGTCGAGCACGCGATCGCCACGCTCACCGCCAAGGGCTTACTGAACTCCGGCAGGTTCCGCCATCCCGCGGCGCGCACAGCCATCCTGGAGCAGGTGCCCCCGGACCGGCGGCACGAACTGCACCTGCGGGTCGCGACCGTGCTCCAGAACGAGGGCGCGCCGCCCGTGGCGGTCGCCAAGCAGCTCATCGCGGCGAGCAAGGCGCCCGAGGGGTGGATGATCAACGTCCTGAGGGACGCGGCCCACGCCGAACTGGCCGCGGGCAGGGCGGAGATGGCGGGCGAGTACCTCAAGCTCGCGCTGACGTACGGCACGAACAGCCGCCAGCTCGGCGCGCTCATCGCGGACCGTATGCGCATCGACTGGCGGAAATCCCCCCTGCGCGCGATGCGCCACACCGCGTGGCTCAAGGATTCACTGCGCCGCGGGCATTTAACGGGACAGGACTCCAGCCTGCTGATCCGCAACCTGTTGTGGCACGGCCGGTACGACGAGGCGCGCGATTCGCTGGCGCTGTGGGAGGAGGACGAGGCGGAGGGCCACGGCTTCCCCTCGGAGGAGCTGTCGGCCTTCAACTGCTGGGTCGCGTACACACATCCCTCGCTGACCGCCGCTCCCGGGGGCTCCTTGGGGCCCGAGGAAGCGCCGGGCTCGGCGGGGGCTGCGGGCGACAAGCAGGCGAGCGGGGCGCCGGTCGCGGATCTGCGGTTCGGTGTCGCGCCGGTGCGCCCGTTCGGGCGCGAAGCGATCTCCGAGCTGGCCCGGCTGCTCGGCCAGGGTGCCAACGACGACACGGTGACGACCGCGGAGGGTGTCCTGCACAGCGTCAGCCTGGGCGACGACACCCTGGACTCGCTGCACGCGGCACTGCTCACGCTGCTCTGCGCGGACCGTCCCGACAAGGCGGCGGCCTGGTCGGAGGAGCTGCTCAAGGTCGCGGTGGAGCACGGCTCGGCGTCCTGGCAGGCGGCGTTCGCGGCGATCCGCGCGGAGGCGGCGATCCGCCAGGGAGACATGGCGACGGCCGTGCGGCACGGGGAGGCCGCGCTGGCGCAGCTCTCCCCCACCGGCTGGGGTGTGGCGCTCGGCAGCCCGCTGGCGAGCCTGATCCTGGCGAACACGTTCATGGGGCAGTACGAGCTGGCGGTGAAGTACGTACGACTGCCGGTGCCGGACACACTCTTCGACGCCCGGTACGGGCTGCACTACCTCAACGCGCGCGGGCAGTTCCACCTGTCTCGGAACAGGCCAGCCGCCGCGCTGGCCGACTTCGAGAGCTGCGGGCGTCTGATGGACGCCTGGGGTCTCGATCTGCCGTCGTTCATCTCGTGGCGCAGCGGCGCGGCGGAGGCGGCGTTGGCCCTCGGGCAGCGCAGAAGAGCACGGCTCCTCATGGAGGAACAGCTGAATCGTCCCGGGACGCATCTGCCGCGCACCCGGGGCGTCTCGCTGCGGGTGCTGGCCGCGACGTCGGATCTGGAGGACCGCCCGGCGCTGCTCCACCAGGCGATCCAGCTGCTCCATCCGGACCTCGGGCGTTTCGAGCTCGCCCGCGCGCTGTCCGATCTCAGCGACGCCTACCGGCAGTTGGGCGATGCCGTCCAGGCCAAGGGGATGGCGGACAAAGCAGCGGAGATGCTGCGGTCATGCCAGGTCGCCATGGAATGGGACCGGCCGTCGCCGACGTCGGCACCGGCGCGCCCGCCCCTGCCCGACGTGGCGACCAGATACCCGGAGTCGAGACCTGACGGCGCCGAGCTGCTGACGGAGGCGGAGCGGCGGGTCGCAGAACTCGCCGCTCTGGGCGCCACCAACCGGGCTATAGGGCGCAAGCTGTACATCACGACCAGTACCGTGGAACAGCATCTGACGCGAGTCTACCGCAAGCTGAACGTCAGCCGGAGGGGGGGTCTGGCGGCGCGGCTCAACATCGTCCGGGCGGGTGACGCCGAGTCGGCCTGAGCCCGGTGCCCGTCGGGGCGGGGGTCTATGGCTCATAGCTCCACTCCAGGTAGTGCTCGATCTCGTCAGCGGCGCGCCGCGCGCCTCCCGCGCGGCGCGCCTGCCGCTGGAACTCCCGTACGGACCGGGTGACGTCGAGGTCGTCGACGAGGGCGGCGACGGCGTCGGCGAATGTGGCGAGTTCGGCGTCCTCGAGGGACACCCGTACTCCGAGGCCGAGTTCGGTGAGTCGGTCGGCCACCGCGCGCTGCCGATGCGACGTCGGCACGGCGACGAGGGGTGTATTGAAGTACAGAGATTCTATTACGCTGTTCAGGTCCGAGTGGCAGACGAATGCGGCCGCCCGGCGCAGCACCGCGGCCCGTGGAACATTGTCGTGGATCTCGACATTGTGGGGCTTTTCGCCGGCCGGGAAGAGGGTTCCCGGGTCGCCGTCCGCCGCGATCACCAGGTGGAGTGGTTTCTCGGCGAGGGCGGCGACACAGGCGCGGAGGAAATCGGGTGCGCCGTCGAAAAGTTCGGGGTCGAGGGAGAGGAGCACCACAGGGAGCCCCGTAGACGGCGGCATCCACCGTTCGTCCATCGTGCGCTCGGGTATGCAGGGTCCGACGAAAGCGACATGGCCATCGAAGAGGTCGCCTTCGGCCTGGAACTCCCTGGGCAGCAGCGCTATCGACAGGGGCTCGGGCTTCGTACAGAAGTTGCTCGGCGAGATGCCGGCCTTTGCCCCCGGGGAGAGGAACTGGAAAAGGCGCTCTCTGATTCGGGTGGGCAGTTCTCTGATGCAGGCGTTGCTGTCAGCGTCGGACTCGATCTGGGGTGCCTCGTCGCCGACGACCGTGTCGCCGTGGGCGAACGACGGGAGTATCTGTACGGCGGGCCGGTTCCAGCGGCATGTCAGGAGGCGGGCGGTGACCCGCGCCGATGTCTCGTAGAGCACCAGGTCGGGTATGTCGTCGACGAATTCGGCATTGATCTCCTCGGCGCAGTCGAGGGTGTCCGCGACGAGGACGGGATCGGCCGGGCCGCTGCATTCCCAGGTGTCCACCTCCAGGCCGTAGGTGGGGCAGGACTCGTGGACGAGGACGTCGACGCCGGTGGCGACGGCGCGTTGGGCGAAGTCCCGGGTAGTCACACAGGTGATCCGATGGCCCCGGCGTTGCAGTTCCTGGGCTATCAGCAGCATCGAGCGGATCTGCGGCTCGGCGGGAGCGTTCAGGACGACGATGCTGTAGCGCGGCGCGGGGAACTCGTCGGTCATGAAGACAATCTCCCCTGCCGCTGCCGCCGAAGCGCGAAATTTCGCCTCTGCTTGCGCACAAGCAGGAATTCACGGGGAGCCTGATGGGTCAACAGCTCATGCAATATGAGATCGCATCCTGTGGTCGGGCGCCGGGGCGTACCACGCACAAGGCGCTGTGCGAATACGGTCGGCCGAATCCTCAGGGGCCAAACCCGAGGGGCCCGACTGGCCCGAAGCCGCCGAATGTTCGGTACGAGTCTGTACTTCCGGGAGAGCTACGCGACCGGCGGTGCGAGGTTGCACGGAACAGAGAATGCGCTGGACCGCAAAACGAGAGACACTCTCACAACCGGCTGCATTCACTGTAAACGATCGCCACCGGCACAAAAAAGCCCCTGAACCCCCTAAGGGGTCGGTATTGATGAATTCACGCCACTCATATCGGCGTGCTTGGCCGACTCGCAACGGGTATGTGCGAGACCCCGGTGCGCTGTACGCGGCACCGGGGCCTTTCTTCCGGGACAGCCCTTAGTTGTCCTGAAGAGATCGCAGCCAGATCTCGATGGCCTCGGCGGTGGCCTGGGCCGAATTCTCCAGCAGGGTGAAGTGGTTGCCCTGGATCTCACGCAGGGTGTGCGGGGCCGACCAGGAGGAGCGCCAGCTCTCGTCGTCGGCTTCGGTGGCGGCCGCGGCTTCGCCGGCTTCCTCGGCCTCGTTGACGAACGACTCCGTCGGCCGTACGAACAGGACGGGTGCCGTGACCTCTTCGGGAGCGCACTGCCTGATGAGGGTGCTGTAGCGGCCCATTGCCGACAGCCTGGCGGTGGAGAACATCCCGAAGTGGTCCTCGCGCGCCATCATTCCGTCGAGCATGCGTGCCCACAGCCCGTCGTCGGCGTCGTCGGCGCCGGTGGACCGCTGGTCGTCGCCGTCGAGGGGGAGGTAGGTGTCGAGCAGCACGACCGCGGCGGGTGTCACCCCGTCGCGCTCCAGGCGGCTGGCGGTGGCGTGCGCGAACTGGCCGCCGGAGGAGTAGCCGACGAGGGCGAACGGCGTGTCCCCCGCCAACTCCCTTACGCTCCGGGCCAAGTGGTCGACGGCCGCGTCCACCGAGGCGGGCAGCGGTTCGCCGTCCACGAAGCCGGGCGGGGTGACGACGTGCACGTCGCGCACGTCCCGGAAGCCCGCGGCGAGCCGGGCGTACTGCTGGGCCCCGGCGAGCGCCATCGGGGACGGGAAGCAGATGAGCATGGGACCTTCGGGGCCCTTGGCCAGCCGCACCGGCGGGCTCACTGCGCCGAGTTGAGCGGCGGTCGTGAAGGCGGGGCGCAGCTCCGCCACGGCGCCCAGCAAGGCCGTTCCCTCGGCCATCTTGCCGTCGCGGACGGCGGCGCGGAACAGTTCGCTGACGGCCTCCGGCATGCGGGTCGGATCGGCGGCGGTGGCCGGCACGGTGGTGCCGGGGGCCTCTGCCGGTGGTGCGGATCGCAGTTCGGTGGCGAGGTGCGCGGCGAGGCGGGCTGGGGTGCCGAGGTCGAAGACGGCGGCGGCGGGGACTTCGAGGCCGGTGGCCCGCTGGAGGTTCTTGCGCAGTTCCATCGCGGACAGCGAGTCAACGCCCACTTCGAGGAAGCCGCGTTCCGGGTCGAGTTCTCCGGCGGAGTCATGGCCGAGCACCGCTGCCACGTGTTCCACGACGACTTCGGTCAGCACTTTCTCCCGTTCGGGCTCGGGGAGTTCGTCGAGCCGGGCGCGGAGCCTGCCGGCCGCGAGAGCGTCGGGGGGCTCGCTGACGGCCGCTGGTTCGAGCCCGTCCGTCACGGCCCCGCCGAAGAGCGCGGGCGAGGCGGTCCAGTAGCGGCGGTGCTGGAAGGCGTAGGTGGGCAGGTCCACCGCCCGTGCGCCGCTGTCCTCGTACAGCGTCTGCCAGTCCAGCCCGGCCCCGGCGGCGTGCAGCAGTCCCACTCCGGCGAGGAGGGTGCCGGTCTCGGCGCGGTTTCTGCGCATCAGGGGCACTACGGTGGCCCGCTCGGCGTCCTCGGGGTCCAGGCTGGGCTGGACGAGGCCGGAAAGCACCGCGTCGGGGCCGATCTCGACGAAGCGGGTGATGCCTCGTGCCCCGGCGGCGCGCACTCCGTCGGCGAAGCGGACCGCTTCTCGTACGTGCCTGACCCAGTACCGGGGCGAGGTGAGGCCGGCGGGGGTGGCGAGTTGCCCGGTGACGTTGGAGACGACGGGCAGCGTGGGCTCGTGGAAGGTGAGGCCGTTCACCACGCGTTCGAACTCGTCGAGCATGGGGTCCATGAGGGGTGAGTGGAAGGCGTGGGAGACCTTGAGGCGGGAGGTCTTGCCGCCCTTGGTCTTCACGGCCTCCACCACCGCTTCCACCGAGGCGGCGGTGCCGGAAACGACCACGGAGCGGGGGCCGTTGACGGCGGCGATCGCCGCGTCGTCCACCCCGTCCAGCAGTTCGCGTACGTCGTCCTCCGTGGCCTGGACGGCGGCCATCACACCACCGGCCGGGAGGGCCTGCATCAGCCGTCCCCGGGCCGCCACCAGCGCCGCCGCGTCCGCGAGGGAGAACACGCCGGCCACGCAGGCGGCACTGATCTCGCCGATGGAGTGTCCGGCCAGCACGTCCGGGCGCACGCCCCACGAGGCGACGAGCCGGAACAGAGCCACCTCGATGGCGAACAGGGCAGGCTGCGCGTACTCGGTACGGTCCAGCAGAGCGGCCTCGTCCGAGCCCTCCGCCGCGAACACCACGTCCCTCAGCGGCCGCGGGAGCAACGGGTCGAGGTGCGAACACACCTCGTCCAGGGCCTGGGCGAACACGGGGAAGGCTCCGGCGAGTTCACGCCCCATACCGACGCGCTGGGCGCCCTGCCCAGTGAAGAGGAAGGCAGTCTTGCCGCCCGTGTGGGCAGTGGCACGGGCGAGGTTGGGAGCGGGGGTGTCGTCGGTGAGGGCGGTGAGGGCGGTGGTGAGCTCGACCGCGTCGGAGGCGGTGACGGCGGCGCGGTGGTCGAGGTGGGCGCGGGTGGTGGCGAGGGAGTAGCCGATGTCGGTGAGGGAGGGGGCCCCGGGGTCTTCGAGGAGGTGGAGCAGGGCCGCGGCCTGGTCGCGCAGGGCGTGGGCGTTGGCGCCGGATATCGGCCAGAGCACCGGTGTGCGGATACCCTCCCGCGCAGGGTCGTCCTCCTGGGCGGCCACGGCGCTCGGGGCCTGTTCGAGGATCACATGGGCGTTGGTGCCGCTGATGCCGAAGGAGGAGACGGCGGCGCGCCGCGGCCTGGTGGTCTCCCAGGGCCTGGCCTCGGTCAGCAGCTCGACCCGGCCCGCGGACCAGTCCACCTTGGACGACGGCTGGTCCACGTGCAGGGTCCTTGGCAGGATGCCGTGGCGCATGGCCATGACCATCTTGATGATTCCGGCAACGCCCGCGGCGGCCTGGGTGTGTCCGAGGTTCGACTTGATGGAGCCGAGCCACAGGGGCTGGTCGTCGGGGCGGTTCCTGCCGTAGGTCGCCAGCAGTGCCTGGGCTTCGATGGGGTCGCCGAGGACGGTGCCTGTACCGTGCGCCTCCACCGCGTCGACCTGGTCGGCCGAGAGCCGGGCGTTCGCCAACGCGGCCCGGATGACGCGCTGTTGGGCCGGCCCGTTCGGAGCGGTGAGTCCGTTGCTCGCGCCGTCCTGGTTCACGGCGCTGCCACGCACCAGGGCGAGCACCCGGTGCCCGTTGCGCCGAGCGTCGGAGAGCCGCTCAAGAGCCAGCACGCCGACGCCCTCGGAGAAGCCGGTGCCGTCGGCGGCCTCGGCGAAGGACTTGCACCGGCCGTCGCCGGCGAGCCCGCGCTGCCTGCTGAAGTCGACGAACGTCCCCGGCGTGGACATCACGGTGACGCCCGCGGCGAGCGCGAGCGAGCACTCGCCGTTACGCAGCGCCTGGGCTGCCAGGTGCAGCGCCACCAGCGACGAGGAGCACGCCGTGTCCACAGTGACCGCGGGGCCCTCGAAACCGAAGGTGTAGGAGACCCGTCCGGGGACGACGCTGCCGCTGCCGTAGCTGTTGATGTAGTCGTGGTACATCACCCCGGCGAAGACGCCGGTGCGGCTGCCGCGCAGCGCCCCCGGCACCAGCCGGGCGTTCTCCAGCGCCTCCCAGGCGACCTCGAGCAGCAGCCGCTGCTGGGGGTCGATCGCGCGGGCCTCGCGCGGCGCCACGCTGAAGAAGGCGGGGTCGAAGTCCCCCGCGTCGTGGAGGAACCCGCCGTGCCGGGAGTACGAGGTGCCGTCGTGCTCCGGGTCGGGGTCGTAGAGGGCGTCGAGGTCCCAGCCCCGGTCGGCGGGGAACTCGGTGATGGCGTCGGCCCCTTCGGAGACCAGCCGCCACAGGTCCTCGGGCGAGCGGACCCCGCCGGGGTAGCGGCACGCCATCCCGACGATGGCGAGGGGTTCCCGCGCGGCGGCGGTCAGCTTGCGGTTCTGCTCGCGCAGCCGCTCGGTCTCCTTGACAGACGCCCGCAGCGCGTCGACGAGCTTCGCGCGGGACCCATCGGGCCCGGGGGGCTGAGCGGCCCGGCCTGGACGACTGGTCTCAGTCATGGCGGTGTCACTTCTCCCACGTCGTGTCGTTGACGTCGAACTCGTCCTGGTCGTATCCGTAGTGGTCACCCGCGTCGCCGTCCCCTTCGGTGTCGCCGGGGCCGGAGTCCGCGAGGGCCATGCTGATCAGGGCGTCGGCGTCCATGACGTCAATGGAGTCAGTGGCGTCCGCGTCCTCGGCGGCCACGGCGTCCGCCTCGATCCCCGCGAGTTCGAGCAGGCTGTCCATAAGGCCCGCCTCCCGCAGCCGGGACAGCGGGATGGCCGCGAGGGCACTGCGGACGCGTGCCTCGGCCGAGACGCCGTCCGTGCCGTCTGCGCCGTCCCCGGTCCGGGGAGCGAGTTCCTCCCACAGGTGGCCCGCCACGGCCCTGGTGCTCGGGTAGTCGAAGATGAGCGCGGCCGGGAGGCGGAGCCCGGTGGCCGCGCCCAGGCGGTTGCGGAACTCCACGGCGGTCAGCGAGTCGAAGCCCAGGTCGCTGAAGGACCGGTCGGCGTCGACGGCCTCGGCGCCGGCGTGGCCGAGCAGTGCCACGACGTGCCCGCGCACCACCTCGATGAGCAGTTCCTTCCGCTCTGCCGCCGGTGCCTCGGCGAGGCGGGCGCGCAGGCGCTGGGAGTCGGCGGGCGCCGCCGCGACGGCCTGGGAGGCGCGGCGCCCGGGCGCCCGGACCAGGCCGCGGAAGAGCGGCGGCAGTTCCTCTTCGCCGCCCTGCGCCATGGCCCGTACGTCCAGCACGACCGGGACGAGGAGCGCGTCGGCGGGGGCGCCGGTGCGCTCCGTGCCGAGGACAGCCGTGTCGAGGAGGGCGAGGCCTTGCTCGGGGGTGAGCGCGCCCGCACTGGAGCGTGCCATGCGGTGGGCGCCGGTGACGCTCATCCCACCGGCCATGCCGCCGTCGTCCGCCCACAGGCCCCAGGCCAGCGAGGTGGCCGCCAGGTTCTGGGAGCGGCGACGCTGGGCCAGGGCGTCGAGGAAGGAGTTGGCGGCGGCGTAGTTGCCCTGTCCCGGAACCCCGAGCGCGCCGGCGATGGAGGAGAAGAGCACGAACGCCGACAGGTCGAGGTCGCGGGTCAGCTCGTGCAGGTTCCAGGCGGCGTCGACCTTGGGCCTGAGGACCGTGTCCATGCGCTCAGGGGTCAGCGAGCCTATGACGCCGTCGTCGAGCACTCCCGCGACGTGCACGACCGCGGTGAGCGGGTGCTCGGCAGGGACCGCCGCCAGCAGGCCGGCCAGTTGGGACCGGTCGGCGGCGTCGCAGGCGGCGAGCGTAACGCTCACGCCGCGCTCGGCCAGTTCCGCGCGCAACTCGGAGGCGCCCGGCGCGTCCTGGCCCCGCCGGCTGGTCAGCAGCAGGTGGCCGACACCGTGCTCGGCGACCAGGTGGCGTACGACCAGGGCGCCCAGGGCGCCGGTGGCGCCGGTCACCAGGACGGTGCCCTCGGCGTCCCAGGCCTTCTCCGGCTGGGCGGGGGCGACGGGGACGCGCGCCAGCCTCGGGGCCGCCAACACACCTTTTCGGATCGATAGTTGGGGCTCCTGGACGCGTACCGCTCCGGGCAGGGCGGTCAGCGAGGCTTCGGTGCCGTCCACGTCGACCAGCACGATCCGGCCGGGGTTCTCCATCTGTGCGGACCGTACGAGCCCGCTCACGGTGGCGGCCGCGAGGTCGGCGATGTCGCCGTCTGCGGTGGGCACCGCGCCCTGGGTCACGACCACCAGCGTCGAGGCGGCGAACCGGTCGTCCGCCAGCCAGGTCTGGAGGTCGGCGAGCGTCCGGTGTGTCAGCTCGCGTACGGACCCGGCGGTGTCGGTGGTGTCGGTGGCGCCGAGGACCGGCAGCACAACAATGCCCGCGTCTCCCGCGTCCCCGAGCTCCGGCACCACCGCGGTGCTGCCTACCACCGTGGCCAGTGTCTCCGACCACGCGGCGGCGCCGGTGCCGACCACCGCCCATTTTCCGGTGCCGGTGCCGGAGGGGACGGCGGGCAGCGCGGCCCAGTCCACGCGGTACAGGGAATCGATGAACTCGGTGCGAGCCTGTGCCAGTTGCTCTTCGGAGATCGGCCGTACGTCCAGCCGCTCCACCGAGGCCACTGCCTGCCCGGCAGCATCCGCCACCGCGAGCGACACCGCCCCGGCACCGGACTCCGCGCCCGAGCCCAGCGGGCGCACCCGCACCCGCAACGCGGTGGCGCCCGTAGCGAACAGCTCGACGCCCGACCAGGCGAACGGCAGCCCGGCCCGCTCCCCCACGGCGCTCAGCCCCACGGCGTGCAGCGCCGCGTCCAGCACCGCCGGGTGCACTCCGAACCCGTCCACGGCCACGCCGTCCGGCAGCGCGACCTCGGCGAACACGTCGTCGCCGAGCCGCCAGGCGCTCCGCAGGCCGCGGAACGCGGGGCCGTACGACAGACCGCCCTCGGTGAACCGCTCGTACACGCCCTCAACCGGCACCGGCACCGCACCCACCGGAGGCCAGACGGCGAACTCCGTGCCGTCCGCGACGGTGGGCGCCGCGGCGACGAGCACACCCGAGGCGTGCCGCACCCACGGCACCTCGTCCACGGCGCCCTCACCACGCGAGTGGATGGTGAAGGTGCGGCGGCCCGAGTCGTCGGGGGCGTGCACCACGAGCTGGGTGTGGACGGCACCGCGCTCCGGGAGCACCAGCGGCATCTCCAGCGTCATCTCCGCGAGCACCGGGCAGCCTGCCTGGTCACCGGCGGCGATGGCCATCTCCACGAAGCCGGTGCCGGGGAACAGCACGGTGTCGCCGATGGCGTGGTCGACCAGCCAGGGCTGGATCCGGGTGGAGAGCTGCCCGCTGAAGAGCAGGCTGTCGGCCTCGGCGAGCACGACGGCCGCGCCGAGCAGCGGGTGATCGCCGCCACCTGAGGCCGCGCCGAACGGGGAGTAACCGTCGATCCAGTAGCGCCGGCGTTGGAAGGGGTAGGTGGGCAGGTCGACCGGGCGGGCCTGGCCGTCGGTGTGGAGGGTGGTCCAGTCGATGGTGTGCCCGTGGGCCCAGAGCCGGGCCAGGGCGGTCAGTGCCTCGGGCTCCTCCGGCCTGTTCCGGCGCTGGAGGGGGATGGTCTGGGCGTCGGTGTCCTCGGGGAGGGCGTCGGTGGCCATGGCGGTGAGGACGGCGTCGGGGCCGATCTCCAGGAAGGTGGTGACCCCGTCCTCGGTCAGGGCCCGTATCCCGTCGGCGAAGCGGACCGCTTCCCGTACGTGCCTGACCCAGTACCGGGGCGAGGTGAGGTCGGCGGGGGTGGCGAGTTGCCCGGTGACGTTGGAGACGACGGGCAGCGTGGGCTCGTGGAAGGTGAGGCCGTTCACCACGCGTTCGAACTCGTCGAGCATGGGGTCCATCAGGGGTGAGTGGAAGGCGTGGGAGACCTTGAGGCGGGAGGTCTTGCCGCCCTTGGCCTTCACGGCCTCCACCACCGCGTCCACGGAAGCGGCGGTGCCGGAAACGACCACGGAGCGGGGGCCGTTGACGGCGGCGATCGCCGCGTCGTCCACCCCGTCCAGCAGTTCGCGTACGTCGTCCTCCGTGGCCTGGACGGCGGCCATCACGCCACCGGCCGGGAGGGCCTGCATCAGCCGTCCCCGGGCCGCCACCAGCGCCGCCGCGTCCGCGAGGGAGAACACGCCGGCCACGCAGGCGGCACTGATCTCGCCGATGGAGTGTCCGGCCAGCACGTCCGGGCGCACGCCCCACGAGGCGACGAGCCGGAACAGAGCCACCTCGACGGCGAACAGGGCAGGCTGCGCATACTCGGTGCGATCCAGCAGAGCGGCCTCGTCCGAGCCCTCCGCCGCGAACACCACGTCCCTCAGCGGCCGCGGGAGCAACGGGTCGAGGTGCGAACACACCTCATCCAAAGCATCCGCGAACACGGGGAAGGCTCCGGCGAGTTCACGCCCCATACCGATGCGCTGGGCGCCCTGACCGGTGAACAGGAACGCCAACCGGCCCTTGACCGCGGTCCCTTCGACCAGGCTCGTCGTGGTCTCACCGGCCGCCAGGGCCCGCAGGCCCGCGATCGCATCGTCGCGGCCGGTGCCGAGGACGACCGCGCGGCGCTCAAGCTGCGCACGCTTGGTCGTGAGCGCCACGGCCACGTCCACCGGGTGGGGGGCGTTCTCGCCGTCCAGCAGCTCGGCCAGGGCCTGCGCCTTGGCACGGAGCGCCGCCGGGCTCGCGGCGGACACCGGGAGCAGGAGTGAGCCGGGGACGTCGTCCTGTCGCGGGAAGTCGGGCCCCGGCTTGGTGGGCTCGGGGGCCTGCTCGATGATGACGTGGGCGTTGGTGCCGCTGATCCCGAAGGAGGAGATGGCGGCGCGCCTCGGCCTGGTGACCTTCCAGGGCCTGGACTCCGTCAGCAGCTCGACCCGCCCGGCCGTCCAGTCCACCTTCGACGACGGCTCGTCCACGTGCAGGGTCTTCGGGAGCACCCCTTGGCGCATGGCCATGACCATCTTGATGATTCCGGCGACGCCGGCGGCGGCCTGGGTGTGGCCCAGGTTCGACTTGATGGAGCCGAGCCACAGCGGCTGCTCCGCCGTGCGGTCGCGGCCGTAGGTGGCGATGAGGGCCTGCGCCTCGATGGGGTCGCCCAGGACGGTGCCGGTGCCGTGCGCCTCCACGGTGTCGATCTCGTCGGTCGACAGCCGGGCTTCCGCCAACGCGGCGCGGATCACCCGCTGTTGGGACGGGCCGTTGGGGGCGGTGAGGCCGTTGCTGGCGCCGTCCTGGTTGACGGCGGAGCCGCGAACCACCGCGAGCACCTGGTGCCCGTTGCGCTGGGCGTCGGAGAGCCGCTCGACGACCAGCACGCCGACGCCCTCGGACCATCCGGTGCCGTCCGCCGCCTCGGCGAAGGACTTGCACCGGCCGTTCCTGGCGAGGCCACGCTGCCTGCTGAACTCCAGGAAGGTGGCGGGCGTGGACATCACCGTCACGCCGCCGACCAGCGCGAGTGAGCACTCGCCGTTGCGGAGCGCCTGGCCGGCGAGGTGCAGCGCCACCAGCGAGGAGGAGCACGCCGTGTCCACGGTGACCGCGGGGCCTTCGAGGCCGTAGGTGTAGGCGATGCGGCCGGAGACGATGCTGCCCGCGCTGTGGCTGGTCGGGTAGTCGTGGTACATCAGGCCCGCGAAGACACCGGTGGCGCTGCCCTTGAGTGTGGCCGGGTCGATGCCCGCGCGCTCGAACGCCTCCCAGGACGCTTCCAGGAGCAGGCGCTGCTGGGGGTCCGTGCTCAGCGCCTCGTTGGGGCTGATGCGGAAAAAGGCGGCGTCGAAGTCGGCGGCGTCGTGGAGGAATCCGCCCTTGTTGACGTAGGTGGTGTCCGGGCGCTCGCCCTTCGGGTCGAAGATCGCGTGGGTGTCCCAGCCTCGGTCCTCCGGGAACTCGGAGACGGCGTCCCTGCCGTCGAAGACCAGGTTCCACAGATCTTCCGGCGACTCGATGCCTCCGGGGTAGCGGCAGGACATGCCGACGATGACGATCGGATCGTCGCTCACGGGGCCCCTGTGCTTCACCGCCGTGGCGGTGGGGGCGTCGAGGGTGCCGAGCAGTTCGTCATGGAGGAAGTCGGCGAGGTCGCCCGCGGTCGGATAGTCGAAGACGAGCGTGGCGGGCAGCCGCAGGCCCGTCGCCGCGTTCAGTCCGTTGCGCAGTTCGACCGAGGTGAGGGAGTCGAAGCCGAGGTCGCTGAAGGCACGGTCGGGGGCGATGGACGCGGGGTTGGCGTGGCCCAGGACGTCGGCGATCTGGCCCCGTACCACGTTGAGCAGTGCCCGCTCCCGCTCGGCCGGGGTGAGCGCGGAGAGCTGCTGGTGCAGGGAGTCGGCGGTGGTTCCGTCGCTGACGGCGGCAGTACGGCGCACGGTGGGGACGAGGTGGTGGTAGAGGGGCGAGAGCTCCGTGCCCTGCGCCCGTAGCGCGTCGACATCGAGCCGTACCGGCACGAGGGCCGAACCCGCACGCACACCCACATCGAACAACCGCAGACCCTCCGCCACCGTCAACGGCAGCACACCACCCCGCGCCATCCGCAACCGATCACCCTCCGACAACCCACCACCCATACCCCCCACACCCTCATCCCCCCACACACCCCACGCCAACGACACACCCGACAAACCACCCGCAACCCGCGACTCCACCAACCCATCCAAAAACGCATTCCCCGCCGCATAATTCCCCTGCCCCGGCGCACCCAACACACCAGCCGCAGAAGAAAACACCGCAAACAGACCCAACCCCAGACCACTCGTCAACTCATGCAGATTCCACCCACCCAACATCTTCGGCCGCAACACACCAGCCAACCGCTCCACCGACAACGAACCCACCAAACCGTCATCCAACACACCCGCCGCATGCACCACACCCACCAACGGAAACTCCCCAGGAATCCCCGCCAACACCCCAGCCAACGCCTCCCGATCCGCCACATCACACGCCACCACCTCAACCGACTCCGCACCCAACCCCACCAACGACTCCACCAACCCACCCGAACCCACACCACCACTCCGACTCACCAACACCAACCGCCGCACTCCACACACCGACACCAAATGCCGCACCAACACCACACCCAAACCACCCGTACCACCCGTCACCAACACCGTCCCACCACTCAAATCCACACCCTCAGCACCCTCAGCACCCTTGACCACCGCAGGCACACCCGCCCGCACCAACCGCGGCACCAGCACAACACCATCCACCACCACAACCTGCGGCTCACCCACACCCACCGCACGCAACAGCATCTCCGGCGACAACTCACCCCCCGC